>DBAE01000222.1:10184-10447 GCA_002291495.1 Bacteriovoracaceae bacterium UBA1018 | reverse complement strand
TTCGAAGGTTCGAATCCTTCTCTCTCCACCACTTTCCTGATGGCCTAGGAAAGCTTCTTGAGATCCTAATAGATCCTCTTTGAGGTGGTAAAGGGAGTCTTTAGAGGAAAACCTACATTTAAAAGTGTGGGTTGAGAGACTTTTGATTGAAAACAATCAGAATGTTTTCTATGGATGGAGCAAATAGAAGCAATTTGTTGAAAGTGCTCTTTTTGCGGATCGCTTTGTTTTGTTGGTGAAGTAGTAAGCGGGAATAGCTCAAT
>DBAE01000222.1:4441-10160 GCA_002291495.1 Bacteriovoracaceae bacterium UBA1018 | reverse complement strand
GTAGAGCACTCCCTTGGTAAGGGAGAGGTCTCGGGTTCGAATCCCGACAAGAGCTCCAGTTTTTAATCACCGGTTGTAGGTCCGGTAAAAACCTAACCAAACACTCGGAGGCCTAGAAGGTATGTCGAAAGAGAAATTTGATCGTAGTAAACCCCACTGCAACATCGGCACCATTGGTCACGTTGACCATGGTAAGACCACGTTGACCGCTGCAATCACAACTGTGCTTGCTAAAAAAGGATTCGCACAAGCTCGCGCGTATGACCAAATTGATAACGCTCCTGAAGAAAAAGAGCGTGGTATTACTATTAATACTACTCACGTTGAGTATCAAACTGACAAGCGCCACTATGCACACGTGGACTGCCCAGGCCACGCTGACTATGTTAAAAACATGATCACTGGTGCTGCTCAGATGGACGGAGCAATTCTTGTTGTTTCCGCTGCTGACGGCCCAATGCCACAAACTCGTGAACACATCCTCTTGGCTCGCCAAGTTGGTGTTCCAGCTCTCGTTGTTTTCTTAAACAAATGCGACATGGTTGATGATCCAGAGCTTCTTGAGCTCGTTGAGATGGAAGTTCGCGAACTTCTTAGCTCCTATCAATTCCCTGGCGACAAAATTCCAGTGATCAAAGGATCTGCTTTGAAAGCTATGGAAGGTGATGCTGGTGAATTGGGTGAGCTAGCCATCTTGAAATTGATGGATCAAGTCGATGCTTACATCCCACAACCTAAGCGTGAAAAAGATAAGCCTTTCTTGATGCCAGTTGAAGACGTGTTCTCGATCTCTGGTCGTGGAACTGTTGTTACTGGACGTGTTGAGCGCGGCGTAATCAAAGTCGGTGAAGAAATTGAAATCATCGGCCTTCGCCCAACAACAAAAACTGTTGTTACCGGCGTTGAAATGTTCCGTAAACTCTTGGATCAAGGTGAGGCTGGCGATAACATCGGCGCGCTTCTCCGTGGTACTAAGAAAGAAGAAGTTGAGCGCGGCCAAGTTCTCGCTCACGTCGGATCTGTTACCCCGCACAAAAAGTTCAAAGGCTCTGCATATATTCTTACGAAAGAAGAAGGCGGACGTCACACTCCATTCTTTAAAGGTTACCGTCCACAGTTCTACTTCAGAACTACAGACGTGACCGGAGTTGTTACTCTTCCAGCTAACGTAGAAATGGTTATGCCTGGCGACAATATTCAAATGGAAGTTGAACTCATTACTCCTATCGCAATGGAAAAAGAGCTTCGCTTCGCTATTCGTGAAGGCGGCCGTACCGTAGGTGCAGGCGTCGTCGCTGAAATTATCGAGTAATCGATAGTATTGATGGTTTCCGGAGAGGGGAATGCTCGCTTCAACGAGTATTCCCCTCGTTTGGAATCTAAGGTAGGTTTTGTAGTTTGTTTGTAGGTATTCACGGCGGAAAACGGATTGTTTGAGCCGGAATGACCAGGTAGTAAAAGAAAAAATTTTGAGGCACTTATCAAAGAGCCGTTATCTCGTGAGAGATAGAAGGCTGATAAATGTCCCGGTTTTAGGCCAGTAGCTCCAATGGCTAGAGCAACGGATTCCAAATCCGTGTGTTGTGGGTTCGAGTCCCTCCTGGCCTGCCAAAAACGAACGAAGCTAGTAGAACAGGTAGAGAGAAAGCGACACTATGGAAAGTCAGTATCAGAAGTGGGTAATTGGAAGTTACCTTGCTGTAGCAGCATTAGTAGGATATCTCACTTTTGCCATCTCTCTCAAAATTACGGGTACCTACGATTTAGAGGCACATGTCAGACATCTTGACCTCTATATTCGTGGATTCGCATTTTTGGCCTTTGGCGCAGTTTTCTTAGTTTTGTATAAAAACAATCAGGCCAATCAGTTTATGAATGAGGCCGTCACGGAATTGATGAGAGTCACGTGGCCGCTCCCGAAAGAAACTGCTTCCGCCACTTTGATTGTGATTATTATGGTTTTAATTTCAGGGATGATTTTGGGTCTCTTGGATTACAGCTGGACGAAGTTAGTTCAGTGGATCCTATAGAGCGTCTTTAAGGATCGAAGAGTAGAGAGGAGTCGGTGTGACTGATAACAAGGTAGAAAACACAGAGTCGATGACCGGTACAACCGGAAGCTCTCCCGCTGGAGAGATGTCATGGTACGTGGTTCACACCTATTCTGGCTTTGAAAATAAAGCAAAGTTAGCATTAGAAGAGCGTATTAAGTCTTTAAAGAAAGATCCTTTCTTTTCAGAAGTAATCGTTCCTGAAGAGAACGTAGTTGAGCTCGTTAAGGGACAAAAGAAGACGACTAAGAGACGTTTCTTTCCCGGCTACATTCTAGTAAAGATGATTTTAAACGAGGAAACTTGGCACATTGTTAAAGATACGCCAAAAGTAACTGGTTTTGTTGGCGACCGCCTGAAACCAGTGCCTGTACCAGAGTCCGAAGTCCAAAAAATGACTAATCGGATTGCTGAAGGTCAAGTTAAGCCTCGTCCAAGAATTTCCTTTAATGAAGGAGAGAATGTGCGAGTGGTGGATGGACCGTTCGCGAACTTTAGTGGTGTTGTAGAAGATGTAAATCCGGACAAAGGTAAGGTCAAAGTGCTGGTTAGCATCTTTGGTCGCTCGACTCCGGTCGAACTGGATTTTATTCAGGTTGAAAAGATTTAATATCCTGTGTTATTAGGACGCGACTCAGAATGAATCGTGTTCCGCTTGTGTAGTAGTTGCGCCCATAAAGCAAACTCCCCACGTAGACAGGTAGTTCGGTAAAGATAGAAGGGTTTTTATGGCAAAGAAAGTTACTGGTCAGATCAAGTTACAAATTCCTGGTGGTCAAGCTAATCCAGCGCCTCCAGTTGGTCCGGCGCTCGGTCAACGTGGCGTTAACATCATGGAGTTCTGTAAGGCTTTTAATGCTAAGACCCAGGATCAAAAAGGCGTCGTTATTCCTGTAATTATTACAGTTTATTCCGATCGCTCCTTCACCTTTATTACAAAGACCCCTCCAGCAGCGGTGCTCTTATTGAAGGCAGCTAAGATCGAAAAAGGTAGCGGCGAACCAAATAAGAATAAAGTCGGTAAAGTTACCCAAAAACAAGTAGAAGAAATTGCCAAACTTAAGATGCCAGATCTTAATGCTGGCAGCGTTGAAGCAGCTATGCGTACGATCGCAGGCACTGCTCGAAGTGCAGGTATTACAGTAGTCGATTAATTTTTTTTCATAATTAAAGTGGGAGCTCGTCAGAGCGTTTGAACCACGGAGGTATTTCATGGCTGAGGCCAAAAAACAAAAAGTCGGTAATCAAGGGAAGAAGTACGCAAATGCAGTGGCTAAGATTCAGCCAGGCAAACGTTTCAATATTGATGAGGCGTTCACTTTTCTTCCAGAAGTAGCATTCGCTAAATTCGACGAGTCCGTCGATGTGTCCTTCAATCTCGGAGTGGATCCAAAGCACGCTGATCAAATGGTCCGCGGCGCAATTGTTCTTCCTCATGGTATTGGCAAAACCGTTCGCATTGCTGTTCTCGCTAAGGGTGATAAAGCCCGTGAAGCCGAAGCTTCTGGTGCAGACGTAGTTGGCGCTGATGACCTCATCGAGCGTATTGCTGGCGGTTGGATGGAATTCGACAAGATGATCGCAACTCCAGATATGATGGTTGCGGTTTCTAAGATCGGTAAGATCCTCGGGCCACGCGGTTTGATGCCTAATCCAAAATTGGGAACTGTCACTTTTGACGTTGCCAAAGCGGTTAAGGAGCAAAAGCTGGGTAAGATTGAGTACAGAACTGAAAAGACCGGGATTGTACATGCAATCATTGGTAAAAAGTCATTCGGTTCCCAAAAGCTAAAAGAGAACTTTGTTGCATTGGCGTCTGCGTTAATCAAAGCTAAGCCTCCAACCAGCAAGGGCACTTATTTGAAGAACGTTACTCTCTCCACAACCATGAGTCCTGGCTTGCCAATGGATCCAATGGATGTGCTGACAGCAGTAGGTGGCGGCTAATCTAAGCGATAGAGACTGCAGAATCGCCCTAATAACGATCATTTAAGAGGTCAATCATGAATAGAACAGGCAAAAGCGAACTCGCTGAATCGCTAAAAGACAAATTTTCTAAGGCTCAAGTCGCTCTCTTTGCGGACTACAAAGGACTTACTGCTAATCAAGCGGACGATCTTCGTAGACAGCTCAGAGCACAAAAGACAGAAGTAAAAGTTTTGAAGAACAACGTCGCTCGTCTTCTCACGAAAGACGGCGCAATGGGTGCTGAGGCCAAGTCCGTTATGGATGATTTGGTAGGGCCAACCCTCGTTGCTTTTGCTTACGGTGATCCAGCAGCTGCTGCTAAGATCATCCACAAGTTTTCTGTAGATAATGAAGCACTTAAGCTGAAAGACAGCTTAATGGGTACCAAAAAGCTTGAAGCCGCCGGCATTGAGCAACTAGCGAAATTACCTTCGAAAGAAGTCATGGTCGCTACATTCTTGGGAACTCTTAATGCTCCAATCACCAGTTTTGTCGGTGTGTTAGCGGCAGTACCACGTGGCTTGGTTACTGTATTGTCTGCCATCGAAAAGAAGAAGGCGAATCCTGAAGCGTAACGATGCTGCGCTAAAGACATTCAATTCGACTAGTGGGCACGAGGCTCATTAGCAACCGGGTCCGAAAAACCAGAAGGACCAACGCCTTGGAATCACGAATGATTAAAGGGCTTAGTACAATGGAAGAGGTATAACCATGTCAGCAATTACAAAGGAAAACGTTGTTTCCTTTATCGAAAATATGTCCGTTCTCGAGCTTTCCCAGCTCGTGAAAGAACTTGAAACCAAATTCGGCGTCTCCGCAGCAGCTCCAGTAGCTATGGCTGCTCCAGGCGCTGGCGGCGCAGCTCCAGCTGCTGAAGCTAAAACTGAGTTCACAGTTGTTCTTGCTGCTGCAGGCGACAAGAAAATCAACGTGATCAAAGTTGTTCGCGAAATCACAGGCTTGGGCTTGAAAGAAGCTAAAGACCTCGTTGAAGGCGCGCCAAAGCCACTTAAAGAAGGTGTTGCTAAGGCTGACGCTGACGAAATTAGAAAGAAACTTGAAGCTGAAGGCGCAAAAGTCGAAATTAAGTAATCGACCTATTTCCGTCTTTTCTGACCTTCTGGTTCATCGTTTATAGACGATACTCCGCACCGCACTATCCCTCTTGTTTTCTTTCTGAAAATGAGTAGGATAGGCGCGGTTGCGGAACATTTTTTATCTTTATTTTACATTTGTGAAGGCAAGTGCGTACTTTCAGTGCACTTTCTATCCCAGTTACTCGCTTTTATTCACTCGTAAGGAGTCAGCATGACCTCTCTTTTTTCGGAGAATCGCCGAATCCGAAAGGATTTCTCAAAGATCGCTACGCCTGTGGAGATTCCGAATCTCATCGAACTCCAACGGAAGTCGTATGAGAAGTTTCTGCAAGCGGAAGTCCAACCATCTAAGAGAGAAAGTATTGGACTTCAGTCTGTCTTTAAATCGGTTTTCCCGATTGAAGATTTCAACAAAACTGCTTCATTAGAGTTTGAAAGCTATACGCTCGAAAAACCTAAGTATGATGTAGGTGAGTGTAGACAGCGCGGAATGACGTTCGCTGCTCCATTGAAAATCACAGTTCGACTCGTGGTTTATGATGTGGATGAGGAAGCGGGTACTCGCAACATTCGCGACATTAAAGAACAAGAAGTGTACATGGG
>DBAE01000222.1:570-4406 GCA_002291495.1 Bacteriovoracaceae bacterium UBA1018 | reverse complement strand
TCAAGGTAAGAGTCACTCGAGCGGTAAGATTCTATATTCTGCTCGTATCATTCCTCATCGTGGTTCATGGCTCGATTTCGAATTCGACCATAAAGACATTCTCTACGCGCGTATCGACCGTAAGCGTAAATTGCCAGCAACCATTGTGTTGCGCGCAATGGGATTGGCTAACCAAGAAATTCTTAACTACTTCTACCGAATTGAAACAATTGCTTTCGACAAGGACAAGAAGTTCTACAAAATGGTTGATCTCGATATCTTGGCCGGCCAAAGAGCTGAAGAAGATATTTTAGATCCTAAGACGGGTGAAGCGATCGTTAAAAAGAATCGCAAATTCACCAAGGCAGTCATCAAGCGTATCGAAGAAGCAGGGATCAAACGTTTAGAAATTCCTTCTGAAGCGGTAGTTGGTCGAGTTGCATCCGAAGATATCGTAGACGAGAAAACTGGCGAAGTTCTTCTTGAGACGAATCAAGAGTTGTCCGAAGCCAAGATTGAAGAGCTTCACACTAAAGGTATTAAAGAAGTGAAAGTTATCTTTACCGATAACTTGACTCACGGACCATTTGTTCGTGAAACCCTTCTTCTCGATAAGATCTCTAGCCCTGAAGAAGCATTAATCGAAATTTACAAGAGAATGCGTCCAGGTGATCCACCCACGATTGAAGCTGCGAAGGTTCTTTTCGAGAATCTTTTCTTCAATCCTGATCGCTATGACTTATCTCGTGTTGGTCGTTTGAAGTTGAACTATAAGTTCCCAGAGAACAATGTTCCACCGACAACCAGTATTCTTACTAAGCAAGATATTCTGTCCACCCTCTATTACCTTTGTGAATTGAACAATGGTCGTGGAACGATCGACGATATCGATCACTTAGGTAATCGACGTGTTCGTCCAGTGGGCGAGTTGATCGAAAACCAATATCGTATCGGCTTAGTTCGTATGGAGCGCGCAATTAAAGAGCGTATGAGTATTCAAGAAATTGAAACACTCATGCCGCATGACTTGATCAACCAAAAGCCAGTGTCTGCTGTGGTGAAAGAGTTCTTCGGTTCAAGCCAGCTCNNGTCTGAAGTAACGCACAAGCGTCGTCTTTCAGCTCTTGGACCAGGAGGTTTGACTCGTGAGCGTGCAGGTTTCGAAGTTCGTGACGTTCATAATACTCACTATGGTCGTATCTGCCCGATTGAGACTCCTGAAGGACCAAACATCGGATTGATCGCAAGTTTGTCCACTTACGCTCGTGTGAATGAGTTCGGCTTCATTGAAACTCCATACCGTATGATTAACGGTCGACGAGTGACTGATGAAATCCGATTCTTCACAGCGACTGAAGAAGAAAACAAAATCATTGCTGCCGCATCGCCAGAAGCGTTGAAGCGCGGTGAGCTTGTTGAAGACTTCGTATCTGCTCGACGTAAGGGTGACTTCGCCCTTGTTAACCCAGACGATATCGAGCTCATGGACGTGTCTCCAAATCAGCTCGTTTCGATCGCTGCCTCGTTGATTCCATTCNNTTCCTCGAGCACGACGATGCGAACCGCGCATTGATGGGATCCAACATGCAACGCCAAGCTGTGCCGCTCTTGCGTACACATGCTCCGTTGGTTGGAACCGGTATTGAGCGCGTAGTTGCTCGCGATTCTGGTCAGATCATTCTCAACAAGTATGATGGCGAAGTCATCATGGTTGATGGAACTAAGATCGTCGTTCGACGTAATCACGTTGATACTGACGAAGTTGGTTCTGATGTCGAGATCTACAATTTGACCAAATATCAACGCTCTAACCAAAACACCTGTGTCACACAAAGACCAGTTGTACGCGTAGGCGACAAAGTTAAAGCTGGCGATATTCTCGCAGACGGTCCTGGTACCGATGCAGGTGAATTGGCTCTCGGTCAAAACGTCTTGATCGCATTCATGCCTTGGAACGGATACAACTTCGAAGACTCGATCTTGATTTCTGAGCGTTTGATCAAGGAAGACACATTCACTTCGATCCACATTGAAGAGTTCGAGTGTGTAGCCCGCGATACTAAGCTTGGAAAAGAAGACATCACCCGCGATATTCCAAACGTCGGTGAAGAAGCTCTCAAAGACCTGGATCAAAGCGGTATCATCCGAATTGGTGCGGAAGTTAAGCCAGGAGACATCTTGGTTGGTAAAGTAACTCCAAAGGGTGAAACTCAACTTTCACCGGAAGAGAAACTTCTCCGAGCTATCTTCGGCGAGAAGGCAGGCGACGTTCGCGATACATCTCTTCGTGTTCCGTCCGGCGTACAAGGTATCGTCATTAACGCTCAAGTGTTTGCTCGTGAAGGTACTGAGCCAGATGAGCGCACCAAAGCGATCTTGGAAGATCAAATCTCCAAAATTCGCCGAGATGAGCGTATCGAGACAGATGCAATTCGCCAATCCGCTTTCAACAAGATCGTTAAAGCTCTTGATGGTGCAGTAACAACTGGAAAACTCTTGTCAGAAGATGGTTCTGAAGAACTCTTGAAGAAGGGTCAAACCCTCGATCAAGCAACTCTCGAAAGAATCCCATTCGATCTCTTGGGCTTCATTCCTGTGAAGGATGAACTTGAGCAAGAAGTGACTCAGTTCATGAAGACCGCTAAAGAGAAAGTGGAAGCTGTCCGCTACGTCTTTAAAGAGAAAGCCGATAAGTTGAAACGCGGCGATGAACTCGCACCAGGCGTAATCAAAATGGTTAAAGTCCAAATCGCTATCAAGCGCCGTCTTCAGGTCGGTGACAAAATGGCGGGACGCCACGGTAACAAAGGTGTAATCAGCCGTATTGTTCCTATGGAAGATATGCCATTTATGGCTAATGGCACACCAGTGGATATGGTTCTCAATCCACTAGGCGTTCCTTCCCGTATGAACATCGGTCAGCTCCTCGAAGTTACTTTGGGATGGGCTGCTCATGGTATCGGTGAGAAAGTTAATGCCTACATGGAAAACTTCCAGGCTGACGGAATTCGTAAGTTGTTAAAAGACACTTACTCTAATCCAGAAGTTGAGAAGTACGTCAGTAAGGCAAGTGACGATGAGCTTAAAAAGATGCTCTATCACCTCCGTAAAGGCGTCCACTTTGCGACACCGGTTTTCGATGGCGCAAGTGAAAATGACATCCAAAAGATGCTCACTTTGGCAGATCTACCAGCACGTGGACAAACCACACTCTTTGACGGCGTGACGGGCGAACCGTTCGCTGAAGAAGTAACTGTCGGGATCATGTACATGCTCAAGTTGCATCACTTGGTCGAAGAAAAAATCCATGCACGTAGCATCGGACCTTACAGCTTGGTCACCCAGCAGCCGCTTGGTGGTAANNGGAGAGATGGAAGTCTGGGCGCTTGAAGCATACGGCGCAGCTTACGGACTCCAAGAATTCTTGACCGTGAAGTCAGACGACGTAACCGGCCGTAACCGAATGTATGAAGCGATCGTGAAGGGCGAGCAGCTCCTAGAGCCAGGTCTCCCAGAATCCTTCAACGTCTTGGTGAAAGAGCTACAAAGCTTGGCCTTGAACGTCGAGTTGATTGAAGACGAAGATAAAGATATTAAGGGTGGAATGCTCTAAATAAGATGAGCGGCCCTGAAAAGGGCCGCTCGTTCACTTCGACTGCGGATAAATTTTCAGTATATACAAATGTTTCAACTCCTAACGAGATAAGGGAGAGGGCAAAATGAAAGACCTTCTAAACTTTTTTGACAAACCAAAAGATCCATTGAGCTTTACTGGGATTCGAATTTCACTCGCATCTCCAGAAAAGATTCGTGAATGGTCTTACGGCGAAGTCAAAAAGCCAGAAACCATTAACTAT
>DBAE01000222.1:0-507 GCA_002291495.1 Bacteriovoracaceae bacterium UBA1018 | reverse complement strand
GCGAAAAGTGCGGTGTTGAAGTTATTCAATCCAAAGTACGCCGTGAACGCCTTGGTCACATTGAGCTTTCTACACCAGTTGCTCACATCTGGTTCTTGAGATCTTTGCCATCCCGTATTGGCGCTCTCTTAGACGTCACTCTTAAGGATCTTGAAAAAGTTCTTTATTGTGAAGCTTACTTGGTCGTTGATCCAGGTAACAGCGGTGTTGAAGAAAACAGTGTTATCTCTGAAGAGAANNCAGCTGCAATGGGCGGCGAAGCAATTCGCGATGTCTTGAAAAAAGTTGATGTCGAGATGCTCTCTCGTCAGCTTCGTCGTGAAATGAAACAAATCACTTCTGAAGCTCAACGTACCAAAATCTCTAAGCGTCTTAAAGTTGTTGAAGCTCTTAAAGGTAGTGTCACCAACAAGCCAGAGTGGATGATGCTCGAAGTGATTCCGGTGATCCCACCAGAACTTCGTCCGTTGGTTCCATTGGATGGCGGACGTTTCGCAACCTCTGACC
>DBAE01000011.1 GCA_002291495.1 Bacteriovoracaceae bacterium UBA1018 | reverse complement strand
TATATAAACACATCTCGCCCTTCTCCCTGCCAGTCTCGGGCTTGTTTTGCCCATATCTTTAAAGCCTCCTCCGAATAAGCGCCGCGATAGGGCTGCTTCAATGGGCCGTGAAGCCTGACGTACGCAAAGTCTGCTGTAGTAATAAGAGGTGATTGGAACTGCCTGAGATCGTAGACACACAAGCAGATGTTCCGTTTGGTCATAAAATCAGCAACTGGCTTCACCCACCAAGACGGATGACGAAATTCAAATACATACTTTTTGTCCTCAGGGAGTTTTGCGACAAACTTCTTAAATAGACTGAGGTCACGATCCAGACTAGGTGGAAACTGGAATAAGATGGGACCCAGTTTGCTGGCCAGGCCCTGTGAAGCAGTTTCTATGAACTCCACGAGTCGGTCATCAGGATCTTGCAAAGGATTGAAATGAGTAAAAGCACGATTTGCTTTAACGGAGATTAAAAAATCATCAGGCGTTTGCTCAGTCCATTTTTGATAAGTAGTGAGACGCGAGAAATGATAGAACGTTGAATNNGGATAAAAGCTCCCCACCATTTCTCGATACTGCCAACCAGACATGCCAATTTGGAACCGACTTATTGACTTCACGTGCATCATGATCGCAAGTCTCGTTCCGCTCTGGCAGTGCACAGCGCATCATCGGGGCTAAAAACACTTAAGCACTATCTATAATTCAGAATATTTGATTAATTATACAGTGTCAGTTGGGGGTTTGAAATCATGCCGATCATTACAATCGCAAATCAAAAAGGTGGAGTCGGTAAAACAACATCGACTATGAATCTGGGCGTGGCACTAGCCCGCCAAAAACAAAGAGTGCTACTGATAGATAGTGACCCTCAAGCCAATCTTTCAAGCTATCTCGGAGTCAATGAACCTAATCATACTCTAGATGNNTCTCGCCAAAAGAGGATCAAAACCACTTAATGCAAGTGAATGGATCCACAAAACTGAATCGGGCGTTGATGTAATTCCGACCGATCAAGCCCTTTCGGGCGTTGAATATTACCTCTTTAGCCGCTCTGACAAAGAGACGGTGCTTAAAAAGTTCCTAGAACCCATCGTTGATCAGTATGACTTTATCATCATCGATACGCCCCCAAGTTTAAGTTTACTTACACTCAATGCACTCGTGGCGAGTGATCATATTTTGATCCCAGTTCAGCCTGATTTTTTCAGTCTCGAAGGCATTGTAAAAATTCGCGAGTTTGTCAGCGATATTCAAGGTCGCTGGAATCCAAAGCTCAGTATTCTTGGTGTACTTCCTACTCAAGTCAATCAACGCAGAAAGCTGACACAGGAAATTTTCACAGTTCTTCAGAAGGAATTCGGAAAAAGTTTTTTCAACGCTTTCATCCGAGAAAATTCAGCAGTGACGGAAAGCAGTGGTCACGGTCAATCCGTGATGGATTATCAACCGTCCTCAAATGGAGCTGAGGATTATTTAAAAGCAGCGAAAGAACTCATCAAACGCTGCCAATGAGGTGATTTATGGCAAGTACTGGTAAAAAATTAGGTCGCAATCCATTTGACCAAAAGTCCTACAAAAAGACTTCTGCACCGAAGATAAAAACTGCATCTCGCACACGCACATCCACACGAAGTAAAAAGAAATCAAACTTGATCGCAAGATTGCGCACAATTCTGCGCGATTTTATCAATACAATGAGGATGTACGTTCGACACCGTCGTTACGCCTAATTGTGGCATTTTGACCCATAATCAGCCCTGAAACCTCCTTTTATTGCTGCTCGCGTTGGTACAGCGGTTGCTCTACTGGCCAGCACTCGAAAGGAGTGAAACATGTTACGAGCTTCAATAGCTTTTTTTATTCTTGGTATTATTGCCCTGGCTCTTGGAGCAGGAAACATCGCGGGTGTCTCTATTGAGATTGGTAAAACCATTCTCTTTATATTCACACTCTTTGCCGTTTTAGGCTTAGTCGTTTCACTCGTTACAGGCCGATCTTCAAAGCTTCCCTAGATCAGTTATATTTGGGGGAATCTAGGAAAAGAAAAAGGCATCTGATCTCGGAGGGGAGATGAGATGCCTTTTTCTTTTTGCTAATTTTCAAAAAGGACACTCTAACTGGCTTTACACTGTCGTTATTTACGACACCCAAATCCCACCGTCTTTCGCTTGGTTATACCTTTCCGCCTAAGACCGAGGCAGCGCAGGTGAGTGCAAAATATTTAAACAAAACAAATATTAAGAATAATTATTAAGATTTTCTATTGCGTCGCGTCATTGGATTTGTTACTCTCTTTATATCGGAGGAACGTCATGATGAGACAAAAAGAGCAGACAAATTACGCTCTTAACATGCTACGAAAACGGCTGATTGAAAGCCAGGCCCACGGGCCCCCAAAAGCGAAATAGCGTGAGCTAAGCCGCCCGGAACTGAGACTCTACGGCGCTCACGGACTGTCGTATCTTCCTAAGGCCAAGGGGGATCGTGACAGCGAAATCACTCCTACAATTAAATAAGTTTGTGCCTTCGTAGGGCAAGTACGGCGGGAGCCGGTCTTGAGCTTCACTTTGGTAGTGGGCGTCTCCGAAAAAGGCAAATAAAAATGGTTTAACAACCAAATTTGAGGACGAAACAGTCCCGAAAATATTGAAACCCGGCTAACAAACTAGAGTTAGCTGGGTTTTTTTATTTAATCGTAATGAAAATTGAGAAATTGTCTCTAGATTGGTAGGGATACTCGCAAGTTATGCGAACATTCCCAATCATCCTAATCTGTGCACTGACATCTGCCTGTGTAGCGCCGGTCGAACAAGAACAGTTAAGACTCAAACTACACATAAATAAGGAAAAGCCTGGGTCGATCCCACTTCCTTCCGGCACAAGCTCCCAAAAGCTTCATGATATTGGCGATTTTAACGGTGATGGTATAGCCGATCTGATTGAGATTTTCAGCGTAGGACGTCTTTTTGAAAAGAAATTGGCGGCAAAGATCTACTTAGGATCTTGGGATTCAAATCATTTACTCGAGTTTAAAAATCACTACGAAGTCTCTCTTCCACTTACTCCTACCTCTATTTCAGAAGAAGCTCACATCGAAGCTGCAGACATAAATGGCGACGGATTTGATGATATCGTGATGACTACTTTTCATCCTGATGTGGGAATTTTAACTCCAAATCTCGGCAAACTTCCTTTCCAGTTTGCTATCAACGCAGGAAATGGCCGTGATTTTAGTTTAATTTCAAACACTGTCCAACTGGGTCGACAGGATATTCATCAAGGCTTCATGCAAACGGTTCTGAACGTTTTAACGGTGAGAAACGACGTTTTTAAGAACCCTCAAGACGGATTTTTGCGAATGGCCTGGGCTGATATGAACGGGGATAATCGGGAAGATTTAGTCTTTCTCTGGAAGAAACTAGAGTTCGCCTCCGGATATCAATTACTTNNCCCTAGGGATTGTGAATCAAGAAGTACAAATGCATGCCGCTCCACCCCTTAGCCTTCCTGACAAAATCCTCAGCTCATGGGAAAGTTTTGAATTTCGCTTGGCAGACACAAATGGAGACAAGAAAGCGGACGTGCTTTTGACCGACTCTAACCTACTCAATTCCTCTTTGCGCTCAGTTATTGTTCCGAATCAGTTCGACGACGGCTACGATTCTGTTCCCAAGTTTGGTTTGATGATCCAATCTAAAATGGATCATGCAAATCTAGCCCATGCAAAATTTCGATTTACGGCTGACGTCAATGGAGACGGATGCACTGACTACGTCTTTTTGGAGCGTAGTGGAGTCGAAACACCACGNNCACGTCTGCGATACTATTTGAGTCCGTAGAGTATGACGCACGGGCGCCATAAAAGGAGCCGGACACCTTTTTGTCGGAATTTTGACAGCAAAGCTTGCCTTTTTGGCCCCCACTGATAAATTTTTCCAAGCACGCCAGTCGGCGCGTTCACAGGCTCCAAAAAGGACTTTGAGAGCATTAGAGGGGAAATATAGCGATGCGCGTTAAGCGGTTAGAAATTCAAGGCTTTAAATCGTTCAAAGATAAGACCGTTATTCACTTTGACCATTCCATTACAGGTATTGTTGGACCAAACGGATGTGGAAAATCCAACATCGTCGACGCCTTTTTCTGGGTCATGGGTGAACAATCCTACAAACACATGCGCGGAACGGGCAGCGAGGATCTGATCTTTAACGGAAGTACTAAGTACGCGCCCCTTGGATTTGCTGAAGCGACCCTCGTCTTAGAAACTGATTACGAAGCCGCTGAAGCTGCAGCTCAAGAAGAGGCCACNNACGGAGCCGTAGCTGCAGGACCTGCAAAACCAGTCAAAGATGTTCCACTCCATCTTCGCGCAAAAGAAATTGCAGTCACTCGCCGCGTGTATCGTACAGGTGAGGGAGAATACTTCATCAACGGAACACCGGCACGTCTCAAAGACATCCACGAACTCTTCATGGATACTGGGGTCGGAGCAAAAGGTTATTCCGTTATCGAGCAAGGCCAAATCGGTAAAATCGTTAACGCTAAACCCGAAGAGCGCCGGCTTCTTATCGAAGAAGCTGCTGGGATCGCCAAGTATAAAGCTCGTAAAAAAGAATCGCTCAAAAAGATGGAAGCTACACACGCCAATCTCTCACGTCTCAACGACGTCATCCAAGAGATTGAGCGAAGCTTAGGCTCTCTAGAGCGCCAAGCTCAAAAAGCTCAGCAGTACAAGCGCTACAAGGACGAACTCCTCGATAAAGAAATGACCTGGGGTCGCCGCAAGAACCAAGTTCTTAGACAAAAGCTCGAGGAGCTTCGCGCACAACGCGATACTCTCGAACAAGAACTCGCAGGACTCCGCGCGGAACTTCAAGTCACCGAAAACTCCATCGAAACCGATCGAGTCGAGCAACTCACTCGCACCAAGATCGCAGAAGACCTTCAAAGCCGGATCCAAGATCTTTCAAGCGAACTGACACGTGAAAAAAGTGCTCTCGATCTTTCGCGACGTCGCCAAGGCGACTTAGCGTCACAACTTGAGGCGCTCGAGCAAGAACGCGAAGAACTCGAAAGTTCAATCGGAGTTGAAAAGGAACGTCTTCAGGATCTTGAGACGGAAACTCAGAACGCTGCTGCTGAATTTGAGGCAGCCGCCACTCAAGCTCAAGCGATGGATCAAGCTACACGTACTCTTCGTCGCGAGACCGATGATTCGCGAAGAGCTCTAGACCAAGCAAAACGGTCCCTCATGCAAGGGATCTCTGAAGCTTCTGACCTCACTTCGAGAGCGGCCTCCTTGGATAGCCGTGCTGAATCCGCTAAAGCTCAGGCCGAACGTTTGGCCTCACAAGTTGAAACTCTTTCTGCTCGAGTTGAAACAGCTCGTGAAGAAGCTGAAAAAGCTCGCGTAATAGCTGCTGAAGTCCAAGCAAACAAAGCTCAGCTTCAAACCGAGAAAAAAGAACAACAAGAGAAGAATCAAGAGCTCGAACAAAGTGTTAAAAAGTTGGATCGTGAAAAAGACGATGCCAACCGCAAACTGACTCAGCTCAAATCTCGCTTACAAAGTTTAGAAGAGCTTGCACAAGCCCATGAAGGCTTCGGCAACGGACCAAAAGCAGTTTTGGACTGGTCTAAATCAAATAACGCTGAGATCCGCGCCGTAGCCGATGGATTTGAAGTATCTGCCGGATATGAGTCTGCACTCGAAGGTTTACTCGAAGGAAGCCTCGAAAACTTAATCTCTGAAAATCCTGCTAACGCATTGAAGGCGATCACTAAGCTTTCGAGCGATAAGCAAGGTCGCGCAGCCATCCACCTACATAGCCCAGCTTCTACAATTAAAGCTCCAGCATTTACAGCCGTTCAGAAGGTTCTTTCAGATGCCGGATTTGAGATTGTCGGCGAGCTTTCCGAGTTCGTCTCAATCAACAAGAAACTTTCTAAGTCTGCTCAAGAAATTGCTTCGAGTTTGATTCAAAATGTTTGCGTTGTAAAATCTTGCGAACCCATCGAACAACTCATCGCAACTGATGCGATTGCTAAGATCCCAGGTTGGTCTATCGTCAGTATCGATGGCGCTGCCTACGATCAAGACGGCACCCTTCGAGGCGNNCGGTAGCACAAAAGCTAATCCAGCAGCGACGCTCCTCGGACGAAAACGTGCAATTGCGGACCTTCAGACGCAAGTAGCTGAGTCTGAAGCAGTCTATGCCACTATCGAAGAACAGGCTGCAGAAGCTCGCGACTCTCTTGATATCGCACGAGCTCGATTACAAACTCTGCAATCGGACCTTCAATCACTTGAAGTCCAAGCTGCAGGACTTGATCGCGACGTTCATCAAACGGCAAGAACTCTCAAAGACATCGAAAATCAGCTCGAGAACTCTGAATCTGAAATGTCAGAGCTTCAAGAAGAGATTGAGACTGCTACACGTAATCGCCTTGAGATCGATGAGAAGATCCAAGAAATCATTTCAAGCCGTTCAGACCTCGAAGGCAGCATCGCTGAGCAAGAAAATGCGTTGTCCACCTATGAGGCGCAACTTCGCTCAAAAGAAACTGAACTCAATTCTATGCGCGTTCAAGAAGCTCAGCTTCGTGAACGCTCTAACAGCGTGAAGCGCGAGCTCGAAGCAGGTCAAAAGCTCATCACCGACCGCCAACGTCGTTTGGTTGATGTGACTAAGATTCTCGAGCGCGCCACTATGGAGCGAGAGCAGCATAGCGGTGGCGACAGCGATTCAGTACAAAAGATTGAAGACCTCACCAAAGAGCTTGGCGAAACTCGCGCTGAACTTGCTGGTGTTAAAGATCAACTCGAACAATCTAGCGCCAAACTCAACGGAGCCCTTGAGCGCATTAAGACTCTTCATCNNAGGGGATTCGAAAACGGCTCAATCTAACCAAATCGCACTTGAAGTGGAAAAGATCTCAGCTGAACTCACACATTTGATCCAAAACCTTGAAGAGAAGTACGGACCAGGCTGCTTAGAAAATTCAGGCACCTCTCCTATCCAAGAAGAGATGACTGAGCCAGTGATCACTCAAGAGATGACCGCCGAAGAAGAGCGCGTTTTGGGTGAAGAAGTCGAGAGACTCCGCGAGCGTATTCGTCGCTTGGGCGAAGTCAACGTCATGGCCATTCAGGAGTTCGAAGAACTTAAGAAGCGCTACGACTACTTGCTCACTGAAAAGTCAGACCTTGAGCGTTCGATTGAAAACCTTCAGCAAGCCATTGAACACATCAATAAAACTTCTGAAGAACGTTTCCGCAAAGCTTATGAAGCCATTGCTGATCGCTTTGAGAGGCTCTTCCCGATCATTTTCGGCGGTGGTCTTGCTAAGCTGTCATTGATCTACCCAGAAGGATCAAACGATATCTTGGAAGCAGGCGTAGACATCTTAGCTCAACCACCAGGCAAAAAAGTGGTCAACATCACTCTCTTGTCCGGCGGAGAAAAGGCACTCACTGCAGTGTCTTTGATCTTTGCGATCTTTATGGTCAAGCCGTCTCCATTCTGCGTTCTGGACGAAGTCGATGCGCCTCTGGATGATGCGAACATCGGCAAATTCAACGCACTCCTCAAAGAAATGTCTGCAAAGAGTCAGTTCATTTTGATTACGCATAATAAGAAGACCATGGAACTCAACGACACTCTCTATGGTGTCACCATGGAAGAGCCAGGCGTATCCAAAATGGTCTCGATTGAGATGCACTAAAGGTGATATAAGCAGTCACATGAAGAACAAAATCCGCTTTGGCTTAACGCTTCTTGTGACTGCTTCTTTAATCGTTCCGCTTTCATCCTCACGTACTCAAGCTCAAGAACCAGCACCAGCAACTCCTGAAGCTGCAAGCCCTGCAGACAAAACTGCCAGCAAGAAAGCTGTTGAAGCTGAAAAAAAGGCAGTTAAGAAAAAAGTAAAAACCGAGAAAAAGTCCGCTCAAAGCGCCAAGAAAAAACCTGCGAAAACTTCGGCTCCAAAAACTGTAAAGGTACCACCTGCCTTAGCTGCAATCGAAGAAAAGTATGTAAAAGCATCGACTATGAGTGCTGAATTTTCTCAAGTGAACGAGACTGCCGCTACCCAACAGAAAAAGACAAGCTCAGGAGTGATTTCACTGAAGCATCCCTACAAGGTACGCTGGGAAACACTCAAGCCCGACAAAAGCCTCTATGTCAGCGACGGAAAAACCTTCTGGTTTTATACGCCTCCATTTGATGAGGACGAAAAAGGGCAAGTCATCCAAAAGCGCACTACCGAAGCACAATCCAAATTGGCAAATGCTTTGTTGTCCGGGTCATTTTCTACTGCCCCTATTAAGAGCTTTGAGCAACAGTCGCCTACACATTTCGTCCTAGTCCCAACTAAGGGGAGCGGCGGCACCGTCACCAAGATCGAGATCGATGTGGATCCGGCTAAGAGCCTGATCGAGAAAGTTTTATTGATCCATGAAGGTGGCAATAAATCCACAATCTCACTCTCTAAAATCGCTTTAGGCGAAGATATACCTGACGAAATTTTTAGTTTTGTACCGCCTCCGGGAACAGAACGTATTTAAACTTGCCCTGAGCAGAAATACCCAAATTAATAGATTGAAGTTTAGCTCCTGATTTCGTAATTCCTGGCCAGCTCAAAACGTCAGGGGGTTTTATGACTTTAGCTAAATTTGTCAGGGTATTTGTCGTCGCATCTATTGGTCTTATTCTTGGCTGTGGTGACGATCAACCCGACCAAGTCGGTGGACTTCAGCAGAGTCTTTCTCGAGCCGATACTGCAGAGAAAAACTTAAAACTCAACGGTTGTGAATTCAGTAAACACCCCGAACATTCGATCCGGCCTCGTCGTTCACCGTTGAGATTAACTTGTAAACCATTACGCCCACAAAACAGTCAAAAGCTGCTCAATGAACGAGTCGAAAAGTTACAAGAATTTATTATATATGCTGAAGAAGCCATCGAACAAAACGCACTCGATGAAAGCACAAAAGAAGCCCTTCGCGCTAAGGCGATCGCCACTCGCGAATTTGCGGGACGCTTAGTCAGCGAACACTCGCTGACTCCCGCGGATCTTGAAGCCCAGAAGCTCAACACCGCTAACTTGATTGCTGAAAGTCTTGTCGCGATGGATGACATCGGTCTTCGTTTCACCGAAGCAAAACCAGGGCAAGTTCGACTGGATAAGGGTAAGAAGTTTCTCCAACCCAATCCGAAAGGCGAAAGACTCGAATTATTCAAGGACGCTAGAAGAATAGTTTCAGGTTTTCGAGAACTATCACTGAGCTATCTCACCAGCTATCCTGCAAGTCCGCTTCAAACAGAAACACAGATGAACGAGGTCCATATCGAACTGTCGCCTCAGCAGCTCATGCAAAGAGTGGAACAAGCTAAGAAGTTCATCGCATGGATCGATCAGGTAATCGAGAAGGCTGAGCCGTAGGACGCATTGCCGTTCGGTTCTAAACGTAGCTTATTCATTTAAAATCTCTTTCTAATCAAAGGCTTATAAGGTCGGTGTAACCTGCTCAACGGAAGATACATTAATTGACTATTTAAGTCAATTTTGATAAACCCTGGAGCCTATGATGATCAAATCGATGGCAACTGGATTAATTTTGATTGGGCTTGTGGGCTGCGGACAGCGGTCCTCAGACAATTCAAATCAGATGTCACAAAAGTCTGAGTCCACCGCTCATGATGAAAAATCAATCTCCACTCACAAGGTCGTGAGCTCGCTGAAAAGTCTAGAAAAAGGCGGGATCTACTTCACTGAAAAAAAGACCATTCGTCAGGGTAGATCCAAAATCGAAGTCTCTGCCAATGCCGATGATTTTTTGATTCTTGTAAATAATCAGTCTCGATCCGGTCAGAGAAAGCTACTAAACGACGCAAATCGGGCGCTACTCGAGTTAGCTCAAACAATTTCAGAGTATCTTGAAAACTATCCTCAAAGCNNGCAATCCAACGAGAGCATTCGTGGAGATTTAATTGATTACTCCGACGTGTCACTCAAAAAACGAAAAGCTGAGGCTTTGAAACTCGCCGAAGTGATGGCTGAGTTTGCGAAATAAAGCGACGACGCCCTAACGTCGCCGCCGCTCATCAGTCATTAACTATCTTTGTGTCGGGCGATCAGACCACATCACTCTCATCAAATTTTCGCGTTCTGGATTAGCTTTTCCAACAATTATATTTGCCTGATTAAGGGCATCAAAGAATGCATCTAAACGATCAGACTCAGTCTTTTTCAGTCGATTTCTAATTTTGGTGACTTCCGCAGCCGAATAATTGTTTCCGACAAGATTAGAGATCAACACATTTTTTAAGCNNGCTTTGCTCTCGGAGCCCTTTCATTTTCTCGCCGGTCTTTTGCTTAAGTTCTATTAATTTTGCTTTTTGATCGGCACTTAAAGTAGCTGAAGACTCGATCGTTTGACGGACTTCGCTTCTTAGTTCTTCTGGATTATTTACGGTAGTTTCCTGAGAAAGTTTTTCATCGAGTTTTTGCTCAGATTTTTGATGAGCACAGCCTCCAAATGCGGATACTGCTACTAACATTAGGACCATTCGTTTATTGATTCCGAAAGACTTCATATTGAAACCCCCTCTTGGTGAACTACATTGATAATATTGGGCGACTTAATCTATTAGCCGCACGATAAATTAGTCATAATCTATCGGCCAAGACTATGAAATAGAGGGGCATTGCTTCCCAAACCTATACAAACTTAGACTACATTTGATAAGCTCTTAAGATCATGAGGATTTTTACCCATTGAGTTTAGCCGACTAACTCTGTATACCATTACAGGATTTTACCAAACATATCAGGACCATGAGCTGGTCTCTTAACTTAAGAGGAAACAATGCCGTCGTTTGACATCTCTTCAGAAATGAATTGGCAAGAATTAGACAACGCAGTCAATCAAGCCACAAAAGAACTTGCACAGCGATATGACTTTAAAGGAGTCAAAACTGAGATCAAGCTCGATCAAAAAGCAAAGACACTCACTCTTTGGTGCTCTGAAGAAGACAAGCTCGACGCACTCAAAGATATTTTGCAAAGCAAGATTATCAAACGAGGCATTTCGCTTCTTTCTTTCGATTACAAACCTACTGAATCTGCCTTTGGTGGAAGTGTGCGACAACTCGTTACAATTCAAGCCGGTGTTGAAAAAGAAAAAGGCAAAGAGATCATCGCCGCTTTGAAAGAAAGTAAACTCAAAGTTCAAGGCCAGATCCAAGATGAGCAAGTGCGCGTATCCGGAAAAAATCGCGACGATTTACAATCCGCAATCGCTTACCTGCGCGAGAAACAACCTTCAATCAAGATCCCCATGCAGTTTGGAAACTTTAGAGATTAATCACTCCGTAGCGAAATAAGGAAAGTAGACAGAGAATGAGCAGTACAACAACTGAAGTAACGACCCCCGCCCAAGCTAACACTGCAGCAAAAGCGCCAGTGTATTTTGTAAGCCTTGGATGTCCTAAAAACTTAGTCGACTCACAAGTGATGCTTGGGATGCTTGAGAAAGATCGATATTCTATCTCTCAAAATCCTGAAGATGCGGAAGTGGTGATCGTTAACACCTGCTCATTTATTCAAGCTTCTAAAGAAGAATCGATCGAGACCATCTTAGAGATGGCGCAACTTAAGCAAAGCGCTAAGTGTAAAGTATTAGTCGCTTCAGGATGTTTGCCTCAACGATATCACAAAGACCTTGAGCGCGAGATGCCTGAAGTCGATCTCTTTATCGGCACTGGCCAATATCACCGCATCACCGAGCTTCTCGATACCCATGGCAAGGCTCTCGAATTAGGTGCCCCACTTCCAAAACGTTCTTACGTCGATCAGCCGGCATTTATTCATACTGAAACTGATCCACGTCTTCACACCGGCCCAACTTACAGCGCTTACCTCAAACTTTCTGAAGGTTGTAATCGTCGTTGTGCATTTTGTATCATTCCTAAACTTCGCGGAAACGTTCGCTCACGAACGGTCGCTTCACTTGTTGAAGAGGCGAAACAAATGGCTGCTCGTGGCGTCCGCGAGCTTAATCTCGTCGCACAAGATCTGACCGAGTACGGGATGGAGTGGAAGTACAAAGAAAATCTTGAAATGCTCTTGCCTGAACTTTGTAAGGTCGAAGGCATCGAGTGGATCCGACTCCATTACGTTTACCCAGATCAATTTTCTGATGAGCTCGTCGACATCATTGCTCGTGAACCAAAAATCGTGAAGTACTTAGACATGCCGATTCAGCACACCAATGACCGTGTGCTTAAATCCATGAATAGACGTCTTACTAAAGCTAAGCTTTTTGATCTCACATCAAAACTCAGAGCTAAAATTCCTGGTTTAGTTTTCAGAACCTCAATCATCGTCGGGTTCCCAGGTGAGACTGAAGAAGAATTCCAAGAACTTTGCAATGACCTAGAAACACTTAATTTAGATCACGTTGGAGTATTCCGCTTTTCGAAGGAAGAGGGAACTAAAGCAGCTGAGATGGATGGACAACTTCATCCAGCAACAAAACGTCGCCGATCTAAGATTCTGATCGAGCTCCTACAAAAACAATCGCTCGCTAAGAAGGAAGCACTCATCGGACAAACTGTTCCTGTACTGATCGAAGGTGTTAGCGAAGAGACAGACCTTTTGATTCAAGGACGTATGCCGACTCAAGCCCAAGAGATCGATGGTCATGTTCTTGTAAATGACCTTGAAGCACTCGGACTTGATGNNTGTTGAAGTTGAAATCACAGAAGTTATGCCTCACGATGTAGTGGGCCGCGCAGTGCGGATGATTTCTCGCGGTAAAGCGCCTGCGACCGTAAGTCCTGGTCTTTCCACTGCACACGGCGAACATCATCATGATCACCAAGCAGACGAGCCTCTCGCGAGTGAAGCATTCTTAAAGCGCATTCGTGCTTTGGAACGTCCAGACGCGATCCGCGCGACTCATCCTACGACAGCGGTATAATCGAGGGACGAATGGCAACTCCAGAGTGGATCATTACAGCTGAGCAATTCAAATCTCTCAAGGATGCCGGAAAACTCAACGGCATCACACTGGTTGATGTGCGGGAGCCGGAAGAGTTTGAGGATTCGCACATTGAAGGATGTAAATTGATCCCGCTTGGAGAAGTCACAAGCCGCGCTGAAAAAGAGCTCAATAAGGAAGATGACATCATCATCTATTGTGCTCATGGAGTTCGCAGTATGCACGCGCTCGTCGCGATGAAGAACATGGGATTCCGAAAATTGCGCTCCCTTGAAGGTGGTATATGCGCTCTTCAGGAGCTCTGAGTCTCTTTTACGATCAGCTGATCCAAGCTGCCCACGATTCCGATTTTCCGATCGCAAACACGATTGATCTCGATACTGCATACTCAGGTAACCCTGCACCTATTCAAGCCCATATTGATCGATATGATCAGTGGATCAAAAGCGGCCACGCCGGCAAGATGACTTATCTTGAGCGTGGACGTGATCGCAGGGCAGATCCCAAGCTCGTCTTTCCTGGAGCAGAGAGCATGCTTTGCGTTGCTATTCCTTATGAAAAGCATGCAGGTGGCGCAAGTCAATCCCACACAGGCCCCAGATATGCGCGCTATCTCCACGGCGATGACTATCATGACAAGATCGCAGATCGGCTTGAAACGATGATGCAGAAATTTGCACGTGATCACTCATACGACGACCTCAAATGGAAAGTGTGTGTTGATACCAGCGCCATACTGGAAAGAAGTTGGGCTTCGCTAGCGGGCATTGGTTGGATCGGAAAAAACACTCTCCTGATCCACCCAAAACACGGAAGCTATCTCTTCCTAGCGGAAGTGCTGCTCAATAAAAAGACAGGCAAAGGTCCAAGCCCACTTCCTGATTACTGTGGCAACTGCACTCGATGTCTCAGCGCATGCCCGACACAAGCCNNCACAAGCCTTGGATTCGCACTTCCTGAATTCAAAACGGTGCATTAGCTACCTAACGCTTGAGAGTCGCGGCAAACTAGACGTCGAAGACGATATCAAATCTAAGATGGGTTCGTGGGTTGCGGGCTGTGATATTTGCCAAGAGGTTTGTCCCTTTAATATTAAACCGGTGAAGCAAGCTCTCGCGGAAGCATCAACCCCTAAGGAGCTTGGTGCTCTCCAAGCCGCTGAATGGATCTCACTTTTGAATGAAACTGAAAGTGAGTACAAGGCCCGCACAAAAATGTCTTCGCTCAGCAGAGTGAAACCGAGAGATTTTTCTAGGAATTTGGCGATAGCTCTTAGAAATGCATCGGTAGAGGTTCGAAACGACACTACATTGAGAGACGAGATCAAGGTTTTAGTGAAAGAGCGCCTCGAAAGAGAAACCGATCTCGATACACGCGAGGAATGGAATAAGACCTTAGAGTCTTTTCAAACCGACGCCTCAGCTCTCAATCCGTAGATCGCAATGCCCCCCCGTTTAGCGTGCGGGAACTTCAATACTACATTACGTTGACCTGGGACTAGATTTGCCAAAACTTGCAAAGGTTGAGGCAAACCAACTTTTGCGACACTGTTACCTTCTTCGTCTCGTAATAGATCAGCGCCGCTCATCGATTCAGTAAGCGACGCACCTACAAGGTCGATCTGAATATTAAGCAGATCGTGATCTTTAGAAAGGGATTGGCCTACAATCGCCAAATGAGAACTTGGACACTCAAACTCGATTTTTGCTTCTGGATCATGTGTAAAGATCCGGTCCTCTTCTTGCTCCCAATTTCCAGAGATCTTGACCTTAAATCTTTTGGACTTCTCTGACATCTTGGAGCCAAATTCGTATCGTTCAACATCCTTCAGAAAGGTCTTAGGCTTCAGTTTAAGCACTGGATACAAAGGAAGACCTGGGTCATCTTTTCTTAAGTAGTCTTGGAATTGCAACTCAGCTTCTTGAATCTTGATTACTCCCTCAGCTTGCAAAACCAGATTGCCAGAACCTAGCACCGCAAACTTAGGCNNCCTGAAAAGCCGCCGACAAAGATCCATCATGGTCGACAACCAATGGACAATTGATCTGCAATTTTCGAATGTACTGATCAACCCAGCTCTTTTTTTGGATGTATTGATACTTCGAACGAAGGACCCACAAAAAATGTAAACCTAAGTGGTCATAGCGCTTCAGGAACTCTTTAAAAAATACTGATGCGGACTTAACTGACGAGTCGGACGGATCCGCTATAATAATTAACCAGGAGCCAGTTACGATGCTCGGGTCTATGGGCTGAAGCACTACTTGATCAGATCCAGAGCTGCTGCTTCCACAAATGAGGGGCTTGGAACCATACCAATAAGGCGCTAGCTCTTTTTTGATGAGAGCGACAGCTTCTTCAGGCGTGATCTCTTTTTCTTTTTTCTTCCAACCCATTTTTTTCTTTTCCTTTGGCCAAGGATGCAAGCATGGCGCCTAATGCAATAATTGATGCAATAAAGAACGTGAAGTGTAGAGCAGAAACAAAATCGCCGACCTGAGAGTATCGCCACGCAAAAAGTTTCGTAGCGAGTCCGGTACCTGTTACTAGTCCAAGATTTCGAACTGTCGCCAATAGCGCTGAACCGACTCCCAGTTTCTCAATTGGAATCGAGCTCATAATGGCATTATTGTTCGGTGACTGAAAAAGTCCTGTCGCAAGACCAATCGAACAAAGTCCGATTACCACTCCTGCAGCGCTGACTTGATCACTCAATCCCATCCCGATCGTTCCAGACATGAGAAAGAGTCCAAGTGCTCCAACGAGAGTGCCGAGCAAACTCAATACTTTACTTCCAAAGCGGTCCGACAATAAGCCGGCCACAGGGGCGACGACAAATATTGTGAGCGGGATGGCGGTCATAAACACTCCCGCTTTGTCGGGAGGAAAGTGCAGAACTTCTTCTAAGAAAAAAGGCATCAGTACAGTGAGCGATGAGAATGCGACAAAGGTTAGAAAGCTCGCGAGATTAGCGGCCCAGAATGTCCGAATATTAAGTAATGACAGATCTAAGAGTGGTGCCTTGACGTCGGATTCAATTTTTACAAAGAGAACGCCAAGTACGAGTACGATCGTCCCCAAAAACCAGCGTGAAATGGGTAGAGGGTCACTGCCCGAAACTGAGATTGACGGTGGATCCACTAGCAAAATAAATGAGATCAACAAGACAAATTGAAGGATTGCACCAGCCCAATCAAATGGAATCTGTTTGTGAGCTTTGCGGTCCCAAACTACAAATTTTTGGACTAGGAGAAATCCCAAAATCCCGATCGGAAAATTGACTAAGAAGATACTTCTCCAACCAAACGCAGTGATCAGTATACCGCCGATACTGGGTCCAGAGATCAAACCTGCACTCACCACCATGGAGAGGGTTCCAAGCGCTCGTCCGCGTTCGCCTGGCGGAAAAGCTGCTGTAATAATAGCCGGTCCGTTTGCCATCAGCATCCCGGCACCAAGACCCTGAATAATCCGTGAAATAAGGAGAAGTGGCAGGGTTGGCGACAAACCGCAAAAAACTGATCCTAATGTAAAAATGAAGAAGCCAGCCTGAAAAACCTTTTTTCGACCGTACTGATCAGACAATCGACCAAAAGGAAGCAAGAGGCATGTAATCACGAGCAAATAGACGATTACGACCCATTTGATTTTATAGAGATCCGTACCTAAATCTTTCGTTAAGGTAGGTAGCGCGATATTTACAATGCTGGAGTCCAGGGTGGCCATGAATGTGCCGCACGCAACAGTCGTAAGCACCCACCACCTTTGAGGCATCTCTCCAATTTAACAACTATCCTTAGAAGGTCAACGACAAGAATATGACGCATCGCATGTCGGTGTTAATTCTCTGATAGATGTGGTTTAAAAAGCAAATGTCATCCACACCACTTACAGCCAATGAACTGAGCCATTTATCTCACGAACTGCGCATCTTAATCATCGAGATGCTCCTTCAGGCCAAATCAGGTCACCCGGGAGGTAGTCTATCAGCGATCGATCTCATTACAGCCCTATGGTTCAATGAAATGCGAGGGGTGGAATCCGCAACTCAATTGACGCCAGATCGAGATCGTTTCGTTTTGTCTAAAGGCCATGCTGTCCCGGCGCTTTATGCTGTCCTAGCAAAAAAAGGATTTATAAAAGTAGAAGACTTAAAAACTCTTAGACAAACCGGTAGCCCACTTCAGGGTCATCCGGATCGAGTACGCATGCCGATTGTGGAAGCTTCCACGGGTTCGCTCGGCCAGGGCCTGTCGGTTGCTCAAGGAATGGCAATGGGACTGAGACTCGAAGGTAAAAAATCAAGAGTCTACTGTATGGTTGGCGACGGAGAAATCCAAGAAGGTCAGATCTGGGAATCAGCGATGTCCTGCTCCAAGTACCAACTATCTAACCTTTGTTTAATTTTGGATAATAATGGCGGGCAAATCGACGGACCCACAAGCGAAGTCATGCCACTCGAACCCATTGCGGATAAATGGCGCGCCTTTGGTTGGCATGTCATCGAGATCGATGGCCACAATATGGATCAGATCCTCAAAGCCTACCAAGAAGCTCGCAAACTTCACGAGACTGGCAGTTTGAAACCTGTTTTCATCCTGGCCCATACCATCAAGGGTAAAGGCGTCTCATTTATGGAAAAGAAAATCGAATGGCACGGCGTAGCTCCTAAGCCAGAAGAGGCTAAGAACGCCACTGAAGAAATCAAAAAACTTATGACAGCTTTGAACATTAAAGTAGGAGGTCAAAATGGCTAAGATGGCACCTAAAGCAACACGTCAAGCATTTGGTGAAGCCCTAGCTAGACTCGGCGAAGCTCATCCAGAGATCGTCGCACTCGACGCTGACCTAGCTAAGTCGACTAAATCTGAAATTTTTGGAAAGAAGTTTCCAACTCGTTTTTTTGAAATGGGCATCCAAGAAGCAAACATGATCGGTGTAGCTGCAGGACTCGCTTTCACGGGTAAACTTCCATTTCTGTGCAGCTTTGGTGCATTTATCACGGGTCGCTACGACACGATTCGATTAAGTGTCGCCTATGCTCAAGCCAACGTTCGTTTGATTGGAACACATGCTGGTGTCGGGATCGGTGACGATGGCCATAGCCAAATGGGTTTGGAAGATATCACTCTCATGAGAGCGCTTCCAACTATGGGAGTTTTTCAGCCCATGGATGCTCGCGAGACTGAACTCATCATGGATTATTTGGTAAAAGAGTGGAAGGGTCCAGCCTACTTGCGCCTCACTCGCCAAAACCTTCCTGATCTCTATCCTGAAGGTAAAACTTACGAGCCAGGCAAAATATTGGAGCTTCGTAAGAACACCACCGGCAAACAAAAAGTACTGTGCATCGCCACTGGCTCAACAGTGACTGAAGCCATGCAAGCTGCTGAACAGCTCGAATCAAGTGGAATCTCTGTAGCCGTATGGAATGCCTCGTGCCTTAAGCCTTTCGACGATGAAGGAACTATTGCCGCGGCAAAAGATCAAGGCTTAGTAGTCACCATCGAAGATCATTCAGTCATTGGTGGTCTCGGCAGTTGTGTAGCAGAAGCCCTTTCTAAGACTTCTTCTCATCCACGCCTCATCCGTCTTGGCATCCAAGATACCTTTGGTGAGAGCGGAGACCCAGCTGAGTTATACGAAAAACATGGCATCTCGGCGCGCGCGATTGCTGAAAGAATTCAGTCCGACCTGAAAAAGTGAAGATGATGAAGGCTTGGCGGCTTGAGACGCACAATGCTTTAAACTGGATCGACTTACCGGAGCCTGAACCTCAAGCAATGGAAGCGCGAGTGCGCGTTCAGGCTGTCGGAATCAATCATCTGGATGTTTGGGTCAAGAAGGGCGTACCTGGCCATAAATTTCCACTCCCGCTCATTCCGGGTAGCGACGTTTCAGGTACGATCGAAAGTTTTGGTCCTGGATCAGAAGCTGCCCTTGCGAGTAGCGGATTAGGATTGGGATCGGAAGTCGTCGTGAGTCCTGGCATCTCTTGCGGTAGATGCAAGGCTTGCTTGGGAGGGTTCGATCCTCTGTGCCGCCAATATGGGATTATCGGAGAAACTCGAGACGGCGGATGCGCAGAATACATCGTCGTTCCAATCGCTAATCTAATTCCGAAACCTATCCATCTATCTTTTGCTGAAGCAGCCTCGATTCCGATTCCATTTCTAACCGCATGGACCATGCTCATACGAAAGGCTTCACTTCAGGCAGGGGAAACAGTTTTGATTCATGCAGCTGGAAGTGGCGTTTCAATTGCGGCAACTCAAATGGCCAAGATGATTGGAGCTACTGTCATAGTGACGGCCAGCAGTGATGATAAGTTAAAAAAAGCGCAAGCGCTTGGCGCTGATTACGTGATCAATTATAAAAACTCGCCCTTTCGCTCCGAACTGAAAAAGATACTCAGTCCGCTGAAAAAAACAGGTGTTGATCTGGTAGTTGACCATGTGGGCTCAGAGACTTTTCAGGAAAGTCTTAAATCACTCGCCTGGGGAGGAAAATTAGCGACCTGCGGCGCAACGAGCGGAGCCGAAGTCACGATTGACCTTAAACTCGTGTTCTTTAAAAATATTTCGATACTAGGAGCAACCATGGGAAGTAAAGGCGATCTGCTTAAGATCTTCGAACTTCTCTCTCAAAATAGACTTAAACCGGTCCTCCATGCGACATATCCCATGAAAGATCTTCCACAAGCGATGTCGGTACTCGAAAATCGGCAGAGTTTTGGCAAGGTGATACTGACAGCGTAATAAAGGACGGACAGCACGATGTTTTTATTTGGTCATCTCGGAATTGGAAGTCGACTCGTTAACCCTTGGAGTGCTCAGCTTCCAAAAGGTTGGCTTCTGTTGGGAACGGTATTCCCAGACTTGATCGATAAGCCTCTTTATTACTGTTTGTCTTGGTCTCAAGGCAAAACGGGAGCAGAGCTAGGTCTGATTAGCG
>DBAE01000199.1:562-4317 GCA_002291495.1 Bacteriovoracaceae bacterium UBA1018 | reverse complement strand
AAAATTGAGGCTCTTGAAAACTCTTCAAACGGTTACGCCAATTCCTACCGCTAAAGCTCATCTTATCTTTGGCATACTGCAGAGGTAATCCAGCTACTCCTCCAGAGACGGTAATCATATTTCCCTGAGTGGATGTCTGAACTCCTACGAGCCTTCCAGAGTCGACAAAAATTCTTCGACAATCTGTTTTGGCANNAGCAACAGCTTTCTCAGATAACGATTACCTCGTTTGACTGTGGTTCCTGTTTTAGCCAACGCAAGCAAATGAATAATACCGCCCGCACTCAGTCGTTTTGCCTGAAGTTGATCTAAGTCGAGAAGGGCCGCACTTAGACCCGATAGCGCCAACTCGAGTTCGGGATGTAAGCGAGAAGTAAGACGTCCTACTCTTTCGTTCGCTGCCATCCATTTTTTTGCATTTTTAGATTGGAGAGCAATTGTTTTTTGAACCTGCCGTCGAAGAGTTTCTGCGGCCTTTTTCTGTGAGTTTCTTGGATACTTGCCTTCCTTCGCCTTAAGAGATTGCTCCGGAGTTAGCGTGAGGCGTTTTGGTAAATCCCGCCAAAACTGTCGGATCGGTTCTTCCGCAATTGAGAAGGCGGTTAACAGACCAGTCGTTTGATCAAGAGAGCCGCCAAACTCCGTCTCCCAACGAAATCGCATTTCGTCAGCAGATAAACTCATCGGAAGTCGTAAAGAAGGAGTAACCACTTGTGGAATAGGGTCAGAGGATAAGTCAATTTCGTGGGCGAGTGTCTCAGGTGATACGCCTAACGAACGTAAACATTCTGCAAATAACCCCGAGTCCCTCAATCCCAACCAAAAAGAAGGCTCCATGGCTTGGACCCAATCTTCTTGTAAACTTCCTTCAGCTGGAGCAGCTGGAAGATCAAGTTCGGAGAGTGGGCTTTGTAAAGGAAGGATGAGCACAGAGAGACCTTGTTTTGCCACGAGAGCCGCATTCAAAAGCGCTCCCGGGTGATCTCCTAAAACTACCCAGTCGTATTGATCTTTTAATCTCATCTGGTTTTATCGCTGAAGTTCAAGGGGTGTCACACAAGTGCCAGTTGCTCGACAAACAACGATCGGCTGAGCCAATACTTCTGCCGAAGAAACTGCTTTGCCACCTTTTTCTGGTGGACGAGGTTGAATCACTTTTCTGGCTTCAAACTCCATTTTTCTAGATGTTTTTCCAACTTGGACGATTCGTCCTACTGCTTCTATATAATCTCCGACAAATACAGGCGCTAAAAACTCTACCTTCTCATAAGCCCGAAATAATCCCTCGTCTCCGTCGTGACGTATCAGAAGTTCAGTTGCAACATCTCCGAAGAGCTGAAGCATTCGGGCACCGTCGACTAGGTTGCCGGCGTAGTGGCCATCATGAGTGCTCATTCTGAGCCGAATCATCACTTCTTGTTGGGAGTTTTGCATATTGATCTAGAGGCTATCATGCTCTTTCGGAGCTGACAATTTGCAGAGTGGCCAGATTACTGCCTTAAGGATTCGGTCCGCGGAGCCTAAGCGACTCTGGGTCTGCGCTTGCCACTGAAACCGTTGGGCCACACCAGTAGGCAAATTTTGAAGCCAACGACTTAGATTCTCTGCATCATGAATCAGAGTAAATTGGCCGGTCTGAATAAGATCCTCGATTTCATCAAATTTGTGGGCTCCATTTGGACCACCCGCAATAGGTATTCCATGAACGGCCGGCTCGATCGTGCTGTGAATTCCCGCGCCATATCCCCCGCCTACAAAAGCCCAATCACCCAGCCGATAGAGCTCAGCTAAAAAGCCCATCTCGTTGACCACGATACAAACTCTTTGATCCTCTGCAAGGCTTATTGGGGGAGCGCTCGCTTTAGCTTCTGTCATCTCAGTACTTAAAATGATTGTAAGGCCCATTTGTTCTAAAATGGCTCTAATCTCAGCGATGGATTGTGGATCGACATGATGAGGAACAATCCAAAGAGTGCCTTGAATTAAACTCGGATCGACACAACTCCACACGCGAACGTCTTCTGCCCACGCGCTTCCCAGTATTCCCCAGGGCCTAGGTAAGTCCGAAATTACTTTCTGCATTTGTTCGACTTTAGGATTAGAAATCAAAACTCGATTTTTAACTCGGTCCCAACGGGGATCCGATTCCAAAAAAATGTCAGCCGTAGGAAAAAGTTCCTTCAATTGAAGATTCTGAGCCTCTAACTGAGTCGTAAAGATGAGCTCAGGCAATTGTACCCCGAGTAACCGGCAGAGTTTCTTTACCGCACTTAAGGAACTTCGTGCCCTCGCCCCTACAATAACGAGCGGGATGCCAATCCGAGAAAGTGAGACCCAGAGATCGGGCCACGCCTCATACTTTGCCGTGACAAAAACATTTGGCTTCGCATCGAGTAAATACTTTTCCCACACGCCTTCCAAAGGTGAGAACCCAGAAAAGAGGACACGACCTGGATCTCTAAGCTTGGAACAAAGGGTGGTTAATGGCTTCAGAGCGGAATCACTAAAAATCGTAATGATGAGCTCTGCACTTGTTTGGAGATAGGTTTCTTCAATTAACGTCCAGAGAGACTCGAGTTCACCCGCGCTAGCGGCATGAAACCAAATTCGTGATCTATTCTCGTTCTCTTGCCAATTGATTCGACTCCATTTGGAACTTTCTATCTGTGAAAATCGAGATGAGCTCTTAAATGCTCGCGGTGCGATCCATTTGACCAGTAATCGAGCCACCCAGCGATAAAATGCACATCGCCAGTTCATGACCTTGCTCTTTCTGATTCCATTGAATTCAGTGATTGAGTCACTTCTGAGGCATCAAGTTTTTCTAGGCACAAATATTTCTTCACGGGTCTATGACAATTTCGACCGTCTTTTCCGCATGGACGGCACCAAAGATCTGACCCAAAAACTTTACTTTCTTCTTTCCACGGTCCAAATCCCATATCGGGAACCGTAGGTCCAAAGACAGTATAGGCTCGAGTTCCCACCGCTTCAGCGAGATGAGCTAAGCCCGTATCGTTTCCGAAATAAAACTTTGCTCCCGATAGCACGCGCGCGACCTGTGGTAGGCTCCAGACTCCAACTCCGGATAGATGAGAGACCTGCGACTGTTCTAATAATTGAATCAAGTCAAGACTCTCTGATTCCTGTGGAGCACCTAAGATGACTGGAAAAAAATTCGATGACTCGATCACCTTCGCGTATTTTGCGATCGACCAACGTTTTCCCTTCCACGCAGCTCCAGGCATCACACAGAAATACGGACGTGAGTCTAATATCGATTTATGTTCAGAAGCAATTTGAGCTCGCTCTAAACGAGCTAGCCATTTCATGTCTGGAGTCGCGGCCCGCAAAGATTCTATTTCTATTTGCAAAGATTCCGCCTCTGATGCGAGGAGATAGCTTCTTTGGCGAAGTGGCGTCGGCCGCATTGATTTTGGCCAAAGTGATTTTAAAAAGAAATAAGGCCAAAGANNTTTTTTCCACTTGTAGCTTCGCTTGGTTTGGCCGGCAGCTCGACACACTATCCAATTTTTTACGAAGTAATAGAAAAAAAGAATACGAGCGATCTGCGTCCGTAACGTCGAGTGTAAATCAAGAACCTCTGTGTATCCTTCAGTCCAAAGCTCTTCACAGAGACGTAGCCATCCAGAAAATCCAGTCCGACGATCAAAAATCCAAAGGCGACGAATAAGAGGTTGCCCGGTTAATAAGTCAGAAAACTTTTCAGAAATAACCCAGTCGACTTCGCAGAT
>DBAE01000199.1:0-467 GCA_002291495.1 Bacteriovoracaceae bacterium UBA1018 | reverse complement strand
TAATCAAATGGGGGCATCGAGCTAGATTAGCGCCGAGCTACCTCGGTACTAGGATCGCCGCGGGCGGGCTTAACTTCTGAGTTCGAGATGGGATCAGGTGGAACCCCGCCGCTATAGACACCCCCAAACTTTAAAGAAACAAGAAAGTTTGGAAAGAGGGATCAATGAAGGATCAAAATAGTGAGATGTTTTTAAAGGGAAACATAATGAAAAAAGAGAATAGATTTGACTGAAGAATATTGATTGATTGCTTGTTTGCTTGAATGTTTGTGTTTATCACTCATTCAACTTTCTCAATCTTCAACCACTCACGAGGAAGATCTTTCACTGTCGTTACACTGCCTGTGAAGGCAGAGAACTTCGGATCAGAAGCCTGTGAATAGGCAAAGAAAAGAAAGAAGAAAAAGATAAGCCTCTCGTCCGATTAGTAGTGGTCAGCTCAGTGCATTACTGCACGTACACACCCA
>DBAE01000254.1 GCA_002291495.1 Bacteriovoracaceae bacterium UBA1018 | reverse complement strand
CCGTCAAAGATTGCTAAGATCCCGTGACCTACACAGTAAGCCATCGAAAGGAGCATAATGGTTTTGTACTTACCTAAAAACTTATCTGAAATATAAGCACCAAGTAACGGTAGCAAGTAACAAGCACTCACAAAGAGATGAAACACCGCTTTTGCATCAGGGTCAGGCATCGCTAAATGATTGACCATGTAGATCACTAGAATGCATCGCATTCCATAAAAGCTAAAGCGTTCTGCAGCTTCGTTGCCTAGAATGTATTTAATCTGAGGTGGAAATTTAGGATTACTTTGTAAAGCTGGCATGAGCGGTCCTCTTGGCTAAGATAGACTACAGATAACCAATGATGCCCGATGCAGCTAGTAATTTCTTTAGTTAGGCGATGGATGCGCCTTCAATTGAAAACTCAATAAAGAACGTTCCATTAGTAATTGTAAACGGCAAAAAGATAACTGGTCCATGAGTTAAAGTAGTCGTGCTCAAATTGTCACCGCGAACAATACTCGGAATAGCTTTTTGGATGTCATATCCCTGGGCATTTAATACAACTTTTGCTTGACCAAAAATGATATTCAGTAATTCGGCAGCTCCATCTTCAAGATCTTTACTAATATCAGTGAAGCTCTCTCCAAGCATGTTGTTCATCAAGGTGAGAAAGACTGCTTTCGGAAAACCTAAAGTGATAGACCCAGTGAAAGCAGAGCTCGTCAAACCAATCACTGCAGCAATGTCGTACGGAATGGTTGGAGCATCTTTTTTCAAAGCAGGTTTACCGGGAGTTGCTTCCAACTTGCACTGAGTTTTAAGCGTACTGATCGTGCCATCAATAAACGGTTTGAAGAACTTTACATCAACATTTGGAGTTGCCATCTTTATAAGCGTAAAGCCTTCATCATAGAATGGCTAGACGATTTTCTAATTTTTTAGGCAGTGTTGAATCGATCCTCAAGAAAATGAGTAAGTCTTTTCTGATCGCGCCATGAGAGCCCCAAGAATCGAACGCCGACCCCACTTGGGTATCTCCCGGTGGCTTCTGCCTTACGCACAATCTCAGCCCTGCATTGAACATAACTCAAGCCGGCTAGCGAAAATGAAAGAAAACACTGGGCACCAATTTCCACCCGCGCTAAATCTTCTTTCATCGGGATAAATGCGCCACCCTTAGATNNGCAGGCAATGTGAAGATCTGAAACCGCACAGGTACGTTTACCATCCACCTGGGAGCCGTCTGCCACCACCTTAACTTCGGGTCAGCAATGACTTTGCGAGTTGATGCAGGCAGGGCCAAGACAGTACAAACCACTAGCACCGTGCTTGCAGCCCACGTACTGAGAGCCGGGAAATCATGACCGACTGCGGAGACTAACCAATTGTTATAAGTCACTATGGCTAAATAGAGTGGCAATAACAAAGCAATCCCCCGAGAGGCTATGAGCGTTTGCCAAGCTAAGACCAAGCTCAACACTAAGATCAACCAGTTCAGGGGCGCAAGCTTAGCGGCAATCGCAATTGGCTCCAATGGAGTATGCCCATATAAAAACATGATCTGTATCGGCAGTGCTAAGCCGATAGCTGCATATCCGATTCCTAAAACTGTAAGTCCTCTAGGTCGCTGTTTCATAGATGTCGCTCTCCTCTGAGAAATAGTCACAGTAACTCAAAATTCGGTTCACATAATTCCGTGCTTCTTTTAGCTCCGGCGAATTCATCCAGTTTTTGCCATGTCGACTTAAAGCGGTAAGCACTCTGGNNGCCCGAGTTGTAGCTGGCGAGCACCAACTTTGTATGGGCGGCTTCAGGATCTTTAAAGATAGCTCGAATCCTGCGTTCATTTTCTGGCGAGGACCATTTGTCAGTCACCAGCTGAACGTAGCTAATACCACCACGAATTGAATACTCAGGATTGAGGCGCCATTCATTGTGTTCATTGACTTCGCCTAGGGCCATGAGAGTTTTGATTTTTGCTACCGGCATCTGATTGAGACCCGGATATCTTGGAAAGTCTGAATAAACCTTGAGCAGTTCTTCTTCTGCGAGCGGAGTAACTTGTGTAAGCCCAATGGCTTTAGCCCAGCTGATTTGCTGCGGGAGAAAAGCAGACTCCTGAGCGATCAACGCCGTTGTGAATGACGGATTGTATCCCTTAGAACGAGAAATATGATCGATCAGTCTCAAAAGATTTTTTGATGGGTTAAACTTCTCAGTTCGCCGCACAGTTTTTGCCTTCAGTGCTGAACAACTTGGCGGAGGATAGAAAGTAGATACGCGTTCTCCTGAGGAGCCTAGATAGGAAACAGTGATGCGATGAAAAGCTTTGTCGGGTGAAAGCCTGACAACAGGAAGCTTGAGCGTAAGCTTGGTACCGGTTACATCCTTGCTCAACTTCGCCTGTTTAAGAAATGTTTTGGTGACATCAAGCCCGTCATATCGGATCAACACCTTTGGACGTGCCTGAACTCCTACAGGATCGCTGATTGTAATGCTTACTGGTTTAGCCCCATGGAGCACTTGTCGAACCGGATTAAATTGAATAGACGAAGTGTAAGGACTTTGAATAGAAGCCGTAGCTCTTTCTTCACCTGCATCACTCATTGCTTCGATATCTTGGGGTGGTTGTATAACCCACACAGCCCCAAGCGGGGTTGTAGGACCTGCGCAACCCAATAGATAGAGGCAGGAACCAGCGAGCAGCGGATTAAGGTAAAAGTACACATACCTGGTACGAGGCCGACTGGTGAACTCCATACATGCTCCAGGATTGCTAACGGATTAAAAGTTAATGAAAGTTAACTATTAGCCTACACCCCGCGATGCGTCATTTCAAGTTGGAAATTAATTTTATCTATTTGGAATGATTGATCTTTATGCTGCGTTGTCGTCTTTTTTTGTCTTTACTTTCGACTTCGTGCTGTCCCCGCCAAAGTCCAAGTACACTGTGGCGTCCATCGCGCTACTTGCCCTAGCCAGGTCGGACTGACCAGCAGACCCATAAAGTAGATTTCTGGAGAAGTCTGCAGCGTTTGAGGCCGCTTCTTTGGCATCCTCGAGCGTGATCATGCCTTTTTGATAAAGCTCGACCAGGTGCTGTTCGAAGGTTTGTCCTCCAGTCACCTCTTTGGATTTGCTAATGAACTCATTGAGCTGTCCTGTAAGATTTGGATCACCGATACACTCTCGGATCGCGCCATTAGCAATCATGATTTCTTGAGCAGCACACATACCCTTGCCATCAGAACGCTTGAGTAATCGTTGGCTCACAGTCGCGGTAAGGTTATCAGCAAGACGCATTCTAACGATTCTCTGCTCTTCGGCCGGAAACACTGAGATGAGACGACCAATCGTCTTAATAGCATCAGTAGTATGCACGGTGGATAGCACCATATGGCCAGTCTCAGCGGCCTTCAGTGCGATATCGATAGTCTCAGGATCCCGCATTTCACCCACTAAGATCACGTCTGGGTCTTGTCGAAGTGCCGACCTGAGCGCATTTTTAAAACTATCAGTATCAATCCCCACTTCTCGTTGGGTGATACGAGATCGCTTAGGTGCATGTACAAACTCGACTGGGTCTTCGATTGTAACAATGTGAAACTGAAAATTTGAATTGATGTAATCAATCATGGCCGCAAGAGTAGAACTCTTTCCTGAACCGGTTGCACCTGTCACTAAAACCAATCCACGATGCATAGAGGCGATAGACTTCAGAGCATTTGGAAGACCTAATTTTTCAATCGTCGGAATGGCGGATTGAATCANNGAATCACGCGCAAAATGACTGCGCACTTGCCGCGATTTTTAAGAATATTGAAGCGAAAGCGCGTCAGTCCACGAACTTCAAAAGAGCCGTCATAATCTCTAATACGGTCGATATTCTTTAAGACTTCGGGATCTTGGATAATGAGTCTGCAAACCATCTGGAGGTCTGCATCGGTCAGCGGAGGTGCTTTGAGATTGACCATATCCCCGCGCAGACGAAAGCCCGGCGGACTGCCTGGTTGCAAATGCAGATCGCTCACACCGTGCTGTACTGCTTTTGCGAGAATATTAATAAACTCTTGTTGGTCCATATGACCGAGGTCCTCATCAAAGACATCGGTGTAAATTCATAAGGACTTAAACAGTTTAAAAACGTCAGTATGTTGACGAAAAGCGATAGCCCATTCCTGAAACGGTCGAAATACGGTTCGCTTCAACGCTGAGCTTCTTACGGAGTGAACAGACGTGCTTATCAATAGTTCGATGAAGCACGTTTACGCCCTTACCCCAGACTGCTTCAAGCAATTGATCGCGAGTGAGTGCGGCACCTTCATTTTGAAGAAAGTAGGATAGAAGCTTAAACTCGACCGGAGTCAAATCGAGCTCCATCTCCTTCTTATCCTGAATTAAGTAAGCACGTTGACTCGAGAGATCAACCTTAAGGTTACCCTTCGCTATTAACAGTAGATCTGTCTTACTTCGAAGAGCCTCAAGGCGAGTAAACTTGGCTTGAATACGTGCCAACAATTCGAGAGGTTCGAATGGTTTAACGATGTAATCATCTGCACCGATAGACAGTCCGTTGACCTTATCTCCTAATGCAGTTTTTGCAGTGAGAAAGATAATCGGGATATCTCGAGTTTTTTCCAACCGTCGAAGATGCGTACACAAGGTAAAGCCATCCATATCTGGAAGCATGACATCGAGTAAAATCATATCGAAGGATGACTTTTCAGAATGATAGACAGCATCAGCTGCTGTAGCAGCAACAGTCACAGTGTAATCTTTTTGGAGAACACTCGACACGATCGTCTGATCCACTGCTGAATCTTCAACAAGCAAAATTTTCTTTTTTGGCTCTAACTCTCTTACTTCGTTTGAATGAACTGAAACTGAAGAAGCCTCTTCAGCCTCATGTTTTAAAACTTCAATTCGCAGAGCTTCTTTTACTTTTAAAAATTCTGCACTCAAACGATCACAAAGTTCAGGGCATCGCTCTAACTGGCTTTGGAGAGATAGTTCTTCAATTTCTCCAGCGATGGTTGCCATGTGATGCGCGCCTAGATTTGCGCTTCCAGAGCGAAGAGTATGCGCCTGAATTGCGATTCCCTTGGCATCCTTTTGTGCGATGCCTTCTTTCAAAGCTCCAATTCGGCTTTCTGCCGTGGAGACAAAAAGTGCAACTAGATCACTAAAGAGGCTTTTATCATCAGGCTTTTTTAGATTACGAATGCCAGCAATGATGCGTGAGTCAATTGAACCTCCTTGCTGAGGATCAGGTTGATCACCGATCCACTTCGCAAACATACTCTGCATCGTAAAGATGCCCGCCAAATTCTTCCTCGCGTTATTTGATCTCTCGCTTTGCATGTGCGTATTAATATTCCATCATTTTAAAATTTAGCCAAGTCATGCATTTTGAAAACATCACTTTTTTCAATAAAATCCAATTATTACGAAAACTTCACGTCAAGATTTGATTAAATTAAGCCAAATTTGAGCGGAACCGAGCAGCCAAAGACTGTGCCCAGTTTAAATCCGAATTAAGGCAAGGAATTAGATCCAGTGATTCTCCGCCGTTTTGGATAAACTCATCTCGTCCTCGCATTGCTACTTCTTCTAACGTTTCCAAACAATCAGAAACAAACGAAGGGCAAATCACTGCGATGTTCTTAATTCCGCGGCTTGGCAAATCTCGATAAAACTGGTCCGTAAAGGGCTGAATCCATGGAGTTCTACCTAAACGAGATTGAAAAGTGGTTTCGTAAAAATCTTTTTTTAACCCTAGCCGAGCAGCTACCGCACGTGTGGTGGCATAACACTGCGCCCGATAACAGGACTGATTGGAGGAACTGATCTGACTACAGCAGTCTTTCTGATTCAGACAATAGGACCCTGTTGCGTCTAGTTTTTTCAAATGTCGCTCTGGCAAGCCATGATAGCTGAAAAGCAAGAAATCGTATTTTTTTTGACTGAGATGTTCCTTCAATTTCTGACTCAGCGGCTCAATAAACATAGGCTCAGCAAAAAAATCGCGAATTTCTGCCGGCGTATGAGTCCAGCTTGCTGTACCCATACGCATCTCTTTCAACGCTGACTCTGTGGCCGCTTCTGAATATTGAGGAAACAAAGGCAGCACTTGGAACGATTTGAGGTTCTTAGGATCAAACTTCTGAATGGCTGAGGAAATGGATGGGTTTCCGTACCGCATCCCAAACTCGACTTGAAAGTCTGCGCCCAATTCCGCCTGAACCTTCCGAGTTAGATCTTGGGTATGCACAAGGAGGGGTGACCCCTTTTCTCCCCATATCTTTGCATAGGCTTCAGCCGATAGGTGCGAGCGTCTGGGTACGATCATCCAGTTGACCAAAATCCACCGAAAGACTGCCGGTATATCAACGACCAATGGGTCCATGAGAAACTGTTTAAGATAGCGTCCTACATCTTTAGGATCAGTCGAATCAGGAGTACCTAAATTGAGTAGAAGAACTCCGTGTTTTTGAGGAGTTGTCATAGTGCTATGGGCCATATTTGCGCACTCTATCAGCATTGACTTTAATAATGCAAAGCAATACAGGGTAGTAATTATGAAGGTTCAGACAATTCAATACAATGATCCAAACGCCCCTCAAAAATTTGTAGCATCATTGCGAGAAACTGGATTTGCCGTCGTTAGCAATCATCCAATTTCAACAAATCTTATCCATGACAGTTTTAAAGAGTGGGAAACCTTTTTTAAGTCTGAAGAGAAATATAAATACACATTTGATCCAAAAAAACAGGCTGGCTATTTTCCATTTCGTACCGAAAATGCCAAAGACTCGAGCAAGAAAGATCTAAAGGAGTTCTTTCATTTTTACCCATGGAGCGAACTTCCTAGCCAAGCAAATGTCAACACACCAAAGCTCTACAAAGAACTACTCTCTATGGGCTCAACTCTCCTTCGATGGATCGACAGCAATACTCCCGCAGAAGTGAGAAAGAACTTTTCACTTCCTCTTTATGAAATGATCGAGAAGAGTACCGATACACTCTTACGCCCCATTCATTACCCACCACTCACTGGGGCTGAAGAGGCCGGTGCCGTTCGAGCTGCAGCCCATGAAGACATTAATTTAATCACATTGCTTCCTGCGGCCACTGAACCAGGCCTTCAGGTAAAAGACACTGCCGGCAGATGGCATGACGTATCTTGTGATCCTGGCACCATTGTCGTGAATTCCGGAGATATGCTCACTGAAGCAAGTCGAGGATACTATCCGTCGACTACTCACCAAGTAGTCAACCCTTCAGCAGAAAAATTGAAAAACTCACGCTATTCTATGCCGCTATTTCTGCACCCTTTCAAAACCGTGCAACTATCAGAAAAGTATACCGCCGGCAGTTACTTAGAAGAACGCTTACGCGCAATAGGACTTCTTCCTAAGGAAAAGAATTGAAATCAAAGATCAAGATCCCGATTCTTTACGAAGACAGCGAGCTGATCGTCGTACACAAGCCCAGTGGACTAACAGTCTATCCAGAGGCTGGTAGCGAAAAAGGGCAAGATGCTCAATCTCTCCTTAAAACTCGCTACAATGGAAAACTGTTTCCCGTTCATCGTCTCGACAAGGGAACTTGTGGAGTACTGATATTTGCGCTGGACTCTCGCTGGGGAAATGTCCTGAAGCAATCATTCTTTCGACGAAGTGTTCATAAAACCTATCGTGCTTTAGTGATTGGGAAGCCTCCTCAGTCGGGAAGCATTAACTCAGCCCTGAAGTCTCGTGAAGGAAAAGAAGAACCTGCTCTGACACGATACAAGACGGTCAAACACTTCAAAGTCGATGAAAATCTCGAATACTCATTGCTGGAAGTTGACCCAAAGACCGGGAGATTTCATCAAATCAGGCGACACCTGAAAACCATTGGGCATCCATTATTAGGAGATGAGAAATACGGCAATTCAGAATGTAATTCGATCGTCTACCATCGTTATAAAGTTGACCGTCCACTTTTGAGCGCAGTTGAAATCGTCTTTCCACATCCAAAAACAAGAAAACAAATTAGAGTGAAGTCGAAACCTGATCAGGACTTCCAGCGGCTTTGCGAGATCTAGAATCAAACCGAGAAATATAACTACATTTTCGACAAAGATCTTCAACCAGCTGATTCTTCTTAAAACCTTCTGCCATTGCCACGGCTCTCGGGCTGGTGAGGATTTCAGAAACACTTCGATCTCCACAATTACCGAGATCAATCACAGCTTCTTTGTCCAAACAGCAAGGGACTACCGTTCCATCGGCATGAATCCCAAAGTGACCACTCAAACCATGACAATATCCAATCTCACTTCGAATGCTATGTGAAGGATGAGGCCATTCAAATCGACTGTCAAAGTGGAGGTAGAGTCGGTTAATGACCCTTTTGCTCTTTCTTTGTCTCACATCCGTCTCCCCTTGAAGCTTTTCTCGGAGATCAACCTTAAACCGCTTTTCAATTTGAGAAAAAATTTCCAAATTCTTAGCTGTTTGAGAAACAGGATCCATCAAATTCCAAAGTCGATAATTGATATAGAGATCTGGCCTACGAACAAATGCTTCTTCCGTGAAACTAAAGATCTTTTCTAAATAGGGGCCCATGTCTCGATCGCCAAAATTAGATTCAAAGCTATGGAGCGAAAAATTGATCTGACGAACGACCGGTTTCAAAACGAGTTCTTTTCGTGCGGCGTTCAGCAATATCCCGTTTGAAGTCAGATTGACTGGAACTTGATATTCGGCGCAGATGTCTAAGAAATCTCCTAGTTTAGAGTGCCCGAGAGGCTCCCCCATCAGATGAAAACACACTTCGCGCGTAAGAGGTGCTACTTCAGCAATGATCTTTCTAAATAGAGCAATCCCCATGATCTTCTTTTCACGGACTACCTCTGGACAAAAACTGCACTGTAAATTGCAGACATTGGTGATTTCAATATTGATTCGATCAAAGCGCTTCGTCATCTCTCGATGAGCTTAGCACGTTCACGGCTCAGAGGCGAGATATGGGTCACGTTTTGACCATTCTTTCCCTGGAAAAAGTTTCGTTTCGAGACCCTTTTGCGGAGTAATACTCAAGCCGAGTTTAAATAAGAGTCCGTGATCAATGAAAAACTTAGCCCAGGTATCTCCTTTAACCACTCGCGCGTTACCTTGAGCTCGGGTGCTGCCTGCCTCAAGCTTAACGTCATTTAGCTTGAGCCGTTTATTTTCGTAAGTAAGTAAAGCCCTACCTACTAGAGGATGGGGGCTAAGAGTATTCATCAGTATGCCAGGCAAATCTTGATAGCGTTCAGCAAATCTAAGCCAAGGACCCAGCTCGAGTACTTTCAGCGTTACAGAACTTGTGAGACGAGCCGTCTCGTCGAATTGAACGTTGAGGCGCCCAGCATTAATGGAAACTTCGGGCAAAATTTCATACTCAGACTCAGCATCCGGACTACTCGTTTTAATCTTCGCGTTTTTAAAGTGCACTTTAAGGCCGCTTTTTAATGATTTGCTTTTATTAGTCGGTTTACCCGCTTGCGCTGTAGCATTCATACTAAAAGTCCCCTCACCGCCTTCAAACTTCATAAGCCTTAAAGGGCGAAATCCAGTAATGATTTGATTCCAATGCTTAAGATTTGGAATAACAGCGTTTCGGAACCTCACGTTCGCGTTTAGTCTATCAAATGGACTAACGAGATCGAGATCAGTTGAATCGAGATCAATCTCAAAGTCTTTTCCCTGAAAGAGGACTGCTCGATCCAAACCCTCAGCCTTAAATTGCGAAAGTCTCAGACGCAAATTGCCTTTAGAAATAGACGCAGCGTCATTAGAAACACGCCAAAGCAAATTTCCTTGGCCGTGCACCCAAGCTTGGTCAAATACATGAAATGAAATTTGGCCCGCTTTAATCTCTGCTTCACTCCCTTGAACAATGACACCTCGACGAACAGTCAATCGAGAATTAAATTGCCCATCTGCTCGACCCAGTCGAACCGGTTTCATTTTATGTAAGTAATAGTTAATGAACTGAAGTCCTTTTACTCTCGCCTGAAGAGTCATGTCGGCATTGAGATATCTCAACACTTGAGACCCGCTGACATTTGGAATGCTAAATTTTTCAAACTGGACTTGAATATGTCCCCGAACCTTTTGAGCTAATGCCATCTCCGGAAGGTCTAATTGCCCATCGGAGATCTCTAAAACAGCATTGGAAATCTCTGCCTCATTTTTTGGCCAAAGATTAAATCGTCCACTCACTTTCGCATTTCCTTTGAAAGTGACCTCTCCTATTTGCACATGGGCTAACTGAGGTAATTCGACAGCATCAAAAACCAGTCGCCAAGCGGTGGGATCAGCTTTAGATGGACCTTTGGATTTTCTCTGTAGTCTCTGATCTGCATCAACCGATTTTAAGACAAAACTAGTCCTATCTGCCGAGACTCGGGTGACATGAAAACGCTTTTTGAAAAGCTCACCGAACCTGCATCGAAAAACGACCTGATCGAGATCGATCTCCCAATCAACATTTGGATCGTGACCTAAGATACGGACTTGATCGACATGGAACAGTCCAGGAAGGATCGACCATCCACGTTTGTACTCAATAGAAAGTCCCTTAGGATCCAGACTCATCAATCGATTCAGCAAAGGAGTATTCAACAAAAGCGCTACGGTGATGACGTAAAGCAGGTAAACACCTGCCGCTACGCAGAGAGTGCGAGACAAAAAACCTTGAAAACTTCCTCGGTTCATAGATCCTCTTTCCCCACCCTTTTTGCCCCATCGTGTCGAATATCCCCAACACGAATAGAAATGACCTCTGGGACGGGTCACCTGAGCAATGACTGTGCCGTTACTGTTTCGTAACTAAACTCGAGGAGAGTCAAAGATCCCTTTGACTAATGTGACCAAAAAAAGAAAATTTGCTGTGAGAAAGGATCCTTTTGCTACCGCCGTAGCCCAAGGTACTGCAGATACAACGAAAACTAGACCGGATATCAGAGCGAGTAAGAAAAAACTGGATGCTAGGTAGAGCATATTGCTCAATTTTAGCAACGTCAGTGCCAATTTGTGGTAAGAGGGTCCTTACTTTATTACATAAGAGTATTTTACTTATGATTAACACCACCCGAATTGGAAATAAAATTCTCTTCATTATCCTACCGCTGATTATCGTTTTCAGCATTGGACTAGCGTTTGGAATTTGGGGATTTTGGATTACTGGAAATACCAAGCTCCGCGTTTACAATGAAGGGGTTAACCTAGTGCAATCCCTTCAAGACCTTCAATTTAAACGCTATCAGCAAACTATCACTGTCCAAAAGTATCAAAATCAACAACTCGATAAAGAGACTGCTCTGGACAAAATAAGCACACTTGATCGGGACATCAATAATACCTTTAAAGCAGTGGATCGATTTATTGATCCAAAAAACTCTCTGATTTCGTCCGAACTTGATCCGTTAGTAACAAAACTTCTTCGCGAGAATATTCAGAAACTCAAGAAGGACCACTCAGCGTTTACTATTGGGATAAGAGCTGCCTTCAACGGAGCGTCCAAATTACCCGATCTGAATTTAGATCTCGGTCAAGAGACGCGAGTATCTCGCTTGATCATAAACCGAATGGACGAAATCGAAACCCGACGTGTTAGAGCAATCGGATACATGGTTGCCGTGTTTTTTGTTGGTCTGATTTTGAGCTTAATTTTATCGATCTTTGTGGCCAAGGATATTCTTAATCCTCTTAAAACTGCCGTTGTGTTTGCCAAAAGAATTGCTGCTGGTGAACGAAATCTGATTATCAAGAGTGCAAGAACTGATGAAACAGGCGAACTGCTCAATGCCATGGGTAGTATGCAGTCGGCTATCTCCAAGACTGAGTTACTTCTTAAGGGCATCATTAACTATTCTGAAAACCTTTTCGATCTGACTCCTGTTCCCTTAATGGTTGTAGACCCAGAATTGCGTGCCGAGGCTATGAATAAGGCGTTTAACGAATCATTTCCTATTACTTCCAAAGAAGTGCTCGCGCATCCTCTCTTGCGTGCAAAGCTCGAAGCCGTGCTGATCACTTCGGCACCGCTTCGCAACTGGGAATGGATTTATCAAACTCAGGGTTCTAACAGGCAGAAAACTTTCCTGGTTAATGCGGGAAAAATTCAGCGCACCGAAGCTGAACTTGACCAACAACTGCTGATTACATTCCAAGATCTATCTGCAATTAAGGATACCGAACGACAACTGATCGAGGCCAAAGAAGCCGCAATCGCAGCTTCAAAAACGAAGTCCGAATTCTTAGCAAATGTAAGCCATGAGATCCGGACTCCGCTCAATGCCATTGTAGGCATGGGTGATCTCCTACGGGAAACATCACTGAGCTCGGAGCAACTCCGATATGTTAAAATCTTTGAACGTGCGTCGGCTACACTTTTGACGGTCATCAACGACGTCTTAGATATTTCAAAGGTTGAGGCTGGAGAACTAGAGCTTGAATCCATCGCCTTTCAACTCGATGATGTTGTAGAAAGTGTCGCGGAGCTGATGGCAATTCGCGCACATGACAAAAAGGTCGAGCTCAGCTCCTTCATTGACCGAGGACTGCGAACTTCGCGTCTCGGCGATCCTACCCGCTTACGCCAGATATTATTTAATCTGCTTGGAAATGCCGTTAAATTTACAAACGATGGAGAGATTTTTGTCAAAGTCGAAGCCAAACCCGAAAATTTAAATCGTTGTGGCAATATTCTGTTTAATGTCAGCGATACAGGAATTGGCATTCCTCCTGAAAAAACGCTCGAAATCTTTGAAAGCTTTAAACAGGTTGACTCTTCAATCACCCGAAAGTTCGGCGGAACCGGGTTAGGCCTGGCCATTGTCAAAAAGATCGTAGAGCAAATGGGTGGTGAAATCTGGGTCGAAAGCACCGTAGGAGTAGGTACGACCTTCTTGTTTACCCTTGAGCTCCCACATTATGAAAATACGGCTCGTTCTGATCTAAAACTCGATGGGCTCCTATCTAACCATCGCATTCTCATCGTGGATGATAAACCGGTCAACCGGATTATCTTAAGAGAGTGGCTAACCCAGTGGGGCGCAAGCGTTGTTGAGGCCGATAACGGTATGGATGCTTTGCGTTTGATTAAACGCTCCTATATCGAAAAAAATCCCTACCACGTTATGTTCTTAGACTATCGAATGCCGGGACTCGATGGCATCGAAGTCAGTCGGCAAGTTCGGAGTGAACACGGACAGACAGCTCCTAAGACAGTAATCTTAACCTCTGAAACTCATCGCAGAAAAGTTGCTGAAATTCGTGATGAAAACAAAGATGTTAATATCAGCGCGTTTTTAGTCAAACCGATTAAGAGAGAAGATCTGCTTAATATCGTTCAGTCTGTCCTGACTCGAGAGAATCAAGATCGCATTCGAAAAGGTTTTAAGCTCCTCTTAGTAGAGGATTCTCCCGATAACGTTGAATTGATGAAAGCCTATTTGCAAGACACTCAGATCGAACTGACGATTGCCAACGATGGGCTTGAAGGAACCGATAAATTTCAATCCGGTCGTTATGACTTGATTCTAATGGACATTCAGATGCCCAATATGGATGGCTATTCGGCTACACGTAAGATCCGCGAGATTGAAAGGGCCAAAGGATTTTCACCTACACCAATCTGGGCAGTCACTGCGCATGCTTTTAAGGACGAAATCGAAAAGACCAAGGCAGCCGGTTGTGATGGCCACCTTGCAAAGCCAGTACGGAAGTCTGACCTTATTGGACTTCTCTATAAAATCAGCTCTTCTCGGTCTATTCAGGTCGAGCCGAGCTCCACATCGTTAGGACTTATGTCACAAATCGAACCCGAAATTTTGAAGTTAGTTCCCCAATATATTGACAATCGTAAGGCTGATTTAGCGATCCTAAAAACCGCCTTTGAATGTCAGAAATATGAGGAAATCGCTAAAATAGGTCACAAGATCAAAGGAAGCGCAAAATCATATGGTTTGCCCGAACTCGGAGAGTTTGGCGCGAAACTTGAACAGTCGGCGCAGCTGCAAGAACTCCATTCGATCAAAGACACATTAGATCGTATGGATCATTTATTATCTGAAAAACGGAGAGCATTACTATGAACCCCATTCAAGCGACAGAAGCAAAACCTGTTAGAATCTTATCTATTGATGATGATCAAGAGATTCAGGCTTTATTGCAGGTCTGGTTGAATAAGGCAGGGTTTGAGCTCACCACTCGACTCGACCCTTCATTCGCTCTTCAGGAACTCAAGCAAGCAAAGGAACAGGGAGCTCAACCTTATGATCTCATCCTTTGTGATATTCAGATGCCAGATATGGACGGGTTAGAGTTCGTCAGCAGTCTCATTCAGTCCAAAATCAAAGTTCCAGTCGTTCTTATGACTGCACATGGAAGTATGGAAACTGCAATCCAAGCCATCCGCCGTGGCGCGACCGACTATCTCATTAAACCATTTCAATCGAATGAACTCTTACTCACCATCGAGCGAGTGCTAAAGATTACTCGCCTTGAACAAGATAATACCGCCCTTCGTGAAGAATTGAAGCAGGCGTGGACTTGCGGAGAGATGCTCGGCAAAAGCTCAAGCATGCAAAATCTCTTTTCCATGGTCCGTCGTGTGGCAACCACTCACGTGAATGTCCTGATCACTGGAGAGAGCGGGACCGGTAAAGAGCTCATTGCTCGTGCAGTACATAACCTGAGCCCTCGCGCCGATAAGCCATTCATTGCTTTGAACTGCGCAGCTGTACCTGAATCTTTACTGGAGTCCGAACTCTTCGGTCATGCTCGAGGTTCATTCACAGGTGCCACCCAAGCTCGCCGTGGTCTTTTTGAAGAAGCTTCAGGTGGAACGCTCTTCCTAGATGAAATTGGTGATATGGCCTTTCCGCTCCAAGCCAAATTACTCCGAGTATTGCAGGAGCGCAAAGTTCGTCCTTTAGGAGAAAATAAGGACCGTGACGTCGACGTCAGAATTATTGCTGCTACTCACACTAATCTGAGACAGTCGATCCGTGATGGAAAATTCCGCGAGGACCTTTACTTCCGACTCAGTGTAATTCCAGTCAGCGCGCCTGCGCTACGAGAGCGCGGAGACGACATCTTATTTCTGGCGCAACACTTCCTGGAAAAATTTAGCCATCTCCATGGTGTATCGCTGAAAGGCTTTGAGCCAGCTGCAGTTGAGCGTCTCTTATCTTATCGATGGCCAGGAAACGTCCGCGAACTCCAAAATACAGTTGAGCGTGCAGTTATTCTGGCTGAAAAGGATGTACTCCAAGCTAAGGACATTGTCTTGGCAGCAGAACACGAACATTCGAACGCTTCTATGGACACAACTCCAACTAAGATGACGACATCTATCTCAGATCAAAGTCGCGGCCATTCGGCTACGTCGGGTAATCTTGAGGAAGAGTGTTTGCCTCTCCGGGAAATCGAAGGGCGCCACATTCAGTACGTTCTCGAAAAGACCGGCGGAAAGAAAGAACTTGCAGCCCGTCTTCTTGGAATTGATAGAAAAACGCTCTATCGAAAAGAAAAAGAGCTCAACTTGGGCAACGAACAAGAAGAGCAAATGGAAACTAAAGAACAAGCAGCAGTTTAATAGAACCCATCACAAACAAGAAGGCCCATTGTCGCTTATGACAATGGGCCTTCTTGTTTTTAACTCACCTACTGAAAAGGTTACTTGAGTAGCTTCAAGCTGTTGAAAGCATTGACTACGCCACCAGTAGCTGAAAGCTCAGCAAAATCGATCAACGTACCCTGTTTTGGCTTTTTTACGTTTTTGCCTGAGAAGCTATGAACCCCATCTAGGATCAATTTGCGCAGTTCAACTGCACTGAGGTCAGGCCGTTGAGTAAGGATCAATGCGGCAATACCCGCAACTTCTGGTGATGCCATACTGGTCCCTTGCGCCATACCATACTCGTTTCCTGGAACGGTCGAATAGATCTCAACCCCTGGTGCAAAGAGATCGACCCCTTTTGCTCCATAATTAGAAAAATACGCAGGTAGATTTTCATCATCGCTACTTGAGGATGCTCCTACTTCAATCCAATTTGGTGCAGTAGATCCTGAGTCAAACCGACGGTTAGGATAGTTATCATTCACGTCGTTATTTTTACCATCGTTACCGGCTGCGTGAACTAAGAGGACATCATGCTCAGCTGCATATTTAACAGCAGCGTCGACATAGGATTTATGTGGTGAGAATGCCTTCCCAAAGCTCATATTAATCACACGCGCACCTTGATCTACCGCATATCGGATCGCATTACCGACATCTTTGTCTCGTTCGTCACCATCTGGCACCGCTCGGACTGGCAAGATCTTAATTGCATCGGCTTTNNATACCAAAACCATTTTTACGGACCGCCCCGATAATCCCCGAAACATGAGTTCCGTGGTAAGCGCTTTTGGTAATCACGTCTGGATTTCCGTAACCCACCTCATCCAGCTTTTCAGAATCGCCAATCACCGAGCTTGGATCAAAATCGGGGTTATAGGCGACTGAGATCTGCTTCTCTAGGTTTGCAATTGTAATCTTAATTCGAGATGTGGTTGCGCCTTCAGAAAGATAGCGAATCGCTAATTTTTTTGCTTCCACAACAGCAGGTTCGCTAGATTCGATTTTCATTACGGCTTCAAGACTCTCTTCCTTCAAACCTGCTGCGCGAAGTACATCTAATGCGGTCGTATACTGGGTCAATACTGTATTTAAGTATTCGAGCCGATCATTCATAGGTCCACGTCGCGCCAAATGTCCGGCTTTGACGATGGCAAAATATTTTTCTTCCTCAGGACTGAGTTTTCCATCTGCCTTCTTCTTCCTCAGACGACCGTATTCACGATCAACCTCATAATTAGTAACGATCAGGTTTTTACCTTTCGAATTTCCTAAGAAGTTCCAACCATGCACATCATCTATATATCCATTTTGATCGTCATCTACACCGGGAGTTCCCGCGGCTTCTGCTCGGTTGGTCCAAATCTTACTTTTCAAATCAGGATGCTTAATATCGATCCCACTATCGATGACGGCGACTAGGACAGGTTTTGAGGGGCGTGTGAGAGATAATTCTTCGTAAGCTTTTTCAGTGCTGGTTCCAGCAACACCGTCTTGAGTTAAGTCCTTAAGCGCCCATTCTTCTGGTGAGTCCGTCGTTTTGAACGAAAAACGATTTCCTTTAGCGTCTTGGAAACTAAAATGATTAAAAAGTTCTCTTTCGCTCATTGAGCTCAGCCGTTTATTGAGCGTACCCAGGTACCGAGTCAGTTCCTTTTTTGCATGAGGTGACAATTTTTCGAACTCAACACCTTTAGGTGATGCACCTAGGACTTGAGAAGATGAGGTTAAGAGTAAAGCTGCAACACCAAAGTAAATGGACGAACTATAATTCATGCGATCCCCCTTATCAGCGGAGGTATCATGCACTTAAATTATTTAGAATTATTTAATTTCGAAGTAAGTCTTTTCCTCGCCTAAACCTTCAACAATGGAAAATTTTTTAGAAGATTCCGCATATTGACGCTCGAGGACAGGATCTACTTTTCCACTGCAACGCACCACTCCTGCATACATCTCGTTGGGTTGGAGATGAGAGGGGGAAATGATCTGATATCCCGATTGATGGATACCGCGGCAAACTTCATAGCTGACTTGATAAACATCTTCTTTGGTCAGTGCCGTGATCTCAAAATAACCATCACCCTTAGGGGCAAAGTGCGGTTTAGTCGAAGAACAGGCTGCGAGGAGCAATGCCGAACAAGTACCAATCAATCCTAGGTGTGGAATGAATCTATTGATCATGAACTTCAATAAACTTGAGTTAGATTAGAAATGCTAGGGGAATCTTAGTTCTCGTCGGGTGATAGCGCGCCCGCACAAGTTGGATCTCTACCTTTTTCAAGAGCAGTGACCAGGTAGTCGGAAAGAGCTAAACCCCTCCTCCACTCTTCTAGTGTTTCTGAAATAAACGAATCATCATGAGTGAGCAGGGCCCTTAGTTTTTCAGGACCATTGATCTGCAAGTAACGAAACTCGATTTTTTGTGATTCAATCCGTGTAAACCAAGAAGACTCGTTCTGCATGGCTTGCCGCTGCAGAGATCGATACTTCTTTGGATTATGGCGATAGATTCCAACGGCTCGCTCGATCATTTGGATCAGCTGCACTCGAGTATCATCAATGTGAACATACGTAACGCCCTCAGCATCCACCGTTTGAACCTGCGCAACCAGTCCATCCACTGCATCTCTGACATGTTGCCTATAGCCATCTACAAGGGTGACAAGAGGTACTGTCCCGACAGATTTTGCTTTTAAGTCACCTAAGCCCGGTGCGTGAAACTGGGGAGCAGATAAATAAAAGTCTGCTCCTCGAATTGCCGTGTTTTCTATCTCAGGTGAGTACATTCGACGTTCAAACTTTTTGGGATAACGCTCTTCAAGTTCGAATAACTCTTTCTCGATATCGTTAGGGCCTTCTCTGCCTATTACAATGATCTGAACATTATGATGATAGAGCGCATGAGCGAGTGCTCCAGGGATATACTGATATCCATTATCAACTGAAACCGGGTCACTCAGCACGATGATAACCGCTTCTGAATCCTGAGTGAGTCCAAACTCAGACTGGAGATAAGCTTTTCCATCTTTACCGGCTGAGGAGTTAGGTGGACCAGCAATAAAGCGGTAATCTCGGGTAGGTCGGTGTGGCAACCAAGGATCTTGTGTGATCGAAAACGAACTCTTCCAGGAATGAAACTGTCGAATCCTTTCAGTTAGGACTCCTTCAACTCCAAATCCTTCAAATGGACTATCCTGGTATACAGGAGACTTAAAACCGTCCACGTAGTTCATGATGGCTTTGACAGGACTTACAGATCCCCAAAATTCCACTCCATCTACTGTGAAGTAGCGATCATCCAGCCCGATCCAAGAAAGTACGTCTCGTGAAAATCCTCCACTCGGTGAATTTTTGTATTCAAGGCTTTTTAGATCGCCAACGATTATCGGAGTTCGTTCACCCCGTTGTTTCTTTAGATCAAACAAAGGCGCTGCTAGACCTACACTTGCTCCATGCAGTTGGACTATCGAATAAGGGAACTGCGCCTCAAACTCAACTGCGACCGCCGACATGACTGCCTCAGCATGAGGGATTTGTTTTTGGTACGTTGGAGAAAGATCGTCAAAAAAATTGACTTCATGTGCAGCAGGTTCATGCTTCACAAAAAATAAATCAGCTCGATAAGGTTTCTCTATGCGCTCTTGACCCTTCTTGTTGGCCTTTAATCGGTAAATCGAAAAAGCGGCATTCTGTTTTGGCAGCTGGATTTTGGTCACCACCTCAAGATCAAGCCCATAGTAATCCAATCGTTTATAAAAAGGCACCAGCCGATCAGCAGTGAAGCCGCCGGATCGGTTGAGATAATCTAGGTCTTTTTTAAACTGTTCGGACCCTGATGTATCATTCGTGATTCCAGGATAGTCGAAAGACACGCCCAATACGCGGATCGAATCTGCTAAGGCAGAACCTGCAAATGTGGGGATATAAAAGATTAGTAATAATCCCAAGAAAGGCGCGATTTTAACCAGTATTCTGGCTGTGATTTGAGCAAAAACTGTCCTCAACATCGGAGACTTTACTTAGCATCGAACAGCCAACAGGACAGCAAAAATTTGCCCTTATTTAAGCTTAATATAAGATTTCTTTTAAACTTATGCCGCTTTCTTCTTGTCGCCTTCACTAGGTCGAAACATAGGTGCAGAGCTGATCGGTTTATCTAAAATATACAATGGTTTAGATGATCCCGTTGAAGCGGTCGCCTGTTTACGAGACATTCCAAATTGGGTCCAGTATGCAATAGGTCCGACGCCAATCAATGCAAGAATTGACAATGCGGTAACAATTGCTAGCGGAGCATCCAAATTAGATCCCTCCATTGCCGGCACCGAAGGGCTATTTACACCACCCAAATAGAAGCCGCGATTTTCTGAAATTATCCCTTTTAAAGGAGCGCCATCATCTTCCAGAGATGACCGAGATGAGGCATCGCTAGGACTGATTTCAGCAAGTCCAAGAATTAGCGCACAACTACCAATAATTATTGCTCGTTTCATAAAACCTCTTCTCTTGTTGTCGCAACCTTTATGCCGCAGAGCACGAGCGACTTCATAGTTTTGATGAATAGAATTTGCAGAGTTTGTGATCAGCAATCTTAAACTTAGAGGAATTTATGCAGATTAAAGAAATCATGACTTCAAACGTAAAGGTGGTCGAACCGACAGCAAATCTTCGAACAGCCGCTAGCATTATGGATGAGATTGATGCTGGTTCTCTTATTGTTTGTGATGGTGAACGCTTGCTCGGTCTCGTTACTGACAGGGATATTGTAATCCGCTCAATATCGGCCGGCTATGATCCAAACACGGCTCTAGTCAGAGACGCAATGACGAGTCCAATTGACTATTGTTTCGAAAATCAAAGCATAGAAGAAGTTGCTTCGATAATGAAAGACAAACAAGTACGTCGCCTACCCGTCATCGATCAAAACAAAAAGTTGGTCGGTATTGTATCCTTAGGCGATTTAGCTACTGCTGCTCAAGATCAAAAACTCACAGCTGAAGTCACTAAAAGTGTTTCCGAGACTTACCATGAGTCAAGCGACCAACAACGAAGGCTCTACTCAGTGCTTTTTGATGTTAGAAACAAACTCAAGATCAGCTCCTCTGCATTTGGATATGTTGCTAGCAGCTTCGCCGGAGCCATTTTAGGCGCCGGATTGATGTATTTGATGGATCCGCAACGCGGAAAACATCGTAGAGCGCTTATCCGCGATCAAGCAGTGCACCTGAGTAATGAGGCTAATCACTTGGTGACAAGGAAGGCTCGCCATTACAAAAATAAAGCAAAGGGTTTGATTGCTGGTACTAGATCTGACTTCAAATCTTGGACGGCAAAAGTAAGCTCAATCGCATTAGGTTAAGGTAAAAAGAGCTCTCTTAGGAGAGCTCTTTTTTACGATTTGCACGAAAAATCATCCAAGCACCCACTGCAATCAGCGGCATACTTAGGAGTTGACCTAAATTAAAGGCGAGTCCTGATTCAAACGCGACCTGATTTTCTTTGAAGAACTCAATTAACAACCTGAAGGCAAAAATTCCGATTAAGAACATTCCAAAAATGAGCCCATGGCGCTTTCTAACTTCGGATTTTCGATAACTCAGTCTAATTACCAAAAAAACAAATAAGTAGGCCAGTGATTCATAAAGTTGTGTTGGATGTCTAGGGATCTGATCGATTCGAGTAAAAACTACGGCCCATGGAACATCGGCGGGACGGCCCAATATTTCTGAATTAAAAAGATTTCCAAGCCGTATTAAAAATCCCGCGAAGGCGACTGGAATTGCAATACGATCCAAGAGCCAAACAAACGGAACTTTTGCTTTGTACTTTTTTGAGAAGAGCCAGAGCGCCAAGATTATTCCGATAGCGGCGCCGTGACTTGCCAGTCCACCTTCCCACACTTTCAGAATTCTAAGTGGGTCGGGAAGATAAACTTGTGGCTCATAAAAAAGGGTATGCCCAAGTCGTGCCCCCCCGATCGTTCCCACCATCATGTAAATCAGAAGTCGATCTGGTAGTTCAGCCGGTAACTTTTCTTTCGAAAATTCTTGTCGAATAAATCGTAGACCATACACGAAGGCACAAGCAAAGAGCACCCCGTACCAGCGAAGAGTAATGGGACCAATGCTGATCATTTCCGGCTTTACGTTCCAAAGGAGCATTTACTAAAGCTAACATAAACATATGTATTCATTTAATATTTAATTTGTTTTCAAGCCGGCTTGCTCGTGATACTTGACCATTTAAATATGAAAATAAATGTGTTCGCAAATTTAGCCTTAGCTCTCTCTTTAGGCTGCTCAACAGCAAGTGTGCGAATCATACCCGGACAAGATGGACTCAATAAAGCAGTTGTCCGGGACATCGAAAGAAACAAATCCGAAGAGGCCATCGAGGCAGCGACCGAATACTGCGAGCAAAGAAATCAAAGCGTTGAATTTCTCGAAGGCGNNTCGTAAGGCTTCACAATCTGCATTCATTTTGGGCAGACAAGGAAGCGTTTTAGGGTCAGCAAGCACAGCTGGGTACTCGAAGACGTTCAGATGCCAATAGCTTGTAACTCTCGTTGTCTAACCACATTGGCTTCAGCTTTTTTGACAAAGCATACTTGGGTGTAGCGATCAAAAACGCAACTCTTGGTTTGATGAGAACGCTCAAAACCCAAAGTCTGAAAAATATTAATCAAGTGATCTGTCGCCGTACCGGCTTTTCCGGAATCAATCGTTGCTAGACCACCTGGCTTTAGCACTCGGAATATCTCTCGAGCTAGAGTCGTAGAAGCTTGCTCATCAAAGTGACAACCTACTGCGCCCGAAGCATTTACAATATCCACACTCTCGCTTGCGATCAAGAGCCCGGTGGTGTCACGAAAAGGTTCGAGCACGGATTGCGCTTGAAACTCTACAGAAGAAATCTTTCCACTCTGGTGAAGATAAACTTTGGACCGAGCCCTTTCGACAAAAGTTGGATTATATTCAATTCCGATGACTCGAGATCCGTATGGGAGATAACAGGCGAGCACCTCGGTTGACTGCCCTACTCCACAGCAGAGGTCTAATGCCACGACTGGGGTGCTTGGCATTTTTTGAGACAGATTTTTTGGAATTGTTCTCCAATTCGCCCATGCCTGGCGAGCATTGATTGCTTCAAACTCTTCGACTGTCATCTGGCAGTATGCTTGGCAGGCCGCATCGTTCTTACGACTACGAAAGTTTTGGGTTTGCCGAATTTTAAACCGAAACTCGGTCCACGCCTGCTTAACGAGAATCGCAAGCAAGTTTGGATTCTTTAATCGTTCATCAGCAATTGCACGAATTCTATTTTCACCGATACTCAGAGTCTGCATGACTCAGGACCCTATGCAAACCTCCGGCCGAGTTCAAGTGCCGGTTGTTTTAATCATGGCAGAAACGATTTCGAAGGCGATGAGTAGAATGATAATAATTTCCAATAACTGACTGCGTCGAGCATTGAGCTCACCCTGAAGGAGCTCCGAGACCCGCGCTAAGATGTTCATTTTGCGAGTAATACTCTCTTGCCAGTCGAGAACTCTAAATCTTCTTAAGGCCCCTCTGAAAACCGTGGCTAAGTAAAAATCACCGACAACTTTAAGGGAGTTATCCACTCGCTCAACGAATTCGGAAAACTCGATAAACTTTGCGTTAGCTTCAGTCGTAATTGTGGCAAATTGACTGCGCCAGATTCTTTGCCTGCCCACTTCAATAGAGGCATAGAGTTCTGCCAAACGACGATCCAAGAGATCATCGTAGTAGCGAAACTCTAATAAATGAGTCAGCGCAAATTCGATGACGTCGATGATTTCACGGTCGCCCTTTGGCTCATAGATCACCGCACTATTCCAATCTATAATCACAGAGTCGTTCTTAGAATACTGATAAAGATGCTGGAGCATGCCTTCTCGGTTTTTAGGGGATAGTTCTTCTTGAATCTCGCCCTGAATCAAAGCCGGGAGATCTAATTTTTCGGTCAGATCCAGATTATTTTTTACACCCTGGACCTGCTGCAAAAAGTAAATTGTGTAGTCTTCAAAAATCTGAAATCCACTAGGCGCCTTAAGAGCTGTTTGTATGAGATCCGTCAGTTCTTTCGACTTCTGTAATCCGACGTTGTAAATCTCATCAAAGGCTTTTGTGTTATTTGATACATCTGCGCCAACTTTCAGTAGGTCAGACCAGATCATTCCATCGATGATAATCTGGAACGAAATCGATACGACCCCGTAGTCCCAAATAGTGGCGACGACCTCAGCTTCATACTTGACTCCCGCAACTGTTAGCTGGGTCGGTCCAAGAGTTACACGGATAGGCGGATTACGAATGATAATCGCCTGAATTTTGTTGGGAGTGATATGAACGCGAAAGCGGTTCGATTTTTCACTTAAAAGGCGCTCTGCTAAAGGAAGATCGATCTCTTCGGCGACGTCAAAGACGCGGTAGATGAGTATCTTTCCTTTTTCTATGACGAGTGAAGCGGACATCTTATTAAAGGTTTACCTTTATGCGACTACTTTAGCCAGTAGTTTTGAGATGACTGACAATGATCTTAACTCGCATTAAATAAAAGTTTCTCGGCTTCTTCTGGTGAGAGTCTCTGCTCTGAGACAGCACGAAGAATTGTCAACCGTGCCTCACGCATATTCATCTCGCTTGAAACTTCTTGTGTAGAAGATTGGGCTTCGACTTCAGGTTCAAACATCGGCGCTTGCGTAGCTCCGGCGCCATAAGCACCTGCNNCCCGCCATAAGAGCTGTAACCTTAGCTCGAAAATCAGGGGGTAAGCCCTTTTCAAACTCTTCCATTTCTGCCCGCACATCGTAACCAGCCATCATGTTGTGCATGAGAGTCTGCATTCGATTAAGTCGCTCAGGCGGCAGTTGCTGCACGAGTTGAGAAAGTTCCATGAGTGCCTTAGGGTCCATTTTGCTAGGATCAAATTGAAAAGGATTCATAAGCCTTCCTTTAGCGTAAGTTGATTTAGCCTTGCAACTCTTTAGCCCGGGACGATACAGGTGACAGTATGAGTCAGCCGATTATGACCTACAGAAAACTGGTGATGCCAGGGGACGAAAACCCCGCCAAACGTTTATTTGGAGGACGGCTCATGCAATGGGCCGACGAGGCTGCTGCTCTCTATGCAATGTGTCAGATGCGCACAAAGTCGGTCGTTACATTAAAGATTTCCGAGATTCTGTTTAAAAATCCTGCTCAAAGTGGAGATATTCTGGAGTTTTGGACCAAAAATAAGAAAATTGGGAAAACTTCGCTCACCGTCGAGTGCATCGTCACTCGAAAAAAGATCGGACTTCCTATGTCCACTCCGAAAGCTCCAGAAACTGAGACTGAGGGCTATCTCGGTGACCCAGCAGGAATTATTCTAAGCTGCGAGTTTGTATTTGTTGCCCTAGATGAGAGCGGCAAGCCGACCAAGCATGGGCTGACTGCCTAAATCAATTAACTACGGGCATCCCTTGAGTATCGCGGACTAAATCCGCTAAGGTGTCCCAATGAGTTTTTGGGCTAATCCCCTCATCACCTGGACTGAAAAAGGACTCTATTGTCC
>DBAE01000087.1 GCA_002291495.1 Bacteriovoracaceae bacterium UBA1018 | reverse complement strand
CCATAGGTGGTCGTACGATCGACACTGGAAATATATCTTTATGCCTGAGGAGCTCAATCTCCCCTTGAAGTTTACTTTCTCCGTAAGCGGAGACTGGACGCGGATCTTCTGTTTCATTGCGAGGAACTTTCTGATCAGCAGGCCCCCCCGCCGCAAGACTTGAAACATAAACAAATCGCGAAAGAGTGGGATTAAACTCCNNCATCAGCCAAGTTTTTGGTTCCTTGGGTATTAAAATTAAAGAAACCTTTGCGGTTTGCAGCTACAGTCACGCCGGCAAGATGGAAGACATAGTCCATGCCTTGGACCGCTTTTTTGAGAGACTCTGGGTTTAAGATATCACCGTCCATACGTTGATACTTGAGGCCCTCGAGATTTGCAGAACTCGAGGTACGACGCATCAATGCATAAACTTCAAAGCCCAATGTCCCCAGCTCTTCGATCAAGGTGCTGCCAATAAATCCGCTGGCTCCGGTAACAAGCGCTTTCATAATCCCCCTATAGAGATCTCTGAGAGGTAACTGACTCAAAAGAGCAGTGTCAACTCGTAAACGGGATGATATGCCTAATATCAATGAGTTCTGTAACTCTTACCATCTTGGGATGTGGCACATCGACGGGAGTACCGTTGATCAGTTGTAAATGCTCGGTTTGTCGATCCCGCAATAAGAAAAATCATCGTTTGCGTGCCTCCGCCTGGATCCAAGCACGCGGCAAAAGCATATTAATCGACACCTCCCCAGATCTCAGGCAGCAAGCCCTTCGCGAAAAGATCGAGCGTGTAGACGCTGTGCTCTATACCCACCCTCATGCAGACCATGTTCATGGAATCGACGAGCTGAGAAGTTATAACTTTATTCAGAAAGCGAGCATCCCAGTCTTCGGTAATGCGTGGACCTGCGAGGAGCTTAAGTCTAANNCTCAACTTGAGCTCAATCAATTTGATTCGAAAATCGACCAGCTTGATGTGCAAGGCATCCCCGTTATTCCAATCTCATTAAGCCATGGCTCCAAGGAGTGCGTTGCATACCGCGTTGACTCCGTTGCCTATGTAACTGATTGCAGCTATATTCCAGAAACATCACTTGATCGATTAAAAGGGCTTTCTGTGCTGGTTCTCGACTGTTTACGGTTGGAACCGCATAAGACACACTTTAACCTTGATCAAGCTTTAGCTACAGTTGATGCGGTGAGGCCAAAGAAAACTTTCTTTACTCACTTGAGCCATGACTTCGACTACTCGAAATGGATCAAAAAACTGCCTAAAGGCGTTACGCTAGCGTACGATGGATTGAAGATAACAGTTTAAAAATTAAAGTCTGAGAACATCTGAGAGGAAGATCGCATGATAGTCGGCGTTCCAAAAGAGATTAAAAATAAAGAAAATCGTGTAGGCATGGTCGTGGCCGGCGTTCGTGCCTTAACACAAGCGGGACATAAAGTTCTCGTTCAACGAAATGCTGGAGCTGGTGCCGGAATCTCAGATGAAGATTACCGAAAAGCTGGCGGAACCATTCTTGAGACTGCAAAAGAAATTTTTGATAAATCTGACATGATCGTCAAAGTGAAAGAGCCTCTTCCCGAAGAGTATCCACTTTTACGTGAAGGACAGATTCTCTACACTTACCTCCACCTTGCCGCTGACGAACGCCTCACAAAAGCGCTGATGGAACGAAAAATTGTAGGCATCGCCTATGAGACTATTCAGTTAGCAGATAACTCTCTTCCACTTCTTGCTCCGATGAGTGCGGTTGCTGGACGTATGGCCACGCAAATTGGCGCAACCTACCTTCAACATGATCACGGTGGAAAAGGAATGCTCCTAGGTGGCGTTACTGGCGTCGACAGAGCGAGCGTTGTGGTCCTAGGTGGCGGTGTCGTAGGTATCAATGCTGCCAAAATGGCCGTCGGCCTTGGCGCAAAAGTTACGATCATGGACGTTAACGTCACACGACTCGACTACCTTGCCGATATTTTTAAGAACGAAGTGACTACTCTCTATTCAAATAGTGAGCAGGTAGAAAAAGCAGTGACTAACGCTGACCTAGTGATCGGCGCAGTCCTCGTACCAGGAGCAAAAGCACCTAAACTGGTCACCCGAGAAATGATCTCTCGAATGCAACCAGGTGGCGTTGTTGTCGACGTCGCCGTTGACCAAGGGGGTTCAGTGGAAACTTGCCGACCTACCAGTCACGAGCATCCTACTTACACAATCGATGGTGTGATTCATTACGCGGTTCCAAACATGCCAGGTGCAGTCCCAAGGACTTCGACCTACGCATTGACCAACGTCACGATGAAGTACGCAGTCAAGATCGCAAATTTGGGATGGAAAGAAGCTGTGGCACGCGATTCAGCACTTCTGAAGGGCGTAAATATCTTGAATGGCAAAGTAGCTTACCAACAAGTTGCTGATGACCTCGGACTTCCTTACGAGCCTGTTAAGGTTTAATTCGGGATAAGTCCGAAAGATTAGATAAGGCGTAAGCCGATAAATGAGATANNATGAGATAGAGGCGTAAGCCGGAACATTAGATAGAGGCGGAGGCCAATGGCTTCCGCCTTTTTTTATGCTAATAGAGGCCCTCATGATAATCCAAAAGAGAGTCTTTGTTTCAGGCATTGTTCAAGGGGTGGGATTTCGAGTATCCACCTCACGTGAAGCTCAAAAATATCCGGGCTTACACGGATGGGTTAAAAACTTGCCTGATTCGCGCGTCGAAGCATTGTTTTCTGGGCCAGCGGCTCACGTTGATGCCATGGTCGAATGGTGTAAACGTGGACCTCGACATGCAACGGTCACTGGGATCGAAGTCCTTAACGAAAGCGTTGATCCAAGCCTCCCCACCTTTTCGATCGAAGTTTAAACTTGGGACAGTGTAGTTTGTAATAGCTAGTTCCGCGATGGTTCCTATTTGATCGCTTTAACATCGAGAACTGATCCCTCGTCGTTACCTTCGATATTCATTTCGATATTAAAACTTTGAAGGTTTTTCTTATTCAGGATTTCTTCGGCGAGCGCATTCACCTCACTTGCTTCACCCTGGTATCGCAGGTGAAAGGCACGAGCCTTAGCCTCACTCGATGCCCTATCCTCTTCTGACTCTTGATCCGACTCTAATAGCTTCAAAAAAGTAGTCTTGCAGTCTGAATGGGTCTCTAAGCCCTCAGTCCCCTCGTTAGTCATCATTACGGTGCTGATACCTGACGGATCATCGGAGCTGAACGTAGCCTGACAGCCTTGACCCTGACTTTCCTCTTCTTGAGCCCAACTGGTAGAAATTGTTAAAACCACTAAACCACAAAATACCGACCAAAACATGACACGTTTAGTCATTGCATCACCTTCCTAAGCGACCTTATGAATGATTGCATTTAGTGCGCCCTAGGCAAAACATGATTGCTTGTGTCAGACTAATCATATGGCTTTATTGAAAGACCAATCCGGAAATGGAAAGCTCCCACTTATTCTTGGCCTGGTAAATACCTTGGCTGTTCTCGCCGTGCTAGGCACGATGGTCTACACACGGGTGATCTACAAACGACCTAAGATTACTGAAGAGCAAGAGCGTGTCGAAGTTGCCGAGAAAGTCGCGCAGCCGGCCGCCCCAACTTCAAAAGCTCTGATTAAATTTGATCCATTTTCTGTAAATATTAAATCTGCCGAGCAAGCACCCGCTTCGACCAAACTTCATTACGTAAACTTAGGCTTTAGTATCGAAATCCGAGATGCTGACCAAGAGGAACGAGCTGCTTCCTTAAAACCAAAGTTTATGGACCATATCATTAAACTCATAGGCGGTATGACACTCGAAGACCTCAACACGGTTCAAGGCCGCTATATCCTGAAGACTAAAATCGTGGGCTTAATGAACGCACTCGTGAATGAAGGACAGAAGAAGGCGGAGCCGTTGGCGACCAACGTGTACTTCACCGAGTTCATGGTTCAGTAAAGCGTCCTGGCTGCAAATTCCACCAGCTTTGTTCTCAGTCAAAAACTTCCTCAGCGTACCTCTATGTACGCTTCCGTCAGTTTTTTCCTTGCGGCCTCAAAGCATTTTTGAAGTAGGCGTGACGGGTTTGCCATGGATGGCCTTTATGGCGCATGGATGCGCGCACCCGGACACCGCCAATTCAAAAATGATCTTAGAAGGAGATCCCGATACGTCCTACAGCCGCAAACACAGTTTCAGTAGGATTCTCTGTAGCTGTGTTTGAGAACCTGTAGAAAGCGCCCGGCCAGTACCAACCAATATCAACACCTGCTTGGAATGTTTCATCCCATTGAAATGCGGTACCGAAGTCGATTTCTGAACCAAGAGATTTATCCTGGGTTGTTCCGGTCGTATTTGCGAAAAACTGACGTCGGTTCGAGTTAAAGAAGTTTTGATTCGGTGCTGCTGTTTCAGTGGCNNTGCGTGTGGAAATGCCACTTATCGGCATGCAACAATCCGCCAACCGAGAGGTAGTTTGCATTCGTGATCGGATTATCAAATGGCGAAAGCAAATCGTCACGGCCTACGTTCGTATTATTTTGCGTGTTAGGTCCTGCAAAATTAGCTCGTTGATAATTGAACATAATCAAACCGAGCTTGTAGTTCGGATTGAAAAAGAATGCTCTAAGGCGATCTGGTCGCGTGTTGGTCGTATTAGGTTGACCAGGAGCGCGGCCAAGTCGAGTTTCTAATTCCCAAGTATCGTTAAACTTAAAACCTGCCTCAGCAGCAAAAGCGAAGGTCTTATAGTCCACTCCGCCCAAGTCTCCGCTCACGACTGGGACTTCGCCTCCGAGATTGAGTTTTCCGATTTTCTTACGAGCATAGATGTCCCAAATGTTGAAATTTGAACCTCCAACTCGATTTGTTCCGCCGACATCAGCTGGAACAAGGACTCCTGATCCTGGATCTTGAGCAGGACCACCAATTCTTTTGATAAACTGCACGCCGCCTTCAAATTCTTCATCTGGATTTTCGTACTTGAGTGCGAGCGAGTAATCAGACAATCCACCGCCGCCATTGAGAACAGTACAAGTGCCTGGAGTGGTCGTGCAATCGCTTGCTCCACCGACGTTATTACCCATGCTGTATTTTGTGATGCTAGGTAAGAACGAGAATGCTCCAAATTTTGAAATCAAACGGATCGTGTCTCCAGTAGACATATAGCGATCCCAAAGACCGTCACCGCTATTCCAAACGATTCCAAGTCCCCAGTGCAAAGGTGCACGTCCAATTTGGACTGTTCCAACATCGCTCAATAACTCAGCCCAAAAACGTTGTGCGGTAATAAATGAGCCGCGCGATTGGTTGGAATAATACTGACGCTGATCAAAGCTTCCTGGAAAAGCGTCACCGAAAAAACCGAAGACTGGATCGCCTAACCACCATTCGGATTTGATATAGACATTGTCGTTAACTACTAACTTAGGACGTAAACGCAAAAAGAGTGTTTGAAAATTTGCATTCTCAGCGCCACCGCCTGGGATGTAATATCCGCCCGCTGCGTCGCGAGCTGCATCGCGTGTTCTACCGGCAGGCGAGCTATCGGATTGATAGTTTTTTACCCAGTGCGCCTCAGATCTGAACTGTCCAGACCAATCGAGATCCATAGCATAGGCGCTGTCCGTTGCGAGTTGACCTCCGGCGAGGACAAACCCTAGCGTGAATATTCGTGAGAAGTTAGCGATGGCTCTTTTCATGATGACCCCAATCTTTTATGCTCTTTGGCAAAGATAAGTGACGTTTTATTGACCGCCAACAGTTCAGTCAAGGATATAAAATGCTTTTGCGGCGCACAGGACTTCGTGTTGTTCTCGGAATATTGGTTTTATTTGCCGTAGGTTTTTCAATCTACTGCTTTACGCTATTTCGAAATATAGAAAAGGCTTTTGCTCAGAAGGACGAATTTACTCCGACAAGAATCTATTCGGATGTGACTTATGTCGCTGCGCCTCAAACAAGAGGACTCATCACCTCTCGGCTTAACGCATTGGGATATAATCCAAAATTAGCTAGTCCAGAGGAACTCACAATAGAGCTCCATCCGATCGAATACCCGTCCTATTTGATCCCAGACGATCATGTGACTCACTCCATTGCATCTGCGCGTAACGCAGCTCAGCGTGCGGTCGTGCTCGAATTTGAAGGCAGCGCGCCCAACTCTCCACTCAAAACGATTCGCGCCAAAACTCCCGAGTCAAAAGGCGAGACGATCGAGATCTCTAATTTTTATCTCGAGCCTGAGTTGATTGCGACACTATCTCGAAGTGGGGCTGACGCTCGTAAAGAGATTCGATCCAATCTTAAATTTAACGATATCCCTGCACAAGTCTGGCAAGCGATCATCGCTATCGAAGATCAAAACTTCTTAGAACATAAAGGACTAGATCCACGCGGGATCGCGCGCGCCATCTGGGTTAATCTGAGAACTCGCTCATTGGCCCAAGGCGGAAGCACCATTACCCAACAGCTCATCAAAAACTTGATGGCTAGACGAACCCGAAATATCTTTCTTAAAATCAACGAACTCTTCATCGCGCTCGTGCTCGAAGCTAAGTACGACAAAGAACAAATCTTGGAACGCTACTTAAACGAAGTTTATCTAGGACAAGTCGGAAGCCTCGAAGTTCACGGAGTGGCCGAAGGCGCCGAACATTTCTTTGGCAAAAGAGTGGATGAACTCAATCTGGCCGAAATTGCACTGATGGCGGGTCTGATCCGTGGTCCAGCCTACTACTCTCCTTATCGATACAAAGAGCGAGCGATTGATCGACAAAAGCTTGTTCTTAGAAAAATGGTCGAAGTCGGATTTCTCGCCGAAGCAGAGGCTAAAGCCGCACTGAACTTGCCTGTGAGATTGGCCCCTTCGCAAAGCACGTTTAACAAAGCCCCCTATTTCACTGACTTTGTTAAAGCCGAAATGATTCGTGAACTGAAAGACAAACTCAGCGAACAAGAAATTACATCGAGCGGTTTTCGAGTATATACCACTCTCGATGCTAACCTAAATTCCATTGCTCAGCGCTCGGTCTCCCAAGGCATCGCTCAGCTCGAAAAAGATCTAAAAGTCACCGCCCCAGAGCGCTTAGAAGGCGCATTGGCCGCTGTAGATCAGTCCAATGGGTTTATTCGCGTCCTAGTAGGCGGTCGCAATTACTCAGAGTCCAACTTTAATCGAATTCTAAATATGAAACGACAGATCGGTTCAACTTTTAAACCGATCGTATATCTCTCGGCCTTTGAAAAAGGCGACGATGAAAAGGGTATCGCCTACGGCGGAGGCTATCCCGTCCACGATGCTCCGTGGAAACTCGTCTATGATAAGGGCAGACAAAACTGGGCCCCTAAAAATTATGACAAGGACTTTTTAGGTTGGATCACGATGCGAACTGCTCTCTCCCGCTCAGTCAACACAATCGCTGCGCGTTTGGGCGTCGAAGTAGGCATCGATCGCATCAAAAAGACTGCGAAAGCTTTGGGCATTAACTCAGAACTTCCTGCCGTGCCTTCACTTTCATTAGGAGTTGCTGAGCTCTCACCCGTTGAGCTTCTCAAAGCTTATGCAACCATTGCTAACCACGGCAACGCACAAGACCTCACTGTGATCAAAGCTATCACTCAAACTGATGGTACTGCTTACGCTCGATTTGTAACCCATTCACATCAAGCCGTAGCCAGTGGTCCAATTGATCTACTGAATGATATTCTACAAAACGTATTTATCGACGGGACCGCACGAGGTGCTGCAGCGATGGGCTTTGATCGACCTGCAGCAGGTAAGACCGGGACTACGAGTCATCATCGCGATAGTTGGTTTGCGGGATATACCCCTGAACTTACGGCTGTAGTCTGGGTCGGCACGGATCAAAACATAGTTCGCGAAGAACCTGCACCCAATCCAAAAGACAAAAAGAAAAAGCCGAAACAACCCGTGAAACTCACAGGTGCCTCGTCAGCACTGCCGATCTGGGTTAACTTTATGAAAAATGGACTCGCTGGAACTCCCACGACTCCGTTTCCAGAAAGTGAAAACCTGAGCAGTGTTCGTATCGATCGACTCTCTGGCAAATTTGCCACCGCTGAATGTCCTGAAGAACAAACCATGGTCGAAAAGTATGTCACCGGCCAAGAGCCGAAGACTACCGGCTGCGATGAGAACTGGCCAGAAGCTGTGCCTGTTACGACGTTGGAGTAAAAGCTAACTAGTCGACAGCACTGTTCCAGTCAGCGCGATGATTCGAATCAGGATCATCTGGATCTGGATCACCACCCTCTTCGTCTTCATCTGTAATGGTAAGATTGATGGTGTAACGAGGTTGCAACCAGCGATCCGTGCAGAGAAATTGATAATCAGCCATCGAGTTAGCAATAAACCCGTCTCCTGATAAGCTGATGTTCATAGTCCGATCAGTCAACGTATTGCATGACCAACGATTGGTACCACGCCACTTTGAGTGGGCCGACGAAAATTCGAAATGTCTATAAAGGCTATCAGAGGGTTTAAAATAATACCCAACTGCGCGTGGAAAATCTTTTACTTCTGTTCCTACTCCACTAAAACAATCTGCAGGCAATGGGAAGGCCGTGCAGTCTACCTCTGACACGGACCAAGTTGGTTGAAACGCTGCCGATGTAGAAGCTCGATAGTAATAAGGATAAATGAACATGAGCTCACAAGTACTTACACTGGCAGCTCCAAACGTTAAATGCAGCTTACTATAGTAAAGTCGACCTTCAGGAATATTGGCAGTGCAATTTAGCGTAGTACCGAGCGCAGAACCGTTCGCGATCTCGCAGGATTTTTCCNNGTTTCAACTCGTGCAGCAAAAAGCGTGGAGCTTGTTGTTGGTGGAGCCACATAAGCAGCATCGACTGGAGCTTCAGCAACCTCAGGCGCCGGCTTCTCAATCGAGCACGCGCTCAAAAGTGCGCCGACTGATAGCACACATAAAGTGGTGGGAGTGATTTGATAGAACTTCCTTATCCATCTTTTCACAGAGTGATTCACAGAGGTCTCCGTTCTGCGCGCTTCCTGCGCTCCTACCTATTCTAAAGCAAAATGCAGTTTGCTCAAGTCTAAGTAACAAATCGGAGATCTACTGTTGACGTCACTAAAGTGACACCAAAATATTCAGCTATTATGAAACAGATTGCGACAAATCAGCAGATGCTTTTTCTTCTGATCCAACCGTAAGAGACGACGGAGTTGCAGAGGTGGCATCATGCTTTCTCATCACGCGTTCAAAACTCGGACGCGAAGTGATCGATTCAAGCCACTGATCTAATAGCTTAAATTGCTCGATACCAGGCAAAGTATGTGTCGCTTTTCTAAACTGACGATAGAAAGGAAACACGTGAATGTCCGCAAGTGTCAAAGTTTTGCCAATCAAGAACGCATGCTTTTTCAATGGCCGTTGGAGTTTCATCAAATTTTTCTGCATTCGCTCGACTAATTGATCACGCTCTTCAGCAGATATTTTATCGAATTCGTACTTAAAGAGGTCGAGATCTGGCTTAAAGATTTCATTGCACCAATGAGTCCAGAGACGCACACGGGCTCGATCTTCTGCATTTTTTGGCATCAAAGAAACTTCAGGAAATTCCTCCTCCAGGTACTCTGTGATGATCGATGATTCGTAAATGATCCGACCTTGATGAGTGAGGAGCGGAACGACTCCTTGTGGATGAAAACTCAAGAGCTCAGGCGAGAGATTGGACANNAAGCCCGCTGACACGTCGTTTGGTCTTTCGGTCTACTGCACCACTCAAATTACTATCTACACTCACTCTTCCATCAAAGACAAAACATTCGCCTTTGTAATGGGACTGCCCTACTTCTTCAAAGTATTTAAGGATCCCGCCTTCGAGTTGATACACATTTTTCATTCCATACTGAAGGGCTAACGCAGTAGCTTTTTCACAGCGGATACCGCCAGTGCAGAACATAACCACCGGTTTATCCTTTAACTCATCAGCATGTTCTTTAAGTTTATCGGGGAATTGTTTAAAAGTTTCGATGTTGAAATCGACCGCATGATCAAAGGTACCTTCTTTGATCTCGTAGTCATTGCGTGTATCCAACAAAACGACTTCGCGTTTTTCATCTAACCACTTTTTTAACTCTTTGGCGGAGATGCGCTCACCTGTCGAAAGTGCTGGATGAATGTCAGGCTGTCCCATCGCGATGATTTCTTTTTTGATTTTTACAATCATCCGCTTAAACGGAACATGATCTGTCCAACTCTCCTTGATCTCAAGTTTAGAAAATTCTGGCTTAGCAGATAAGTAGCTAATGAAAGCACGAATGGATTCGGGCTTACCGGCTAGAAACGAGTTAATTCCTTCTTCACTCAAAAGAATAGAGCCTTTCAGCTCAAACTCGAGCGCGGTCTTTTTAACCTCATCACGTAGCTCTGGGAGCCCAGATAATTGAACAAACTTATAAAACGCAATATTGAGTATGGAGTTCACCCAGCCCATATATCATTCTTGACGCGATTAGGTAATCCCTACCTGTTTGTCTAAAACTTAGACACTCAAAAGACGATAACCAGCAAAATAATTCAATATTTTCAAATAGTTATACTAGTAGCAAAACGTCACCAGATGGTATAACCCTTGCTCTCTAAGCTGTCAGGTTCAGTTGACGCTATTAGAGATGAGAATTCATGTTGAAGAAGTTAGACCTTAAACAACTCGCCAAACGCTTCCAAAAGCCAGTCTTGGTTTTGGCTGGATCTCTAGCGTTAACAGCAGGCCTCATGAGCCTTGAATTTAATATTATCGAGTCTCATCTCTATGACCTACGTATGAGTCATGGTTGGCAGCTCAAACCTTCCCAAGACATCGTNNTGATCGCTTTAGATGATCGCACCACGACTGAGCTCAATGAGATCTCTCCTCTGACCATGGAGCATCATAATAAATTTATCGAAACACTCAGTCACCTCGAGCCTAAAGCTGTTGGTTATTTGATCGACATGAATCGAATTAACCCAACACAGCCTGAGAAACAAAGGATCAAACTGGGTGAACAATTCTTACGAACAGCACATCACATGGAAGCGCAGGGAACTCCAGTGATCTTGGGAGCAGCCTTCGATTCATCAGGTGAAGTTCTATCTCCATATCCATTGAGCTCACTTTCACATTCGGTTGCCCAAATTCATGGAGACGGAAACGTTTTTGCTGAAGCAAAAGTCACCCGTCGCGCGTTACTGCGAGTCTATGGAAAAAGCACTTTCCATCTTGAGTTAGCGCAGAGACTTGGATTGGTCGGTGTAGATTACCTCCCGAGAGGCTCCTTTAATGAGAGTGAACTCGGAGCTCAGTATTTTTTCTTTCAGTATCACGGCAACCCTTCTCAATCTGGATACACACAGTATTCTTATTCCGATGTGCTTAACGGCAGGGTCGCTAAAGAAGCGATTGAAGGAAAAATTGTCTTAGTTGGAACATCGATCAGCGACGATCCAAATGATTTTGCTTTGACTCCGTACTCAAAAGACCAGTTTTCTAATCCTAAGCTAGCCCTTCACGCCAATATCTTGGATGCGGTTATTCATGATCAAGGAATAGTTCAACCACCAGCTTTGTTTAACTGGATCTTTACGTTTTTACTGACCTCATTTGTATTGTGGTCAGTTTTTACTTACACGCCTCTCTACGGCGTCTTTACGACAATCTTACTTGCACTCTGTTTTGTCGGTGCTTGCCAGATTCTCTTTTCTTCGAAAGGAATTTGGATTCGTCAAAGTGAACCTTTGATCGGAATCTTTTTGTCGTACTACTTGTCCGTTCCATACCGCCTCATCCAAGAGTACAAAAAACGATGGGACTATCAAAATAAGAACGAGCTCTTAGTTCAAGTCGAAGAGCTCAAAACAAACTTTCTTTCTCTGGTTACTCATGATTTGAAAACACCGGTTGCTCGTATTCAAGGACTAGCAGAGGTGCTCCTTCGTCAAGCGTCTGAAACCATCACCGAAAAAGAGCTCGGCTTGGCAAGACAAACACTCAATCACATTATTTCTTCGACCGAAGAACTCAATCGTTTCATTACGAGCATCCTAGAGCTGACAAAGGTCGAATCCAATCGCTTACACCTCAATTACGAATCTAAGGATATCAATCAGCTGGTCGAGCGCTGTGTAGATAGCTTTAAGGCTCAATCGCGTTTGAGCCAAATCAAAATTGTTACCCACCTGGAGCCTCTTTTTCCAATTAAGATTGATGTCTCTTTGATCTCTAAAGTGCTGAATAACCTGATCGATAACGCATTAAAATATTCTCCCGCACATTCTGAAATCTTGGTCGAATCAAAAGAGATCGATCAATGGGTTGAGATCTCGGTCAAGGACCAAGGAATTGGGATGTCCGAAGAAGAAAGACTAGGTCTTTTCACAAGGTTTTATCGTGCTAAAAATGATGCGACCTCACACGTCTCAGGAACCGGTCTTGGACTTTATCTCACCAAGTATTTCGTCGAAGCTCACCACGGTGAGGTCTTTGTAGATAGCGCAAAGGATCAAGGCAGTACTTTTAAAATTAAACTTCCTCTCGATCCAGCTGCAGCAAAAGCTGCACACGACAAGTTAACAAAATCCGGACTTAAATTTTCAATTAACCTTAAAAAAGTCGTTAGTAAAAAGGAGCAAGCCCATGTTTAGAGTACTAGTTGTTGATGATGATGCGAACCTCAGGCTGTCAGTAGCTTCGGCTCTTTCTGAAAACCATTTCATTGTGGACCAAGCCAAAGACGGAGAAGAAGGCGTTAATCGTGTCCGTGCTGGACGATACGACCTTGTACTTCTCGATGTACATATGCCGAGAATGACCGGACTCGAAGCTTTGAAAGAAATCAAAGCAC
>DBAE01000203.1:10284-13404 GCA_002291495.1 Bacteriovoracaceae bacterium UBA1018 | reverse complement strand
CACCCTTATTGCTCAATCGCTCTCTCATGACCGGGGTCGCGGAACGAATTCTTTGACTGAACTGAGAAATACGTGACACGTCGGGCATCTCGCCGCCTGATGTATGCTTAATTGGGGATTCTGAAGTAATAGCCATGATTATCTCCTCGTTATTTTTTGGTTTAATAATCAGGATGCAATCATGGAACCGACGCCNNGCCGCGCACTCTGGCGAGCGTCCAATCAAACTTCTTCAATAGCTACATGTACTAACGTCGGATTGAGAACTCGGACAATTTCTGATGGATGCAGTCCGACTAAGTAACCTCTTTTTCCACCGTTAATGTAGATCTTCTCTAAGTTGAGGATGCTTTGTTCCATATAGACGGGCATCTGTTTACGGGTACCGAAGGGAGAGGTTCCGCCGACCTGATATCCTGAGTGACGATCTGCTACTTCCGGCTTACAAGGAGCCACGGTTTTTACACCCAGATGTCGAGCCAATTGCTTGGTTGATACTTGGCGATCGCCATGCATTAAAACTACTAAAGGACTTTTGACTTCGGTTTCCATAACGAGAGTTTTAATAACGGAATGTTCATCCACTCCGAGCTCGCGCGACGAAGCTGCGGTGCCACCCTTCTCTTCGTACTGGTATAAGTGATGTGTAAACGGGACACCGTGTTTCAGGAGTTCACGAGTGGCTGCTGTGACAGAAGGTTTTTCTTTGGTCATATCAATATGAAATCCTAATGCAACATATTGGAATTAAACAAATATTTATTAATTGACTATTTGAGTATAGTAATATAGTTTCTCGACAAATTCGCCGATGGCGAAAGGAGAATTTATCATGCAGTTCAACTCGAAGAAAGTGCTGGCGTCTGGGCTTATTGCTATCTTAATGACGATCTCAGCTTGTAGTAGCGAAGGTGATGGCAGCGGGGACAATGCCCCTCAACGAAGTAACGAGGAATTAGTTTCCGATACCCAGAATCTTAACTCCGAAGAAACTAGCCTTTCTAATGTGGGACTCAGAATTCAGACATCCTATGATTTCAAGAACGGGCTTTCTACAACGAGCTATCGTTGGGACCAGGCACACCTCAACAAATATTCTCACGTGAAAGCAGGCCAGCAGATCGAGGCGCTTCAACGCTATGTCACAACTGCCGAAGCCTATCTTGCCAAGTATGATCGCTTTCAGAACGATGGTGGAACCTATACTTTGCGTGAGAAGGAAGAAATCCAGACAAAGGTAAAGCTTGCCAAAGGAGCCATTGCGAATCTCCAACCGATCGTAGCACGGGAAGCAGAGCAAGCTAAGATCAGGACTTACACCCTGAGCGAGTTTCAAGCAGAATCCGCTGACCTAGCAAACAGAGAAATCTCACTCCAGTCCAAGGGGATCAAATTCAAGACAGATGAAATGGGCGACCAGAGCACTTTCACTTGGGATGACGTGGTTCTTCGCGAATATGTGAAAGATCAGGTTGAGACGAAAGACTTGGAGTCTGTGAAGGCGGACATCGGAGGCGATATTCGCACATTCCAAAACAAGTACGAGAGCTACCTAAAAAAGTATGGGAACCTTCCCTTCAACCTCACCTCCGATGGTAAAACCGTCACTATAGACGAGGCAACCGCCGTTAAGTTGAAACTGAATAAAGGTATCGAAGACGCAAAATCTATCGTGAAGCTACTCAACGAGATGTTGGTTTACGTCGGTGATTTAAACATTTAATTGTAAGACTGCCTGAGAGGATACCGATCGAAGATCAGCGATCTGTGTCCTCTCAATTTTTCGAGTCCACAATAAACAAACTACACAACTACGTTTAGTTTTATCTGATAAAATAGATTTAAATGGTGCTCCGAGAGGGACTCGAACCCCCACGCCGAGGCACTGGCTTCTAAGACCAGCGTGTCTACCAATTCCACCATCGGAGCATAGAAAGAGAAAAAGAACCTAGCCAATCAGAAACGATTAGTCAATGAGATGATTTAGGCTTCTCAAGCGAGTTTTCTTTTTTTCGAAATTGCCAAGATTTTTTGAACGATCTTTTCGTGAATGCTCTTCAGCTCAAAATACGAAGGATCTGAGTCAGGTACGGGCGTAATATCATCCGGACAGACGGCAAAGTAAGGGATCACGTCATTATTATCCTTCGCTTCAGCGATCGCCTTACCCACCTTAAATACCTGGTTTGGACTCAATCTCCCCGCTACCAGCTCCGAAAGTGCGATCTCATACGCGGTATGAAATCCTTCGGCACTTGCTGGCAACGTCCGTCCTCTCATCCTTCGAATGTAGATCTTTAGGACAAGATCGGGAAAATCCCGCGCAATCGATTCAAAAACTTCTGGGTCATATTCAGTATCATCTCCAATAAGAATGAGTGGTTTTTGATGTTCCTGAATAATCGTTTTTAGTGATTGGGTTTTATATCGACGAACGTCTGGTTGCTTAACCCAGTCCCGAAGTAAAATTTGAGCCTTGGGAAATCGGTTAATTCTCAAAAAGTCTTCGATACGCTTTCTTATCCAACGAGGAGACGAACTCAGCACAACAAGTGACGATCCTTCATGGCCAAGCAGTTCTTGATACAGTTCAGACATCCCCGCATAGGCTTGATGACTAAAAAGCCCACGAAAAACCGTGCGCAACTGGTTAGCGCTATGAGAAACCTTGAGAGTATCGTCTAAATCGCTCAGCAATATGAACATTCGGGCTCGACCTCAGCCCCATCTTAATGGTCGTGATCATTTTTACCATCGGAATCACCATGACTATGGTCATGATCGTGATGATGGCTATGATCTTGAGCGGCATGGCAGCCATGATAATGAGTGCTCTCTCGTAAATCACCCTGACCGCCTACGGCAAACCGCGAAATGAGTCTCTCGGNNTATTTTTCAAATTGCACTTTGGACATGCGCCGGCATCGGGATCACCCGAAGAAGTAATTTGCTCAAACTTTACTTTGCAATCACGACAAAAGTATTCGTAAAGCGCCATGCTATTACTCAGTGTACCAGAATTAATCGTTCTGTATATCAGTGGCTTGCTTTCAGAGCGGACTTCGTGTTTTATGGCTGCCTAATCCTTCTATACGATCCCGTAGCTCAGTTGGATAGAGC
>DBAE01000203.1:0-10274 GCA_002291495.1 Bacteriovoracaceae bacterium UBA1018 | reverse complement strand
TTTTAATCAACTATTTCTTGCTGATCGATCCTTGCCATGATAAAACGCGGACGGTTCGAAATCGGAGGAATTATGAAAAAATACTCATCTGCTCTTATGGCGAGCGCTATTATATTGGCAGGCGCAAGCTCAGAAGCGAAGTCGTTTAACTTTCAGATCTGCGAGCCAATAACTCGTGCAGAGTTAATCGATCTATTTAACAGTGAGTCTGGAAAGATCTCCTCAGATGATTCGAGCTTAGGATTAGATGGTTCTGTCTGGGAACCGATTGTCGAAAGCACTGGAGATCAACAACCCGTTCGATGCGATCTTGACCATGGTATCGATCTTTTCGGTCATAATATTGCCCGAACCATCTCATTCCAAACCAAGAATGATCAGATCGTGAATGCGATCACAGGCGCCATCTCCGGAGAAGAAACTGTGCTTCTAGCCAAGACCGAACGCTTAGATCATCACGATAATTCAGTATTTGAAGACAATTCGAAAATCGTTCAAGTTGGCAATTCCAGCGAACTCCAGTTCAAAACTTGGTATATCTGGGGTCAAGGGAATCCAGAAACTTTTGGATGTCGATTTTTAGAAGAACAACGTGATCGTATGCTTTGTCGCATCGTAGGTGCTGGCAACATCATGGTATTTCGCCGAAAATAATCTTTAGGCCGCACTAGAAGTTGGAGGAGGATTTCCTTTTCCACCGCTACCCGACGTTCCAGACTTAGCTGCAGATGGACTACCTGTTGTCGTTCCACCAGGTGTCGTTGCTGCCTGAGGTGCACTTGCTTTAAGCCGTCTATTCTCAGCTTGAGCTTTTGCGTGCTCAGTCTTAAGACGAAGATTCTCTTTTTCTAAAGCACTGATCTTAGTGTTAAGACGTTCAGACTCTTTTTGATTGGCGGCAACCATTTTCTGGGCGGATTCTAATTTCTTTTTTGTGTCAGCTAAGCTTGATTCACCGGGGCCATCTTTGCCACCGCTCAAGCGTTCCATCAATTGCTGATTCACTTTCTTAAACTCTTCAGCCTGTTTCTTCGCTCGATCCAGTTTAGTCTTCAAATCGTTAACATCTTCGGTCGACTTAGTCTTGGCTTGCGCTGCTGCCAGCATATTTTTATACTCTTCGATTTTGGCGTTGAGCTGGTTATTTTCGTCCTTAGACGTAGCGAGCAATTTTTGAGTAAATATGAGTTTCTGTTTTGTACCTGCGTCATCTGCCGATGCTTTGGCAGTTTTTGTCTTCTCTAACGCTGCTGTAGCCTGAGTCAGCTGATCTTTCATTCTATTTACTGCAAAATTCTTTTGTTTGAGTTGATCTTCGAGTTTTCTCATTTCCTCCTTAAGGACTCGTTCTTTATTTCTAAACTCATGCTCTTTCTGTTTCATGGAAGTGTTTAGCTTCTGAGCTTTTTCATTTAAAAGTGCCTTTTCCTGAACGAACTCACTCATCAATCCGTCCACCCAGCGTTTTGCTCGAGCACTTTCAATTTCTTTCTTAATTTCTCCGACTTCTTTTTGCGCACGTTCAAGTGGTGCCGCAAAAGCCTTGTCTTGGATATCACCTATTAGCTGAGTGGAAACTTTGTCCAATACTTCTTCTTCGACCGCTGGTGGAACTGCAGCTTCAGTGGATTTTTCCCCTTTGTCCCCAATGAACTTACTGAGTAAGCTTGGCTTTTTGGCTAGCTCTTCTTCAAGTTTCTTAATTTTGTTCTGTAGTTCTGAAATCTTCTTTTCATAGAGTTCAGCCTGAGCATCTGTGAGACCCTTCTTTTCGTCTTTCGAGCTGCTGACAACACTCACCGCTTCATCAGCTTGAACCTGAGTAACGCCAGATATCTTAATAGTTTCATCTTTTACTTCTTCTTTAGCACCCTTTACTTTGATTACATCCAGAGCCTTGGAAAAGAGTGATTTACCTTTAACCACTTTCTTCTCTTCTGCTTCAGGGGGAGTAGATGTTTTAACAGAATCGGCTAATATTTGACCGGAGACTGGTTCTTTAATTAATTTTGAAGGCGAATCATCCTTCAGCAACGTCTGATAATCCAAATCTCCGAGCTCGATATACTCATGAGCTTCAGCTTCTTTTTCAAGCTTTTCTAGATCTATAAACTGAAACAAGTGAGGCGCATTAAGCACCTCGTCAGACATTTTTCCTTTTTGTCCAAACAAAGCTACGATTTCTACTCGACGTTTGCTCTCTTCAAAACGCATCACAACTCGATGTGCATGAAGAGTAAGATAGGATAACATCGTCTCAAACTCCCCATTTACATTTTCGAGATTGATACGATCTTCGATTCCGGACTTATTAATATCCATTCTAGAATCGAGCATAAAGGCAAAGCCCAACGCTACTTTTTCTTCGTCGATTCCACACTCAATTGCGACTTGATGAGATCCAGAACCATTATATCCTTCGAAAAGTCCATAAAGGATAAGGGCCCTAAGTCTCAATTCTTCGATTTTCTGCTCTTGTAGTTTGGCAGCCAATAAGTCACTGACGCGTCCAATATGCTTAGGATGTGAGATATTGTTATAATAGACGCGACAGTCTTCATTGAGTAAGCCTGCTACTCCAAAGCTTTTGAGTGCCCTGGGTGGATTTTTTCCAAAGAATTGGGAATTACTCATCGATAATTCCCTCCGGACCGTAGATCGTGGATGGCGCACGCTTCGGGTCCATGAATTGATTTTTTATTCTACTGAGGCGAGATGCAATTTTTTTAGCAGTCCTTTCGTTACGTTGTGCAAACCAGTCGGCTCCTACTAGTTTGGCATTGGGTTCATGGATGATTTGAAAGACTAAGTCGATCAACTCCTCTACTTCTTGGGTGTATAAAAGTTCTTCCGTTTGGCTTGTCGTAAATCTGTTTGTAGATTGAATGAGAGAAGCATTTTTCACAGTTTCTTGAAAAACACGAAGTCGAAGAGAGTTCAGGAATTCCTTTGTGCAATATCCTAGATGCAATGCCAAAAATACAGCAACACTGGAACGTAGAATTGCCCACTCATAAGAGTTGACATCGCGTTCACGCGTTTCTCTCAATACATCTTCGGGTAAAAAATCGCAAAATTCATTGGTGAATATAGCTGTAAAATAAGGCTCAATTGCAGGATTTTTTTCTTCTGGATTGATGTTGCCCCATAGAGGTCCCAAAACTCGCAAAACCGCATCGGACGTCTCATAAGGTGCAGGAGGTAAGGCATCAGGTGAACTCGGCATCCAACTTAAAATTGCTCTGACTCGGCGACCAGCATCGCGATACGGAACCGCAGTCTTGGCAANNATATCGATCAAGCTCTTCGGGGAGGAAAAAATCGAGCGGGCGCTTCACAGAAACAAACTTTGCATTTCGTTTCATCAGCACATAGACCGGCGCCAACATCAGCGCAAAAGGTTGCACTGTGTGTATCGGGCAATTCAATAAATTGCCTGCCGCCTCTAACGGCAGTTTTTTGACAGTAAATTTCATCCTAAGCCTTAACGTTGCGCACTTTCTATGCTCGCCTCAGCAAAGAAAATACACTCCTTAAGTGTCATTTCGGATGGAATAAAGATTTGGTTTAATATTTACGCTAGTCGACCACAACAATTGCTGCGTTTGCCCTCAAAGACCCCGGCATACCTGGGTAGGGCAGTAGCAACGTGGCGTTATTGGTCGCATTGGATATTGTCCCGCCATTGAGTCTAATAAATGGCGCCCAGGTCTGATAGCTCAAGTCTAAGCTTTCATCACCACTTTGCACCGTATATCGAAAGATCAGTTTATCACTGCCAGAACCTGAGTCGTATACAGCCGTGCGGTCAGTCGTGCCGGTTTCCAACAAGATCGATGGGACGCCGCCACCTGTATTAACAGTAACGTTTTCGGAGAAAGTCACTTCGATATCGATAGTGGCGGCGTCATCATAAGAACCATCTACATTGACTGTATCCACGCTAAGAACTATCGGAACGGTTCCTGACGCTACAGTCGAGATCTTTTTCAACTTCGAAGCAGCCAGACCATTGAAATTGTTAAAAGCTCCTGCTGCCCAAATTGTCCCAGCAGTATCGTTTGCTAAAGCTATACTTCGAACCGATCCATCAAAACCTGTTCCTACTGCAAAGGTCGCATCCCGTGTTCCTGTGCTGCTAATTCTAGCTAAGTTTGGCGCAACTGAAGTACCCCTAAATGTGCTGAATTCACCTGAATAGTAAACTTGGTCTGTACCATCCAGAGCCACTGCTACATCCCAAGTTCTGAAGTTACCTCCGGCAAAACCATAGGTTGGTGCTCCAGTCTGCACAAACGTCGCGTCGTTTGATCCATCGACATTGAGGCGGACAGCATTAGATATCGCAGTAGACGTATTGTAACGAGAGAATGTACCCGCGACGAAGATATCTCCATTAGATAGATAGTCGAATGAAGAAGCAAAGTAGTTACCGGAGCTAGCATCTAGACCATCAAAGAGGGTGTTAAAATCCGTAGCTATGCTTCCATCAGGTCTGATTCGAACTACGGACTCGTTTGTAACGCCTTGATAGGTATTAAACCAGCCTGTCGCCAAGATATCTCCTGTACCGTCTTGAACAGGCCGAATCTTCATAAAGTTATTTGCGACCCAAGTACCAGGGACAAATGCACCATCGATGGTACCGTTGCGGTTGTACCTCACGATCCTGTTATAAGCTCCCGCGGCAGACCCATTACATTGACCAAACGATCCTCCCACATAAAGATCACCGCTATCGTCTACAGCCTCGCTTAAAGCGAGCACTTGAGCAGTACATCCCGAAGAGTTCGTAGTAAAAGTGGTGTCCACTGAACCGTCGTTATGAAGCCTAATTAACCGAGATTCATTATAAGTGGCGCCATTCACATATTGGGTAAAGTTTCCTCCAACCCAGATATCTCCAGTACCATCGTTACTTGGGAGGATGGTATCCACACTGCCATTAAATCCACTCCCTATACTAAATGCGGTATCTCTTTTCAGATTGCTATTGAGTCGAATGATGCGATTTGCGCTCACACCAGCATAGCTTGTAAAGCTACCTCCCACATAGATATCGCCTGAACCGTCGTTGGCTGGAACAACTACTTCGATGTTTCCACCAGCAAAATCAAAGTAATTAACAATGATTCCGGATGTGGTGGGAGCTGTAAATGTCAGGATCGCTGAATTATTCACGCCGTCTAAAATGGTGTCTCCATTTGCGTCTAATGGAGATGTCATTGCAATTCCGTTTGAGTCCAGATCCGCGCTGACAATTGTGTAACGATATAAGATCGCGGTTCCGCCAGATCCAGAAACATAAGTTGCATATCGAGTCGTGGATCCAATAGTGATAGCCAGTCGACTATTAGTACTACTGAGTGTAACGGTTTCAGAAAAATTAACCGTGAAATCTAAATCTTCACCCGTGATGTAGACGTTGCTCGAAGGCACGGTAATACTTGAAATCGTCGGTTGCGTAGCATCCACCAAAACGTTTGTGGTGTTAGGAGCGACAAAAGTTAGAGTTGCATCATTACCTGCCGGATCCCGAATAGTACTTGTACCTGCTAATAATGGAGACACTACAGCAATACCGTTTGCATCTGCATCTTGCGAAGTTGGAGTATAACGATATGTGACTGCGTTTGTACCACTTCCTGAGAGATAGGTTGCATAGCGAGTCGCTGCACCAACCGTAATCTCCAGTCGACTCCCCGCTGCGTCTCCTACGGTAGTATTGCTTAGAGTAACGTTTTCAGAAAAGTTCACTACAAAGTCTAAATTTGAACCAAAGACATAAGTAGTATCTGCCGGAGGAGTTACGCTTGAGATCGTAGGCACAACTGCGTCCACTAAAACGCCAGCGGTATTGGGCAGTGTATATGTCAAAGTCGCATTATTTGATGCAGCATCGCGAAGCGTGCCACCGTTGAGACCGAGTGGTGAGACAGTTGCGATACCATTTGTATCCAAGTTCCCAGTCGCGACCGTATATCTAAATGTTAATGCACTTCCACCACTCCCGCTTTGATAGGTTGCATACACAGTACTGCCGCCAATATCGAGTTCGAGTCGAGGCGTACCAGAGACAGTCACATTTTCATCAAAATTTACTACGAAATCCAAGTTCGCAGTCGCGCGGTACCACGCATTTGAAGGAGGTGTTACGCTTGTAATAGTAGGCGAGGTGGTGTCTGGAACTGAACCATCGATCAGAATCCCAGATGTATTTGGGACCGTAAATGAGAGAGTCGAACTATTACCTGAAGCGTCTTGTACAGAACCGCCATTCAACTCGATCGGGGAACTCATTTCTATCCCGTCCGCATCGATGTGACCAAGAGTTACGATATAACGGTAAGTAATGGTAGTGGTACCGGATCCTGAAACATACGTAGCGTAACGAGGTACTCCACCAATATCTAAACTGATGCGGGAACCAGAGACGGTCACAGCCTCAGAAAAAAGCGCGACAAAGTCGACGTTCATACCTGTTACGTAGGTTGAGTTTGCTGGAGGAGTTACACTCAAAAGAGATGGCGCAACTTGGTCTTGATTTGGAATGAGACCAATTGCTTTTTTTGAAGCGCCAATAATACGCGGAGAACATCCTGCAAAGCAGAATGTTAATAGGGTCGCTAGCGACAATCTAAAAAGAATAGTAAGTACCGGTTTCTCCAACACAAACGTCCTTCATTACCTATTCGGTATATTTAACTATTATATAANNTAGTCAACTATTAATTCTATAAATACAGCTACTTGGCTGGAATTATTAAGATAACCTTTTAATTGACTATTTTACTACACTATCGAATACTATTAAGTGGGGCTCAGGGTTATACGTTTGGGGGGTTAATGCCTAATCTACATAAGCTTTGTAGAAGTCTAATTGGTGTACTGCCATGTCTATTGGCTACTGGCTGCATGGAGGCCACGACCAAAGTGAGCACCGTGAAACAGTCCGTTGCACTTGCATCTTCTGATCAACGATCCGCTCCAAATCCTACTCCTAAACTATCCCCAAAACCAACCGCGGTGCCTTCGGCGCCTCCGGCCTCTTCTCCTACTACAAATCCAGTAGGCGGCATGCCTGTAGACCACGTCATTGGAAAAGGTAGCGGTGAAATTTATCTTCCGAACCTTTCAGCAGTCAAATGTGGAGATGTAGTCGGCATCAAAGCCGGAACCTATGATGGACTACTAATTCGAGGTCTCAACGGTTGCGCAGGTAATCCGATTACGGTCACCAATTACGGCGGCGAAGTAAAATTTATTAGCAAAGACGGCGGCGATTGGGGAATGGACTTTAATAACTCATCATACATAGTTGTTAAGTCTGCCCTTCCCAACACCTATGGATTTTATGTGAAAAATAGCGTGGGTCGTGGTGGTTTTACAATCACAGGCCAGTCTCACAACTTTGATGTGAGCGGTATTCACGTCGCCGAAGCTGCTTGGGGAATTACTGCCAAAGAAGACCCAAAATGTGACAATCCCGGTGCTTGGCACCCTTACGTGCTGCATGACTTTGTCTTTCACGACAATCTAATCGAAAATACAATCTATGAAGGCTTCTACCTGGGTTACTACAACCCCGAAGAGTATGATCTCAAATGCACTGACAAGACCCACAAAGTAAAAGCCGCGAGATTAAACAACGTAAAAGTACTAAATAATAAGACCGTCAATACAGGCCACAATGGCATTAAGCTCAGACTCAGCCACGGTGAAAATGAAATTGCTCATAACACGGTCTTAAATTACGGATTAAGAAAATGGACCGATTGGGGAAGCGGTATCACTATTGGTGCAGAAACCGAAGGTAGCGTTCACGACAATCATGTTGAACGCGGTCACAATACTGGCATCGATATTCGCACTAACGTGGGAACTGTCGAAGTTTTCAATAATACAGTAATCGACGCGGGCACTATGCCGGACGGATCCCGCGCGACCGACGATAAAGGACCGCTGACCTGGGTACGTGGGATTACATTTACTGCCACATCCCCAGGCCAACGGTTTGAAATTCAAGACAATACAATTACTAATCCGATTGCAGGTGATGTGGATGTTTACAACTACGGTGAACACGCCAACGTCGGCGGATTTATTTGCAATAGCGGGACTAAATTAACTGTGTATCCGTCTCGAAGCATTCACTTAGACGCTTGCCCATAGTTACTGAGCAATGGCCTTCCCGATCACTCGAAGCTCTGTAATCGCAGACTGATGACTGCCTTGGACAAAACCAACTCGGATATACCTAGTTCTAATACTTGCAGCACCACTCACCGGATTGAACGAATCAAGCTTACCCATAGGCATAGAACTGATCACGGTATAGTTTGCTATAACGTTAGGATCCTTCCCCTCAGGCGCATAAGCAAACTGTAAGCGCGCTGAACTCGCACTTCCATATCCTTGATAAAAATCGATCTGGGTTACCTCGTGGAGCTTCCCAAGATCGACATATGCATACACAGGGAACATCGAATAAGCGCCTGAAACAGGCACCCATGAAATACTACCACTCGGGCCCTTAACTCCATCGATGAGTACATTCGCATTTTTCGAGTTTTTTAAATTTACTGCTTTCATGCTCGAATTTGGAATCACACTCGCGACTGGAGAGGGCACAGGAGTCGGAAGAGCTGTTGGCTTTGGCGTAGGTGCCACGGTTGGAGCAGGCGTTGGAGTTGGAGTTGGAGTAGGCGCAGGCGGATTCACTACCCCTGACAACGACTGAGCGAACATCCAGTTCCACATATTGGAGTCGTTGTAGGCACGAGTCCACGAATTATGCCCACCTGATCTGAACAGAGTAAATCTAATACGATCATCCGCATTTTGACTTGTAGTCGTTGCACCAGTAATCCAACGATGATTCTGACTTGCTAACGAATAGATTGCGGTCATGTCTGTAGCTGCTGCATTGTAACCCATTCCACTGACGTGAGGATATCCGTGCATGATAGTCGTAGCATTTGGAGTCATGAAGTTAATGCTATCGATCGTGTGTCCGCGCCAAACTTGTCCATCATCAAACGCATGAAATGCCCAAGTAGGCATTGGGTACAAAATGGATCTTCCAGAATTAGCACCCGGTCCACAGATTGGAACAATCGCTGCGATCTTTGTGCGATATTTGACAGCATAATCCCAAGTACCCTGACCGCCCATACTCAAACCAGTAACGTACAATCTATTCGGATCAGCCGCATATCTACGATAAACATACTGAACTAAAGACTCGAGAGTATCTGAATTAAAGGGGCTCGCCGGAGTTTGCGGCGAAATAATGATCGCAGGGTAGTCTTTACCGCCAGCAACTTGCTGTGGAGGACCGTTTACTTTTAATTTATCCAACGAAGCAGGAGTTTCGCCAGATCCGAGCTCACCTAAACCATGGAGAAAGATTACGACTGGCCATTTTTTTCCTGAAGTTTCGTTGTAATCCACCGGCAGGTATTCCAAGTAACCCAAGCTTTGACCGGACATCGATCTAGTCACTTGAACTTGATTTCCAGGACTACCAAACACCGCAGCTCTTGCTTCACTAAAGATCGAAACCGAAGCTACTAGCAAAGCAATACAATGACGATAATTAAAATGGCTAGCTTTCACACTTCCTCCTTGAAGTATCAACATTAGAAATGATTTACATTAATTGTATTTAAAAATTACAGAGAAGCTAGATGTCAGGATTATGGTACAGTTTGCACGTTGATATCTAAGAACTATTCCGATGATACTTTCACTCAGTATAATGACAAGACCCGCGATGAGGCTCAGTCCCAAGCTTCTTGAGCTCACGCAGCTGTGGAGCATCTACTTTGCAATTGTCGTGTGCCCGCGGACATCTTGGATGAAAGTAACATCCTGAAGGTGGATTGATTGGCGAAGGAACGTCGCCTTTCAAAATGATTCGCGACTTTTTGTAGTCAGGATCCGGAATTGGAATCGCAGACAAGAGTGCCTGCGTATATGGATGTCTTGGACTGACGTAAAGCTCAGATGCATCTGCAATCTCAGCAATCTTACCTAAGTACATGACAGCGACTCGATTAGAGATATGCTCTACGACCTTAAGGTCGTGCGCGATGAAGAGATATGTAAGTCCCAATTCTTTCTGAAGATCTTGCATGAGATTAATAATCTGAGCCTGAATCGAAACATCGAGTGCAGACACGGGTTCATCGCAAACAATAAATTCTGGTTCAACTGCAAGGGCGCGAGCAATACATATACGCTGACGTTGACCGCCCGAGAACTCATGCGGA
>DBAE01000238.1:4107-8583 GCA_002291495.1 Bacteriovoracaceae bacterium UBA1018 | reverse complement strand
ACATCTCAGTACATCTCAGTACATTTCAGTACATTACGGTGATCAGATAAAAAATTACTCCAAGGGTCGAAAAGTAAGTCAGGAAAACTTTCATAGATTCGGCTCCTTCTAGGACCAGTGTTTTAACCAAAACAGGCCTAATTGTCAACTTATTTGGTCAACTATTAAGATTTATAGCCCCACGGACCGAAGGGCCCGTAAACGGCGAAATAAAGGGTTAGATTCAGACCGAATAATGATTTCGTAGCGCGCGCACCCCTTTTGCAATTGATTTGGCGCATGAGCGAAACACCAGAAACCAGTCGATTTCACCCTAATCCTGCCAAAGAGCAGAAACCAGCATCTGTGCCTTCCGGACAAACCGATGGACAAAATCGCGTCGTAAAAAAGGAACCGCGTGACGAGCACGTGACGGATGTCATCGAAGAAAAAGAAAAGACAGAAAAAGCGCAAAGAAATCCGCAAGCTGATCAAAGCGCGGAGAAGGAATCAGACGAAGGCGCCGCCTGAGATTACTTTTTAATCTGCTCTAAAAACCCGACGCCCCACTCGCGCAATTCGATAGCGTCTTTATTATCTGATGCAACAGACCGAGCCGACTCAAACTGCCACGAATGAGGTGGCGCTTTGGTGAACTTTGCCCCGCTACCGGTAAGAGCTTCTTTCACTTGTACCATAAAGATAATTCTTTTGATGGCTTTGGGTGCAGGATGAACTTTAATCTCCGCCAGCGGATCGAGTTGGTTACTTTCTTGAGGATAGACGCAATAGCGATCTGAGACGGGAAGTTTCACACTCCAGTGTTCATAAAAATCAGCGACTTCATTTTCGTAAAATCGCGCAACCTGAAGAGCGGTAATCATCTTGCTGAGTACCGTCTCACGGTCTCCGCAAAAGCCGGCCTGATCCTGAAGTGCGTTCTGATCGACTCGATAATCATAGTAAAAGTAATCATGCTTGGCTTTACCTACGATGAGCTTTCGATCTTCAGTGAGTTTGCCTTCCCAGCCCGACTTTCCATGGGACGGCACTGAAATCAGCCAATTGGACCCATTTTTAAGCTTGATCGATACCTTGACCTGGCTGTCTTTCGGTCCAGAAATATAAAGATTTGGCTTAGCCATATACGCTCCGCCCCCATCGACTGGCATTGGCCTCGGATAAAAATGAGGATTAATTCCGTGATTTCCCCACATGCCCGGGTAATAAAAATTATTATAACTGAGAGCGCCATACCCCTGCCAATAAGGTGTGTAATTCGGGTACATCGCTGGATAAGGAAGTGTTGAGTAATTCGAAGAGATTCCGCAAGTCGGGCAAGAAAATTGTAGACCACTGTAATACCCACCACTCGCCATTGCCGATGTGGAGATAATTTTTCCAACTACAAAGAGTACAGTGACAATCCTTAGAATGAGAGTGATTCGGAGATATTTCATTTAGACATCTCCGCCTTCAACTGAGCCGTAGTTTTGAGCTGCAATGTAAGGTTATGAAACTGATTAACCTTGGTATCAACCGTGACTTCTGAAAAACAACCCGAAGAGCTTGTAGCTACAACATTATATTTGCCGGGTATTGTATGAAACTCGAATGTTCCGAATGCAGGAACGCTCACGTGATAAAAAAGATTGGTGCCTTGCGATATCCAAACATGAATATTGTCTTTTTCACACTCAGGCTTGGCCGTCAAAGTTCCAACAATTGCCGAGGAGTCCTTGATGAGCTCAGGGCTAAAATCTCCTGCATGAACTTTGACCATCGATACAGCCAAAACAATAAGAAAATGCCCTATTTTTAATTTCACGGCGAGACACCTCCAACTGTCTGTTCGGAGATGTCTCTGGAAAACTTAAGAATGGCCGGCTACTGGCGGGATTTGTTGTTCACCTGGACGTTCATGCTGAGGTGGAATGGTGAGACCCGGATCTACATTGATTGCCATCGCAATTTGTCCATCCTTCTCCAGACCAAGGCCTCGAGTCGCAGATGCAATCTCTTCAATAGAAAATTTCGGATTTCGATTCTCATCGAGTAGTCCATTCATCTCTTGAAACGTATCCGTTAGCTGCGTGTAACAGAATCCACTAAAGAGCTCGATCCGATTGACCGCTTCAAGGAGTTCTCGATAACGGTTTTGAAGATCTTGTTTCGAACGTCCTAAAGCATAACCCCAGGCTGCTGACTGCGCAAATTTGTCGTCCTGGCCAATGGGCTTAGTCACAAATGCGATGCCGCCAAACTCAGTGATCATGACAGGCTGCCCTTTATGGGGATACCCTTCTAAAGTCAGCATTCGACCAGCTGGCCAGCGTCGACCCAAAATATCTGATATTTCAGCTTCTGGATTGTATCTCTTCAATAGCCTTTGTGGATTATTATCATAATCATGAATACCGATGATATCGGTGGCAGTACTTTCCCAACCGTCATTACCAATCACCGGCCGAGTCTGATCCAAAGTTTTTGTTAAATGATAAAGAGCCTGTACACAATTTTGATGAGCGGGCTTTTCTGCTAAATCTGGAACGCCCCAGGATTCGTTAAACGGCACCCAAACGACAACGCAAGGATGATTGTAGTCTCGATCGATCGCTTCAGTCCATTCACGGGTGATACGCTCTACGGCCTCATGAGTAAAACGATAGGCGCTGGGCATCTCTTCCCATACTAGAAGACCCATCACATCTGCCCAATAGAGAAATTGAGGATCTTCGATCTTTTGATGCTTTCTTACTCCATTAAATCCCATGCGCTTTGTCAGCTCAATATCACGCCTAAATGCGTCAGCATCAGGAGGAGTCATTAACGATTCACGCCAATATCCTTGGTCCAATACTAGCCTGAGATAGTAAGGACGACCATTGAGCATGAAACGATCCTTTTGGATCGCAGCACTTCTTAACGCGGTATATGAATCGATACTGTCGATCAGTTTGTCACCACTGAAAAGCTGAATTTCTGCCTGAATGAGGGTTGGTTTCTCCGGGCTCCACAGAAGTTCGTTTCGAAAATCGTCAATGCCTGGATCCGACAGTGCGATTCTTCGATGAACTTCATTGGAGATAACCTCGTAGGTATCATTCACCAAGGTTTGCCCATTGGCGCTGAGTCTCACTCGAAGTTGCAAGCCATCACACCTCGTGCCTCCGACAAATACCTCACAACCAATCTCCCAACGTTCGAGATGAGGTGTCCAACGAATACGATCAATGTAACTACTCGGAACTTTTTCAAGCCAAACAGTTTGCCAAATTCCTGTTGTGCGAGGATACCAGATGCTATGAGGATTAAGCTGCCAGTCTTGCTTACCGCGCGGCTTAGCTAAATCAAAGGGATCATCCTCAACGCATACAGTTAGAATCTGTTTTTTTCCAGAGCGCAAGGATTGCGTAATCTCAAATTGAAACGGAGTGTGCCCGCCTTCGTGCGTTCCTACAAACTGGTCATTGACCCAGACACGACAGGAATAATCCACTGCACCAAAATGGATCATCACTCTTTCATCATCTTTGGTGTCTATTTCAAAGTCGCGCTGATACCAGCAAAGTCTATGAAATCCGGTATCATGGATCCCGCTCATGGGGCTTTCCGGGCAAAATGGGACTTGAATTGTCCGATCCCATTTTTTGATATCGCTTGGCTGTGAAAACTGTTGCCCGTCGTCAAACGTAAATTTCCAGGGCCCGTTCAAGCACATCCACTCTTTTCGTCGAAGTTGAGGGCGTGGATATCCAAATGTTGTAGCATGCATCNNGCATCCTTCATCGCCAATTCAAAGTATGTGCCTAAAACGAAATAATTCTCTGGCGCACAAGCTGCATACGTGGGTGAGGCCGTTGAGAATAATAAAGGAGATTGCACCCATGAGTCTGGTGAACGAACAAGTCGCAGAAACCAATAGGATGTCTAAAATTCAAATGGATAATGTGTCCGAACTCTTTAAGAGTAGTACGCGGAGTTATCAAGACTTGGTTGTTCTCTGCCATTTACGCTGGGACTTTGTCTTCCAAAGACCGCAACACTTACTCACTCGCTTTGCACGAAAAAAAAGAGTGNNATTCCACACCTCGAAATCAAAGAGCGTGACAACGGAGTCAAAGTCGTTGTTCCTCACCTACCGCATGGATTGAGTGAAGAAGATATCAACAATACTCAAAAAGTGCTCATGGATGACATGTTTAAGCAGCACTCGATCCGAGAGTATGCACTTTGGTATTACACTCCCATGGCACTTGCCTTTACTGGCCATTTAAAACCTCTGGCTACGGTTTACGACTGTATGGACGAATTATCTCTGTTTAAAGGAGCTCACCCAATGCTCCTGAAATATGAAGAAGATCTCCTTAGCCGAGCTGACGTAGTTTTCACTGGCGGTGTAGGACTTTATGAGCACAAGAAACACCGTCACGCAAACATTCATGCATTTCCAAGTAGTATTGATTTGGATCATTTTTCAAAAGCTCGTTTAGACTC
>DBAE01000238.1:0-4072 GCA_002291495.1 Bacteriovoracaceae bacterium UBA1018 | reverse complement strand
CGGACTGGCAACTCGTGATCATCGGTCCGGTGGTAAAAATTGATCCTTCAACTTTACCTCAACTTCCGAATATTCACTACTTGGGCGGAAAATCTTACAAAGACCTTCCTCAGTATTTGTCGGGTTGGGATGTTGCGATGCTTCCGTTCGCAAAAAACGAATCTACTCGCTTTATCAGTCCGACTAAAACTCCAGAGTATCTTGCGGCAGGAACTCCAGTAGTCTCCACGTCCATAAGAGATGTCGTAAGACCTTACCAAACCGAGCGATTGGTTCACATCGCGGACACTCCACAAGATTTTGTCAAAGCAATCGAGTTCGCAATTGAAGAAGATAAGCGAGATAAAACAAAACGCCTAGCTCGAGTGGATGCCTATTTGAAACTGAACTCTTGGGATCAAACATGGAACAACATGTTTGATAAACTGGAGTCAGTAGTTTTAGATCCACAACCCGTACTTAATCAAATCCGAGCTTAACCATGAAGCGCGCACCCGAAATCTGGGCGGGAGTAGAATGTACAGTCAATCGCGTAGGCGATATCTACTTTGATCAGCTCAAATACAATGGACACGAAGAGCGGGAAACCGATTTAGATCTCTTTGCTGGCATTGGTTTAAAGATGATGCGCTATCCGTTTCTGTGGGAAAAAACTGCTCCAAACGGAATCGAGCAAGCGGATTGGTCGTGGTGCGACCGAAGGATCAAATTACTCAAAGAAAAAGGGATCACTCCCATAGCTGGTTTTCTTCATCATGGGAGTGGCCCGACATNNTTTTCCAGATAAACTAGCCGAGTACGCTCGAGCGTTCGCAAGTCGATATCCAGAGATCGAATACTATACACCCATTAACGAAATATTAACCACTGCACGCTTCAGCGCTCTCTATGGTTTCTGGTACCCACATAAAAAATCCGACTTTGAGTTCTTGAAAGCACTCTTAAACGAAGCACGCGGTACTTTGAGAGCGATGAAAGAAATCCGAAAAATCAATCCCAGTGCTAAACTGGTCCAAACGGATGATTTAGGAAAAACGACGAGTACTGAAGTATTGAAGTACCAGGCTGATTTCGAAAATGAACGTCGCTGGTTGGGCTTTGATCTTTTGTGCGGCAAGGTTGATAGTAATCACCCCCTTTACGGATACTTTCTTCAGTCCGGAATCGACCCGTCCGAACTCACCGAGTTTATCGAGACACCTTGCCCTCCGGATGTATTAGGGATTAATACTTATCCACTGAGCAAACGTCATCTCGACGAACAGCTCGAAAGATACCCTGAAATCTATCACGGTGGTAACGGAAAGCATGCCTATGCGGATGTTGAAGCCATCCATGTTTCCGAAGCTGACCAAGTTCAACCTCTCACGCTGTTGAGAGAATCGTGGCAAAGATATAAGATCCCGATTGCCGTTACTGAAGTTCATGTCAACGCCACTCGTGAAGAGCAAGTGCGCTGGTTTATGGAAATTTGGGATGCAGCACTCAACGCTCAGGCGGAGGGTATTGACGTTCGTGCAATTACAGCTTGGGGACTTTTAGGGCATTATGACTGGCACTGTCTCGTCACGCGATGTGAGCGTTATTATGAAAGCGGCGTGTATGACCTTCGAGGCAATGAGCCGAGGCCTACTCTCCTAGCCAAGGTACTGAAAGACTTATCCACTGAACAAAAATTTGACCACCCACTACTTAATCAAAAGCCATGGTGGAAACGAGATATTCGCGTTCGATATCCATCCGTTATTACAGAGTCACAAGACAGCTTTAACTTTACCAATCGACCCAATTTGAACTTAAGACTCGTACTCATCACCGGAGGTCGAGGAACTTTAGCTCAAGCTTATGCAAGACACTGTGAGCGTCGAGGAATTCCATATTGTTTACTGTCTCGCGACCAGCTCGATATCGCAGATCTCAAGAGCATCCAAAATGCATTTGAGATCTATCGACCATGGGCAGTGATCAACGCAGCCGGATATGTCCGCGTCGATCAAGCGGAAAACGACGCTGAAAAATGTCAGCGTGAAAATATTTATGGCGCGTTTCTGCTGGCTCAGCAATGCGCAGCTTTTCACGTGAAGTATCTCACGTTCTCGTCGGATCTTGTGTTTGATGGAAGCAGAGACAATCCGTACTCAGAGAGCTCGCCTGTTGCGCCCCTCAATGTGTATGGAAAAACCAAGGCTGAAGCTGAGCAGCTCGTATTAAGAGTTCATCCAGATGCGCTGGTCATACGAACGAGCGCATTTTTCAGTCCGTGGGACAAGTATAACTTTGTCAGTGAATCACTCACGAAATTAAAAACCGGAGAAAAAGTAAAAGCTTTGTCAGACGTAAAAGTCTCCCCGACTTACCTACCGGATCTAGTGGATATTAGCCTTGATCTGATGATCGATAACGAAAAAGGTATTTGGCATCTTACTAATCAAGGTGAAACGACTTGGTCTAATCTTGCTCTCACCGCTGCGAGAATGGCGGGTCTCAAGACTACCGGTATTGATGAAGTGTCCCTTGACGAACTTAATCTCCCAGCTCGTCGACCTAAATATAGTGCGCTGGTCAGTGAACGAGGAATACTCATGCCCCCCCTCGATCATGCTCTAGAGCGCTACATATCCACTATTAAACAGGAGCTTAACTTATGAATAAACCAAAGATCGGAATTGTAGGTGCGGGGTTTGCCGGTGCTGTCCTAGCTCGAGAGCTAGTGGAAAGCGGGCGCTATGAAGTAACCGTTTACGATGAACGTGAGCATGTTGCTGGCAACTGCCACACATCTCGTGACAAGAAAACTGGAATCATGATTCATCATTATGGTCCTCATATCTTTAATACAAGCCGCGAAGACGTATGGACCTATGTCAATCGCTGGGCAAAGTTTGGACAATATGTGAACCGAGTTAAAGCGGTCACCAATCGAGGAGTATTTTCACTTCCTATTAATTTGCTTACAATCAACCAATTTTTTGGAAAATCTCTTAATCCGTCTGAAGCTAGAGATTTTGTTGGAACTCTCGGAGATCAATCCATCAAAGAACCGAAAAGTTTCGAAGATCAGGCTCTGAAGTTTTTAGGTGAAGACCTCTATCGAACCTTCTTCTATGGTTATACCAAGAAACAGTGGGGCGTAGATCCGAAAGATTTGCCAGCTTCAATTTTGCAGCGTCTACCGGTGCGTTTCAATTACGATGATAACTACTATAATCAGAAGTACCAAGGCATCCCACTCAACGGATACACCGAGATTGTAGAAAAGATCTTAGATCATGATGATATCGAAGTACGCCTAAGCACCAAGTTTGATCCTGCATCACGATCAGAGTTTGCTCACGTCTTTTACAGTGGCCCTATGGACGGCTGGTTTAATTACCGATTGGGCCGACTTCAGTACAGAAGTTTAAAATTTGAGCGTTTTGATGAAAAAGGCGATTTTCAAGGTAATCCAGTCATCAATTATTGTGAGGAAAAAGTCCCTTATACCCGGATTGCTGAACATAAGCATTTTACACCCTGGGAAGAGCATAATGATACAGTCTGTTTCCGCGAATACAGTAAACTTGCGGAAGAAGGAGACACACCTTACTACCCTCTTCGTCTCAATAGCGACAAAGCTCTGCTTCAGTCGTATATGAATCTAGCAGACCAGGAGTCCGGAGTTACCTTTATTGGCCGACTCGGTACGTATCGTTATCTAGACATGCATGTGGTGATTGGTGAATCGCTAGATTTGGCCAAGAAAATATTGGCCACAGACCCTAGCCGTGAAAAGTGGCCCACTTTCAGTGTACGACCGCTTTAGTCTTAATTTCAGAAATTAAAAAGGGCGCCAGAAATGGTGCCCTTTTTTAATGCAGCTTAATCGCTTCTTCTACGCAATCTGATAACGCAACGGGATCAAAGGGCTTGGAAAAAAATCCGAACGCGCCTTTTTTCAAAACATCGCCTTCTGGAAAGTCAGAAAATCCAGAGATGAGAATAACCGGAGGCACTTTAGGATCTCGCTGTCTTAAGCGATCCAGTAGCTCGAGGCCGTTACCCTGAGGCATGCGAATATCACTCACTACAGCAT
>DBAE01000239.1 GCA_002291495.1 Bacteriovoracaceae bacterium UBA1018 | reverse complement strand
GCAGAGTAAATTATTCTGTTCGTGTTTATGCAATTATCGTGATAAGGAACCTAACAAAAATATATGTCCTATATGCTGTGGACTTCCAGGAACGTTACCGCTTTTAAATAAAGCAGCTTTGGAATTGGCTAGCATGGTTTCACTTGCATTAGGCTGCAGAATCCCACAGAATATTATGTTTTATAGAAAGAATTACTTCTATCCAGATCTTCCAAAAGGCTATCAAATTAGCCAGTTCGACTTGCCCATTTGTGAGCACGGCATGCTTGAAATCATTACGAAAGAGGATGGAAAGATGGTCACTAAAAAAGTGAACATTCAACGCATCCATATGGAAGAGGACGCAGGCAAAAACCTACACATGGATGATTTCTCGCTTGTTAACCTCAATCGAGCTGGAGTTCCACTCGTTGAGATCGTCAGCGGCCCAGATATGAAAACGTCTGAGGAGGCGGGTGCTTACTTGCGCGCGCTTCATCAAATCGTGACCTACATCGGGATCTGCGACGGCAATATGCAAGAAGGTAACTTCCGTTGCGATGCTAATGTGAGTGTGATGCCTAAAGGTTCTAAGACTTTTGGGACTCGCGCTGAGATTAAAAATGTCAATTCGTTCCGATTTGTTGAAAAGGCGATTGATTATGAAATCGCCCGCCAAATTGAGCTCATCAAATCTGGAGGCAAAGTTGTCCAAGAAACTCGGACTTACGACGCTGATAAGGGCATTACGATTTCGATGCGCTCAAAAGAAGAAGCACACGACTATCGCTATTTCCCAGAACCAGACCTCATTCCACTGCACGTCACTGAAAAATGGATCCAAGACATTAAGAGCTCGCTTCCAGAACTACCGTCTCAGAAACAAGCCCGTTATGTGGCGGACTTCGGTCTGTCGGCTTACGATGCTGGTGTCTTAACTAGCTCTAAGTCGATGGCGATGTTTTTTGAGGCTGCACTTGATCAGCTCAAGAGCACAGGTATGGATGCAAAAACATCCGCTAAGCCAGTTGCTAATTTTATGACCGGCGAAGTGGCTCGTTTATTGAACGAACAAGGCATCGAGATTGAGCAAAGCAAACTGCAACCGTCCCACTTAGCTGATGTGGTGAAATTGACCAGTAACGGTACCATTTCAAACACAAACGCCAAACTCGTGATCGCAGGTGCTTGGAAGTCTGGCGAGGCGGTCGATGTGATCGTTGATCGCGAAGGACTTAAGCAAGTAAGCGATGTGGGTGCGCTCGAAAAAGCAGTTGAGCAAGTGATTGCTGCATTCCCAGGTCAAGCGGCTGAGTTTAGATCGGGTAAGGATAAGCTCCTTGGGTTTTTTGTCGGCCAAGTGATGAAGCAAACCGGTGGAAAGGCAAACCCTGCAATGCTTCAAGACTTAGTGAAGAAAAAACTCTCCTCTTAAGAGTCTAAAATAGTGAGACGTTAAAAGTTAAAGAAAAGGTTCGGTAGGACTATGCTTAAAAAACTAGGAATTGTTCTTGGTATTGTCATCGCCCTCTTTGTGGCGTTAGCGATCATTGTTCCGCTGGTTGTGGATGTAGATAAGTATCGTCCGCAGATTGTCGAAGCGACTAACTCAAAGATTAACGGCAAGCTCGAACTAGGAAAACTTTCGCTCTCACTATGGGGGCAAATTCGGGTTCAGATTCAAGGCATGACCTTAACTGATGCTCAGAATCGCAAGGTCCTGGCGGTTAATGATGCTTTCTTTCATGTTCCATTTACCTCCATTTTTAGTGGCGCTCCACTTTTGACTCTCAAAATGGATAAGCCTGAAGTCCGAGTGGTCAAAGGCAAAGATGGCAAACTGAATGTCATGACACTGATGAAGGAGACTCCAAAAGAGACGCCTCCTGGTACTACTGGCGCTCCTCCAGCAGAAGAAAAGAAAGACGGCAACCTCTCACTTCCTGGAATCGCTACTCGTGCACGATTAGGTGTGGAACTGAAAAACGCTTTAGTTGGCTATCGCGATGAAGCTACTCAGATGGACACCCAAATCAAAGATCTTAATCTTTTGGTAAAGGATTTGTCTCTCAGTCGAGCCACGGAGCTTGAGCTTTCCGCCAATCTCGATACTAAAATGGGCAAAACACTTTTAGTTCGTGGTCCGGTGAAAATGAAGGGACGTGCGACACCTCAGTTTAGCGGCGGGCAATTCGAAAAAGCGGCATTAGTAATTAATGCCGATATGAGCGATCTCGAAGTTTTGGCGGGTGGAGCATTTGAAAAGAAGAAGGGTGTCAAAGCTCAGATCAACGGCGTATTTGAGTCGACTGCTCAGTCAGCTAAAATCGAAAAGCTTACTGTCGAATTTTTTAATGCCGTGATCACCGCTAGCGGTCAGATTAGTAATTTAGCTGCAACTCCTTCAGTCACTTTTTCAATGCAATCTAATACCATTGACCTTAAGCCTTGGAATGAACTGATCCCAATGCTCAAACAATATGAGCTGGGTGGTAATGCTAAGCTTTCTGCTGAAGCGAATGGTCCGGCGGACAAACTCAATTACAAAGCTGATTTTTCGATCAACGCGCTGACAGCTAAAGCTCCTATGCTTAAGGCTCAGCCACAGTTCGATGCTGTGATCAACATTACGACCGATAAAGTAGATAACTTGCTCTTTACTATGAAAGCTCCGGCTAACGATCTTAAGATCCAAGGCTCAGTTGTATCTTTTACCGCACCTCGAGCTAACTTTGCCGTTACTTCGAACAGTTTAGATTTAGATCAGCTCATTGATCTTCCACCTCCGGGCGCAAAGACAGCGAAGAAAGAGGAAGCGCCTAAAGAAGTGTCAGGCGGAGATAAACAGGTTGCGACTGGCGAGGGTAAAGCGGCTGCAGAGAACTACGATGCGATGTTGGATCCGCTACGTGAAAATAAGTCTGTGGCCAACACTATCGCCAATATTGCTCTCAATATGAAGCTCATCAAAGTCTACGGTGTTCGAATCACTGACATCACTTCAAAGATGTCTATGAAGGACCTTGTCGCAGCCATCGATCAATTTAACATGAATCTTTGGAACGGAAACGTAGGGATGACCGCATCGGTGAACATGAAACCGAAAGCGCCCACTTATCGTTTTGGTTCAACAGTCGCAAATCTCGACCTTCGACAAGCAGTGACTTCTCAGCTTGAGATGTTTAAAAATACTGTCCTTGGGAAAGCTTCCTTTAAAATGGAAGGAACTGGAGCAAGCTTTAATCCAGAACCAGCCAAGTCCAACCTCAATGCTAAAGGTAATATGAAGGTTGTCGACGCAACGTTTGCCTCAATCGATGTTGGCAAAATGGCTACAGAAGGTCTTAATAAAGCGATTGAGCGAGTCGGAGAGAAACTCCCTCAAGTCAAAGGTAAATCCATCAAGGGACTTCCAGGGCGTGAGTCTAAATATGACCTCATCTCATCTGACTTTTCGATCGCAGGTGGAACTTTCTCAGCTCCAAACTTTGTAGCTAAGGCAGCTCCTAACCAAGGGATTGATCTGAGTGGAAAAACCAATGTTGGACTTAAGGACTACAAATTGGATGCTCATTGGGAACTGATTGATACCTATAACCTCACTAAAGCTAAGGACATCTCAGTCAATGTAGCTGGAACCGAAATCCCATCGATCTTAGCGGAGAAGGGTAAGCCAGTTCGCTTCCCAGTGGATATCTCAGGAACCGCGCAGGCTCCAGTTTACTCTTACACCCAAGTGCCTGAGTTTCTCGTCAAAGTTGCTGTTCAAAACACCACTGGTGCAGCACAGGGTCGCGCAAAGCAAGAAGTTCAAAAGCGGGTCGAAGATGCCGCAAAGAACGCTCCGGCGCCTGTACAAAATGCGATCAAGGGATTTGGGAAGAAACTATTTGGGAACTAGTCGGCGAAGTAGGTTCTCCGGCGAACCTAGCGTGACGCGGCGCAACTTTAAAACATCTTCCTCATCGTCTCTCAATCTCATGTTAAACTGAAACAACAGAGAGACTATAAAGGAGAGAGTATGAAGCAACCAAGAATGATTCTTATTGCCGCAGTTGTCACATTAGCTAGTGCATCCATCTTTTCAGGATGCTCAAGTGAAAAGACCAAGAATAAAGCCAAGGAAACAGCCGCACGTTATTGGCAGGACAAGGCCTATCCAGGCAAATCCTATGACGTGCAAGTCCTGGATGCCGAAAAGACCGATGACGGTAGTTATCGCGTCAAGGGCATCGTCGATGGCGAGACCCGGGTTGGAAATTTTAATCCTGACACCGAAAATTTTTCGGAAGGATACTACTCCTTAGCCCACGAAAAGGGTAAGCGTGTGGCAGAGCTAGAGCAAGAGTCCAAGTATTGGAAAGAAAAAGCCGAAGCTCTCGAAAAAGAAAATTATAAACTTAAGGTTCGTCTCAAAATCGCTCAAGGCAAAAAAGTCGATGACGACGAAGAAGAAGAGACTAAGGCCAAAAAGCAGTAGCAGTAAGGGCTAATCCAAATGACCGTTCGCGCTTCCATCGATTTAGGTACTAATACGTGTTTGCTCTTAATCGGGGAGTGGGATCCGAAGGAAAGAAAGGTCTCGCGTACGATCAAAGACCTCTCGACTGTGGTCCGACTGGGTCAAGGGGTTGATCGGAACAAACGATTAGCGCCTGAAGCGATGGAGCGAACGCTCAATTGTCTGCGCAAATACGCAGATGAGGTCAAAGTCAAAAATCTTGAGCCCAAGTCTGTTATCTGTGTAGCAACAAGCCAAGCGCGAGATGCAGAGAACGGCGCAGACTTTTTTCAAAAAATAGAAAAAGAAACTGGGTTTCGATTTCAAACCATCTCTGGCGATCAAGAAGCAAAATGGACCTTTGAAGGAGGGCTGCTCCCTCAGATGGATCCTACCCGTAGTGCCGTGATCGATATCGGAGGAGGTAGTACGGAGTTTATGTCCCAAAAAGGTGGGCTCAGTCTCGATATGGGTTCAGTGAGATTTACTGAACGCTATCTCAAATCTGATCCTGTTACTGATGAAGAGTTTTGGGCATGCAGAGACGCAGTCGAAGAGATGCTTCAAAAAGCTAAGGCTTGGAGAGATTCTAATCCATCAGAGATGCAACTTGTGGGCGTTGCTGGAACAGCTACCACACTTGCAGCATGGCATCTGGAGTTAACGCAATTTAATGCAGAAAAAATTAACGAAGTTACCCTGACGCGCGGAGATCTTCACCGAATGGTGGAAGAGCTGAAATGGCGATCAGTTGAAGAAAGAAAACAACTCACTGGTATTGAAGAGGGAAGAGCCGATGTGCTTTTGGCGGGCGCTCTCATACTGTGGCGTTCGATGGAAGTGCTGAAATTCCCAACACTACAGATCAGCACACGTGGCCTGAGATACGGTGCACTCCAAAATAACTGAGCACTTCAAAATAACTAAGAACTCTAAAATCAAAGACCGAGATCAGCGATCAAGTTACGTGCAAGTTCAGCGTCGCGTTTAGCTAAACGACGGAGCAGAGAATCACGGAATGCTGGATCCGCGATCTTGAGCATCTCAAGCACTTGTTCAAAACCATCCACCTTGATCTGAGCTTCTTCTTTTGCGCCTTCTGCGACTGGAGCTTTTTTCTGTCCGATATCACTTCTTGAATAAGTCATGTTTGAGATCTCCTTTTCTCTTCTGACACACTTAAGTCGTTCTTTTATTTAGCTTTGGATCAGTTCTTTGTTCCTGTTTCTTCGCTTGTTCACGGAGAGTCTCAGCCGAAGCTTGCAGTTGTTTGCGTAAGGACTCGATTTGAGCTTCACTATTCTTTTTATACTCAGCGATACGTTGCTGATTGGCCTGCTTTACTTTGAAGAGCTGTTGATCACCGGTTTGTTTTTCAGTTTCGATGCGCTCGTCGTTGTGGAGGCGTACTTCATGGAGACGTTGCTCAAGTGCTTCTGCCTCGCGAGAGATAGTTACATCAAAAGCATTTCGGAGTTGTTCAGTTTGAGTTGTGTGATTTTCTACCAAGCGCTGAACAGAAGATTGGTTTTTTTCTTCCATCTCACGCATTTGTAAGTCATGGCGATTCTGCATTTGGGCGCGCAGGTTACGCAGACGGATTTCATCACTCTGTGTACTAGCAATTTCTCCTGGCATTCCATTGCCTCCACTTAGGATTATGCCTGAAGAAGCGGGGCTTCCGCAAATCGGCAAAATATGCCGCGTCAAAGTCCGGCCAAAGTTCTCCTCACGTTGCTGAGTTGCTTCTCTATTTCCAAAGTTTATGAAATCGAGGTAAGCTCTGAGTCATGAAGCAAACCCTTGTTTTTTTAGGTGGAAAACGTACTCCTTTTGGAGCAAATGGCGGTTCGTTTAAAGATATTAACCCAACTGATCTTGGAGTAGCGGCAAGCAGGGCAGCTCTTGAGCAAGCTAAAGTACGCCCTGATCAAGTCGATCATGTGATCTTTGGCAATGTGATCCAAGCTGCTCCGGATAGCGCTTACACACCTCGCCACGTTGGACTTCATTTAGGTATTCCGCAGTCGGTTCCCGCCTTAGGAGTAAACAGACTTTGTGGATCTGGATTTCAGTCGGTCGTCGAAGCCTATCATCAGATGCTGGCTGGTGACACGCAAGTCGCTCTAGTGGGCGGCGTTGAAAACATGAGTATGACTCCCTATGTTTTAAGAAATGCCCGATGGGGAATGAAGATGGGCCACAAGCAAGTCGTCGACATGCTGGTCGAGGCCCTAACCGATAGTTACGCACAAATCCCTATGGCGATTACTGCTGAAAATCTCGCTGAGAAATATAATATTTCTCGTGAAGAAGCAGATGCTTTTGCTCTCAGATCTCAACAACTCACCCGCGAAGCGATTGCTGCAAAACGATTTGATGATGAAATTACTCCTATGGGCGCAGTTACGGCCGATGAGCACCCTCGTCCTCAGACTGATCAAGCAAGTTTAGCTAAGCTTAAGCCAGTATTTAAGGCAGGTGGGACTGTTACTGCAGGTAATGCGAGCGGGATCGTGGACGGTGCGGCCGCGCTGGTCGTTTCGACCGAGGAACGTGCTAAGAAAGAAGGATGGACTCCGCTTGGACGTATGATTTCTTACGGAATCTCGGGATGTGATCCGAAAATCATGGGTATTGGGCCCGTTTCGGCTTCCCAAATTGCCCTTGCCCGAGCAGGAATGACTCTAGATCAAATGGACCTGATCGAGGTCAATGAAGCCTTTGCTTCACAGGCCCTTGCAGTGGAGAAAGAGCTTAAAATTCCACGAGAAAAGTTCAATTTGGACGGGGGAGCAATCGCCATCGGACACCCATTAGCAGCGAGTGGAACACGTATTGTTCAGCATCTCTTGTATGCTTTAAAACAACGTAAAAAGCGCTATGGTCTCGGGACTGCTTGTATTGGGGGCGGTCAAGGTATCGCAATGATCCTTGAGGCTTTCTAGGCAGCTTGAATCCTGACTAAAAAAGTGCTACTTTCCGGCCATGGCTGATAAAAAGGGAATGCCCATAGAAGTCCGGTTGTTAGGTCAGAGGATCTCACTTCGGACCCATGGCGAACCTGAAATTGTAAATGAAGTTGTCGCGCTAGTCAGTCAACTGTTGGAAAATGCTGAAAAGCGAAGTTCCGCACCTGTGTCTCATCATGTAGCTCTCTTGGCCTTGCTCGATTTGGCTGAAGAGTATGTTCGGGCAAAGAAGCGGGCGTCGGTTCAGCAGCAAAAAATGGATGAAAAGTCGAGTGAGCTTCGAAAGCTTATCGACGCCGAGATTTAGAAGTACCTTCTGTGAATGAAGTTATACGAAAGCAAATCTTAGATCAGCGCCGAGCTCTTACTGCAGAGCAGGTTCAGATCATGAGTAAGCAAGTCGTCGAATGCTTTTTAAAAAGTCGATTTCACCTCAATCTCAAGGCAGCTCGAATCGGAATGTATCGCACGCGGTATGAGTCGATGAAGGGCGAACTCGATCCGATTGAGCTCGAAATGTACTTTCGGAAACAAGGATCTCATCTTTATTTTCCACGAGTGATTAGCCCCGAAACACGAGAGATGGAGTTTCTTCCAGCGTCAGAAAAGGACTCGTGTTGGGCAACAGGACCTTATGGGATCCCAGAACCGGTCTCAAAGGGCCAAGCCATTGATCCTCAGGAGCTAGATCTCATCTTTATTCCTGGAGTAGCATTTGGCCGACAAGGAGAGCGCATCGGGATGGGAGCCGGTTATTATGACCGCTACCTAACCAAAACGGCTCAGAGCGCATGGAGAGTCGGATTGGCTTACGATTTTCAGGTTTTTCCGAGACTGAGCCAGAATGCTTGGGATCGACCGGTTCATTGGATCATTACGCAGTCTGAAGAGATTGAAGTTTTAAATTAGAAAGTAGTTAGCGTGAATTTTTTTGCCAACCTCATCATCAAAATAAAAAGCCACTTCAAAGCACCGGCCGTGCAGTTGGCGCCAGAGCCTAAAGCCGAACCAGTGTTGCCTGTCGTTCAAAAGGTGGTCGATCAAGCAGTCCAAGAACTCGTCCAAAAGTCACTGAAAGAAACACCAAAGAAAAAGCTCACTCTAAGTACCTCAGTCACAAGACAACAGCCGAGTTTCTCCGCCAATCTAGACGAAGAGGAGCAAGCACGACGCCTTCTTGCTATCGTGGTCTCGCGCCAAGCCACACGTTTTGTCGTTCCAGCTAGTACTACCCATGTACAGTTTACCGACGCGCAACTCAGAGACGGCATCAAAAATAAGATTGTAGGTAAAGAGGGACGTAACGCTCGAGCTTTTGAAGAAAAAGCTGGGGTCGATCTCCTGCTCAATGATCGTCCAAATGCGGTTGTGATTTCCTGTTTTGACCCTTTTCGTAGAGAAGTCGCTCGCACAGCACTTGAGATTCTTGTGCGTGACGGTCGCATTCAACCCGCTAAGATTGAAGAAGCTCTTACGGCAGCACGCACTCAAGTGGAGACTAAAACTCGGGACGCTGCTGTTCGTGCAGCAAAGGAGCTTGGCTTAGAAAATATTCACCCTGCAATTCTGAGAGTTCTTGGAAGTCTTCAGTACAGAACGAGCTTTAATCAAAACCAACTCGAGCATGCTGTCGAAACCGCATGGCTTTGTGGGTCCTTAGCTTCTGAGATGGGATTTGATCCAATCATTGCTCGGCGAGCAGGGCTCCTCCATGACTTAGGAAAAGCACTCGATCAAAAACATGGGGGTGGACACTCTCAATCCGGTGCTGATTTTGCGCGCAAGTATGGTGAATCAGCGCTTGTCATTCAAGCCATTGCCTCTCATCACGAAGAAGTTGTACCTGAGACTTGGCTGGATCACCTAGTGATCGCGGCCGATGCATTGTCAGGAGCTCGCCCTGGAGCCCGAAATGGTTCGACACAAAGTGCTCTTGAGCGTGCTACAGCAATGGAAAAAATTGCGCTTCAGTTTGACGGAGTAGAACAAAGCTACGCTGTGCAAGCAGGTCGTGAACTTAGGGTATTTGTGGATTGTAATCGAGTCGATGACCAGGGCGCTCATGATCTAGCCTCAAAGATTGCGGAGCGTGTAGAAGAAGAAGTCCGGTTTCCGGGTTTGATCAAAGTAACTATCTTAAGAGAGCTTCGCGCAACTGCGATTGCTCAGCGAAAGTGATGCAGCAATGAAGGTACTTTATTTCGGAGATGTCTTTGGTCGACCGGGGCGAGACGCAATCAAGGTCGCACTGAAAAAAATAGTCCCAGCCCATGGAATCGACTTTGTCGTCGTCAACGGTGAGAATGCCTGTCACGGAAATGGGATCCTTCCCGAAATGGCCCAGGAGTTCTTTGACCAAGGTGTGGATGTCATCACGACTGGGAACCATGCTTGGGATCAAAAACAGATTATTCCTTTCATGGGTTCAAGCACCCGAGTAATTCGTCCCGCTAATTATCCAGATCATCCGATGTTTAAGGCGCCTGGACGTGGCTCTACGGTCGTTGAGTCTATGCGTTCGGCCAGCACCGGCAAGAGCCTACGACTTGGAGTGATTCAGGTCATGGGTCGTGTATTTATGGACGCTTTGGATTGTCCATTTCGGACGGCCGAAAAAGAAGTCGAAAAAATGGATCATCTTGGGATCGCCTGCATCTTGATCGATTTTCACGGTGAAGCAAGCTCCGAAAAACAAGCCTTTGCGCACTTCATGGATGGAAGAGTCAGCGCTGTTGTTGGCAGTCATAGCCATGTTCAAACTGCTGACGAACGAGTACTCTCCGGTGGTACGGCAGCAATCACGGACGTCGGCATGACGGGTTGTTATGACTCCGTCATTGGAGTTAAAAAAGAACTCTCCATTCAGAAGTTTCTCACTAAGCGCCCAGTCCGCTACGAACCCGCTGAGGGACCCGGTGGATACGGTTGTGTGATCATCGACATTGATGAGTCCAACGGCAAGGCTCGTTCGATCTTGAGGCTCAGAGAACCTGTTGTCACTCTTTGATAAGCCTGTATCATTAAGGCATGGATACATTCACCCAGCTCAAAAGTGATTCGGACTGTTACCATGCTTTTATCGAGTTTGTACGAATGGATATTCAAGGAGAAAGGCGCCTCGTTAATCGAAGAATGATTAGCGTGTTTCTCTGGTGCTTTTTGCTTCCTACGTTTTTCTCTCTCGCCATTTTGATTATGATTAAAGCTGGTATCCTGCCCAGATCCGTAAGATCCGTGGCTGACTGGCTAATTTTGATCTTTCCAGTGGTATACTCTGTGTATTTTTTAAGCTCGCAAGTCCTGATCGATATCCCTTCAGCCTTTAAGAGGGGAGCAATTGCGACGGCTCTCGGACAGAGCCTCAAAGAAAGCCAGTGGCGAAAACAAGTCTGCGAGAATATGAAAAAGGATCTGACCTTTAGTGCTCCTCAATGGAAATGGACCATCGCCAGTTACCGGATGGATCTTGACCGTCTCCAAAATCGAAACCGTTATCTGACCGCCCTCGGGGGGGCGATGTTTTTTCTCATTATCCAAGGCTTAGACTCGATCGCTAATCCCGAGGAGCAAAAAGTCGCTTGGGTTAAGGACGCGGTATTTGGATGGATCGAAGCATCTAACCAAGATTTTTCCCAGTGGATTGCATTAGGACTATTTCTACTGCTGCTCTATTTGTCGGGGAGTCAGACAGTACATTACCTACAGCGCTACCTATGCTGCGCGGAGTTAATTCATATTCAGAAGGAACGGTCTTAATTATATCGATCACTTGATTTTGTAGACGCTAGGACGAACAAGGCTCCAAGAGTTGGTTATTTTCTGAATCGATTCGGTGTGACCCGTGATGAGATATGTATCTTTTGTTGAGACATCTCGAAAGCTATTTACAATCTGCTGAATTGTAGGAGGGGCAAAGTAAATGAAAACGTTGCGGCAAACGATCAGGTCAAACTTCACCTCACTGTCAAAATACTTTGTATCGCCCAAACGAGCTAGGTTGATCTGTCGAAAGGACACTGTCTTGCGTATGCTATTCCTGACTCTCATCCACTCTTCTAGGCCATTCGTGCCCACACCAAAGCCTATCCTCAAGTACGGATCTGGCACTTCATTTTCTACGCAAGCTTTCGGATAAACTCCGTTTTTCGCCTTATTGAGTACATTGGTGTCGAGATCACTGGCCATGATCTCAAATTCGATCTGATAATTGGACAGTTTTGACAGGACAAGNNTCCGGTTGAGCAGGCGGCGCACCAGACAGAGATCTTTTTTTTCTCCTGCTGTCTCCAGTGGTCTATCAATTCATTCTCGATAAACTGAAAATGTTTCCGCTCTCTGAACCATTCAGTCTTGTTAGTGGTCAAAGAATTGATGAAAGCCTGCCATTCAGGATGGCCATTTTGCTGAATCTCTAAAAAGACTTTGTATTCAGAAAAATTTGCCAAGCCCAGCTTTCTGATGCGGTCAAGTAGTCGAGCTTGTACAAATCCTTTTTTTGATTGAGGTAACTCGATTCCGGCGATCTCTAAGATTCTCCGCCGAAAGAAGTCGAGATCTCTGTCTAAAAGCTCTGGTACCTTTTCGACCTGAAAACTCGAACTAAACATCTTCGAATCTTGGATCGTCTTGATATGGAACCCCGTCACCACCGGCGACCTTCTTTACCTTGCTTTCGGAAGCAGAGCGGGCGCTTGGTTTTACTGCTGAGACGGAAGGTTTCAAAGGAATGACATTTTTTGATGCCGGTGCTGATGCTTTGATAGGTTGGTGCTTCGACGCGCGTCGAGTTCGAATAGTCCCATCCGCCGTCTTCATGGTCAGCGCAAACGCTTCTCCTTTGATTGTACTCACAAGTAGAGATACCACTCCGCCTAGAGAGTCTGCCTGTGCAGACAGTTCCTCTGCTGCGCTCGCTGTTTCTTGAGTGGCTCCCGCGTTTTGCTGAGTAACTTGGTCTAATTGGGCCATCGAATTATTGATCTCTGACACCCCTTGTGTTTGTTCCGTACTGGCCAAGCTTATTTCTTCAGCCATCGTGGACACAGATGTAACGTTGTGGACAATCTCGTCCAACACTTGACCGCACTGCCGAGCGATCTGATTACCAACGGCAACTTTCTCTTTACCCGTTTGCACCAGCGAACCGATATTTTGCCTGGTTTCATTGACGATATGCTCGACCTTTTGAATGCTTCCACTTAGCATTTCAGAAATCTCTTTAGCTGCGTTTCCGCTCATTTGTGCTAGGTTACCGACTTCTTCGGCAACAACAGCGAATCCTTTGCCATGTTCTCCCGCGCGGGCAGCTTCTACAGAGGCATTAAATGACAGTAGTTTTGTTTGGAAAACGATGTCATTGATCACCTTTGTCTTATTTCCAATTTCAGAAATAACTTGGACGATCTCGCCGATTTGTTGATTACTTCTTTCAATTTCAGAGACAATCGTACCATTGCTGGATTCGATAGCATCGATAGCCCTGATCATTTCTTCGACCGTTTCTTTTCCTTTTAGAGCATTGCTTTTACTGCTTATTGCGGTTTTAGCTGCAGTTTGAGAATTGTCCGTATTCTTCTTAATCATGGACTGAACCTCTTCAAGGGCTGAAGCGGTCTCCTGAAGCGATGCGGCCTGCTCAGACGAAGCACTAGAGAGCTGCTCCGAAGACGCGGCGATTTGTTGGGCAGCTGAAGACACTTGCGTCGAGCTATCAGTTAAGTTCGAAATGACTTGATCAATAACGGTCGAAAGTGCACGCAATGTAAACGTGGCTAGGCACAGTCCAATAAGTAAAGCGAGTGCACTTACTAACATAATAACGTTGCGAGCCTTTGCGGCCATTTCGGAGGATCTTTTTCCTTCCTCTGCCATCCATGTCTCGTTTCTCTCCACGAGAGAGTTCACAATCGAATTAATCTTCTTTAGTATGTCTCCTGATTTTCCAAGGGATAATGACGAAGCTTCGGCTTTTTTTCCTGAAGATCCTAGTTTTCTAACCTCGAGAGAAACAGGTTTCCATTCACGCATGTACTCGCGCATGTTATCGACGTCTTTTTTTCCAAGTGCAGTAGCGATACTTGAAAAATCGTCAAACTTTTTAAATACATCTTGCTCAATCGTATCCAGTTTGGCTCCAACCTGATTCATTCCTTCTGGTGTTGTTTCCAAAATGTAGACTTTTTCAAATAAACGGATCTCGGTGACGAGATTGTCTATGTCTTTTGCATATACAACTCGTTTTCCAGTAACGGTGACTAGTTCGTTGATTGCCTCCCTCATCTGACTCATTCTGAAAATACTAAGCGTTGCTATTACGACGCTAGTCAAAATAAATATGGAAAGTATGACAATAAATTTTGAATTGAGGCTCCACTTATTCATAGAACTAGCTCCTTAGGCTGCAGTTTTAGGCGACAAACTCTGGTTTTTTATTAGATTGAGATCTTGGACTTCGAGGCATTTTTCAGTATCGAGAAGTAAAATTAAGCTTTTTTCCCTTTGAATCACCCCCGCAAGGAAATTGGCCTTTTTTCCACTTTCGATATCGGGAGAATCACCAATTTCAGTTCGTCTGACCGAGTGAACGCAGTCAACAGAGTCCACGATGCATCCGAATGTGTGAGTTCCCAAATCCAAGATCACGATGGCGTTTTCTGAGGTATTTGATGAAGGAAGAATTTTGAGTTTAATGCGAAAATCTATGACAGAGATTACGCTCCCGCGTAAATTCATAATGCCTTTAAAGAAAGGTTGCGAGTGTGGAATCGGAGTAAAGTCAGTAACTGCGACCACTTCTCTGACTTGTGGCAACGGTATACCGTATTGATCTTTTCCGAGGGTGATCACCAATATCCTTTCGAGATCGGCAACCTCATCTGTAGTTTTCTCGGGTGTTTCTGCAGCCATCTCTTGATGTTTGCTCATCGGGAGTCCCTCAAGTTTTCTATATGTTACTCATCGGTAATACTTTTGATTTCTTCAGGATATTAATAATTGTAATGAATTGATCAGTTCTTTTAAGGGGTAAGCAGGAGGTGTCTGGCTCGTTTGCCTCTTAGGGGCTTGTCGTGAAAGCCTTTGCCCTTCAGAATTCTTGTGTGCCGGACTCTCCAAGTAAAATTATCCAAAGGCGAACTTACGCACTATCCCTCAAGTTGGATGGGATAAGTGATTGCGTTGGTGGTGCCACTACTCTCAGTCGCTTCCCGCTCCTTCGTTGCGTGGCCTCGCCGCGTTCGCTCAGCAAGGCATCCGGCCTTGCTGCTCTTCGTTTGATCCTTCTCGAAGTCGGATCAACCGCAGATCGCTCTCTTTCTTCAGCTCCACTTAAATCTACTCGACCTTTTTCACAAAGAGCTACGAACAAGACGACGAAAATAACGAGAAGCGACCAAAATGGAAGTATGGTCCTTTGCGGGAGCGACGAGGAGTTTGAGGAAGTATTGTAAAGTAGATCTGTAGTGAAAAATGGTGGAGGTGAACGGGTTCGAACCGATGACATCCAGCTTGCAAAGCTGGCGCTCTACCAACTGAGCTANNCCGACCTCTGCGTTGCGAACGCAGCGCTCTACCAACTGAGCTACACCCCCACGAGAAGTGAAAACTGTTGGATAGGTGACAATTCTTATGAAACTTTATCGAAATTGGCAACCTAGTTTTCATCAAAAAATATTGTTAGACTGAAAAAGATGAAACTCACCTCCGAAAATTACCAAAAAGGCTTCTTGCTCGATGAAGAACTCATGGGAGGAGTGACTTCTCAACCCGAGCAGGGGAGTGAATTCGTCGCCTATGTGCTGAGGCACACCACCGGAGAGTACTTAGGTTATCAGCCTTGTGCTCAGCTGGATGAGGCGCTGGCCCTGATCAATCAGGTAAAGAGAGATTGGAAGTTTGAATCTACGAGTCAGTGCGGAAGTGGCAAATGTGGTGGTTGCTCAAAGAAGGGCACCTCATCTTGCTCAAAAAATCTTGAAAAGTCGCTCGACGCTAAAGCCGCGGGCGCTACATGCGGATCTGCTTGCTCCAATTAACAGAAATCATGTGGGTCCTGGTTCTGTTTTTTCCGATCTTATTTGCTTTAGGCTTTGCAGTCTATGCGAGGCGCAAGCGTCGCTTAGATGTGGTGGCGCTCAAGCATACGGTCGAAGGTTTAGTTGTGGATTGTGAAGTGAGAGCTACAGATTTTTACTTTCGTACGAAAGTAAAATACACATTTTCAGCAAGGGATTACGAGGCCTCATTCCTTTCGCCTAAAGACTTTACTCCAGGGCAAAAAATCACTCTTTTTTTGGATCCCAATAATCCGCTAGATTTTGAGCTAGAGGATCAAAGTATTCGAATAGAATAGATCCGGACGAGGACTCTATTCTAAGAACTCGAGTCCAAGCTTATAGACTCCGTCATCAATCGACTTGCGCCATTTTACTTCAGCTTTCATGGCTTTCAGGTTGCCAACTTTGATTTTGCAGATGTGTCCCACAGTCAGGCTCTCGTCGCCGACTATGATGATTGCGCACCCCATTTGTGCCTCGTTCAGGACAAGGGCAGTAATTGTAGACTGAAACTTTCTTACTAATCCATTGAGGTCGATCGAAGCGACGGTCCCTGGATCAGGTTTAAATCGTATATGCCTTCGAGGAGATTTTTTCGCTTTAGTACTAGTCATCAATACAACTAGATTATTTCAATGGGAGCCGGATAGCAAGGCTGAGTCGGCTGTTGTCAGGCCGCGTCTGAGATCAACCATCCGGCAATGGCACGACTCATTGAAAGAAAGTTTACTTCGCCTTCGAGGCGGTGGCCGTTTACAAAGATTGTTGGTGTATTATTTACGCCTTGTTTATGAGCTTCACGAAGATCTGAGTCGAGTTTTTCTTGGCATTCAGAACTTTGAATGTCTTTCTCAAATCGTTCCATATCGAGTTCCAGGTGCTCGGCAAGCTCAAATATTCTCTGCGCATCCAAGCCCTCCTGATGAGAAAAAACAAGATCATGCATTTCCCAGAACTTTCCCTGATTGGACGCTGCCTCGGTTGCAATTGCAAGGAGCTCTGCCCAGGGGTGACCTTCTTTCATTGGAAAATGACGAACAATTAATGAAACCTCGCCTTCATAGNNGGCCTCAAGGGCTTTTTTAAGGGCCGAAGCAGCAGACGCACTTTTTGAGCACTGAAAATCTAAATACTCGATGATGCAAATTTTCGAATCCGGTTGACCCAGTTGATGGCGATTTTTTTGATGTTTAGCATTTCTCATGATCGATCATAGCGATGCAATTTGTAGGCGAGTATACAGATCAGCTGCTTTGTAAGCAGTCAGCCGCAACTCATACATTTCGATTACTTCAGTATTGCCGATATGACCGATTGAGTCGCGGGATGATATCGAGGTTTAGCGTTGGCAAAAACTTCTCGCGCCCACTGCAATGATTCAGGAGTATGGGTGAGAGCTACGTAGACAGGCTTGATCAGTTTGATCCGACCCGCCTCCAAAAGAAACGACTTAATCGAAGGATAGGTTTCGCTGTAGGAATTCTCAACAGCCAAGACAAACCAAGGAGAAAGAATTTCTGCGTTTTTTATCTGAGTAAATCCAAATTTCTTGTCTAATCCAACGAGCGCGGGTTTTCCTATGTGCAAAGGGAGAGATTTTAAGAACGCTACCCAGTGCAAGGTATTCCAACCTTGAGTGTCGATTTCTTCGGCGTCATGACTCTTTATAAATCGTGATAACTGAGTACTCACTTTTTCGAATTCTTCCGAGCGAATAACAGGATGAGCTTTTGGAAGCCCAGGCTTGTAGAGCCACTCATCTAAATTGAGCCTGGACTCGAGCTCTTTATCACCCTGAATTACTTTGGCCTGAAGGTGAGCGATAAGTTTATCTGCAGTTACACTTTGAAATGAAAATGTCTTTAAGTATGAACGCAAAAACTCGAGAAAAGCTTTTCGCCCTAATACATCTTCAAGCGACTGAAAGAAGAGGTATCCTTTTTCGTATGCGATTGCGCCAACAGAAAGTTCAGGATCTCGATTAGAAAGATCCATGACTAATCGGGTGTCAGGATCTAAAGGATCAACTGCATTCAAGTGCTCTTTCAAGCGCTGATATGACAGTACACGATTCATATCAGCATTTCGTCGATTTCCGTCAATGCTCTCCATAATCAAAAATTCAAAGTACCGGGTAAGTCCTTCATTTAAGAAAAATTGATTCCAAGTAGCATTAGTCACTAAGTTTCCAGACCAAGAATGTGCGAGTTCATGGGCGATGATGGATACTAAAGAGCGATCTTGAGCAATCACGCTCGGTGAGACGTAAGTCAGAGTCGGATTTTCCATGCCGCCGTATGGAAAGCTAGGTGGCATAATCAAAAGATCAAATCGATCCCAGAGATCGGTATAGGGCCCTGCAATCTGTTCGGCAGCGCTAATCATTTTCTCAGTATCGGCAAATTCCCAGCTTGCAATGTCGACAATCTCTTTCTCGCCATAGATACCATTGGTCGGTCCTAGAGGCCTAAATCGTAGATCAGCCACAGTTAGAGAGATGAGATAGGCCGGGATTGGGCGGTTCATTTTGAAACGGTAGACGCCGGTTTTTAAGTTTCGCTTTTTTGGATTTTTTGCGCTCATCAAGGCGAGTAGTTGAAGTTGAGGAGGGACACTGATTCTAGCCGAATAGGTAAACCTTGATGCGGGTGTATCCTGAATCGGCATCCAGCTTCGTGCATGGATTGCTTCTGAAACTGAAAATAAATAAGGTTTCTTTCCGCCTAGGGTTTGTAGAGGAGTTAGCCATTGAAGCCCCGATGCATTTGCATGAGTCGAATAAGCGATTTCGACCTTATCGTCTTCGGGGCGTAACTTGATAGTGAGAGCTTTTCCGAGAATAACATCTTCTTCACCGAAGCTCCATTGACCTTCAGCTCTATCTGCTCCTAAGTATACATCTTCGATCTTTAAGGAACGTGTATCTAAAATAAGAGGTGCATGGGTGTCTTTTCGACGGAGGTTTAATTCGACCTTTCCGCTCAAAACTTGTCGATCAAAATCGACGGCTAAATCAATGTGGAGATGTTTGATCTCGATCGCAGTATAGTTCGAAAACGTATGTGGATCGGGTGTCAGGATGATCGCGCAAGATGAATCGCTGAGCGAAATCTCTCGGCTCATAGCATTCCTCGGTAACTGAATGATGAGCAATAGTAGAATGAACGTGAATTGACAGAATTTCAGAAGCGTATGGATGTTCATATCGAGGCAGAGCTCTATAGGTTCTGATTTGTTGCGTCAATCAAAAGTGGATCGAATTCGGATCGACCTATTTCTGCGATTCAAACTAAGTTCAGTTGCTGTCTCCGCGTACATGGTTTAACTTCATCATGTCTGAATGCGGTGAGGTTTTTGCATACGACATAAAAACAAGTTCAAATCATACTAAGGAGAAATTATGGCATTGCGTCTAAAATCAGTTTCCGCTTTGAGTATCTTAGGTCTAGTTGTAGCCGTGTCTGCTTGTACCAATAAGAGCAACGATGCTGCAAATACTGGCTCAGCCACCACCACCTCTGGTGATGCTGCTGCAACTGGTGCAGCTCCTGATACAACTACACAAGATCCAAATGCAGCTCAAACTCCTGCTGCTGGCACAACTGGAACAACTTCCGGTAGCTAAGTTTAGTTTTTAGTTTGAAAAGAAAAAGGGACGAGATTCATTTCTCGTCCCTTTTTTTATTTCTTAGGACTGCTTATTTCGTCCTGAATGGATGCCGTATTCTTTCAGCTTGGTATAAAGATGCGATCGATCCATCTCGAGCGCTAGCGCAAGTTGACTGATATTGCCTTCATGTTTCTTGTACTGGTCCACTAAAATGGAACGTTCAAAGTCGGCCACCCGTTCGTAGAATGAGAGAGTTGAGTTTGAGCCGGCGTCGGCTTTACTTTTTACAGCTTCGGCCATTGTCTTTGCAGATTGTCTAAATTTCGGTGGCAGATCAGATACATCGACTTCGGTTCCGTCAGTCATCGCAACTACATACGAAATGACATTACCTAGTTCACGAATATTTCCCGGCCACGGATAATTCTGAAGTGCTTCGACTGCTTCTTCAGTAAACTTTAATGCCCCTACTTTTTCTTTTCGGACAAAATGCTCAATAAAGAGCGGGATATCTTCTTTTCTTTCTCTGAGCGGTGGCAAAGCTAACGGAAGTACATTGAGTCGCTGAAGTAAGTCTTCTTTGAACTGCCCTTGCTTAACCATTTGTTCTAAGTCCCGATTGGTCGCGCAGATTACTTTGAAGTCCAGAGGTATGACTTTCGCTGATCCCAGGCGAGTGACTTCTTTTTCTTGGAGCACCCGAAGAAGTTTGGCCTGAATATCAAGTGGCATGTTACCGATTTCGTCAAAGTAAACGATGCCTCCGTTTGCTTCTTCAAAAATACCTTTAGTAGTTTTTTCTGCACCGGTAAATGCGCCTCGTTCGTGGCCGAACAGAAGACTTTCGGCTGTAGTTTGTTGAATGGTTGATGAATCAACGGCTACAAAAGGAGCCAATGTTCCGTCTGGAAAAGTTTTACGCAATTGCCGTGCGNNCACTTCTTTTCCTGTACCCGTTTCTCCTTGAATTAAAACGTTAGCGGGACTTTCTCGAAATTTTTCGATGGATCGTCTAATCTTTTGAATGATCTCAGTCTCACCGATAAAGGGTTGCCGTTTATGGGACGATTGTGCTTCAAAATTGCGCTGTTCATTGCGTTGGATGAGAGTTCTTCGTTCAAGGACTCGGGCAAGAGTTAAGCTGAGTTCGTTTGGATCGAAGTCTTTAGCTACATAATCGGTAGCACCGAGTTTGAGTGCTTCGCGAACTGTACGAAAATCACTTAGGCCACTGCTCATAATAATGGCTAGATCTTTGTCGAGATCTTTTAATTTCGGAATGTATCTTAATCCTTCGTCAGGAGTTCTCATCTGGACGTCCAGAATGACCACATCGATGGGATGATTCTTAATGATCGCAATTGCCTCGTCTCCGTTCATTGCAGATCGGCAGTCGTATTTGGATTTGAGTGAATGTTTAATCGCGAGATGGAATGTAGAATCGTCGTCACAAATTAATACTTGATGTTTTCTTTCGGTTTCTGCGGCCATGAAAAAAGCTTATTCCGGTTTTCATACTGATGCCAGATCTTTGTTGTATTTCCCTACAGTTCAAAGACTTAAAGTGAAGGGTTTTAGCTACACATCTCAATTTCCACATTACTCAATGGCGGTTTAATCGGACTTCAGCACCATTTAATAACTTCGGCGCATTGGTCCACAGATTGCTCTGAGCTCGGCATTAATCAAATTGTTGAGAAGAGAGTAGGAAGTATGAAATCGGATCGGATCTTGGAT
>DBAE01000245.1:29467-33994 GCA_002291495.1 Bacteriovoracaceae bacterium UBA1018 | reverse complement strand
CTTTAGTTATAGGGCACACATCCAGCGTCTCCAGTGCGCACACAGACCTGTCAAAAACAAAACTCTATCGCTTCTAGATATAAATGATACTCTCTTATAGAAGTGATGAAACAGTCCATGTATTCCAATCCTACCCATCGAAAATGTACCGGTATCAAGTTCATTCTCCTCCTATCAATCGCGCAAATCGCTCTCCTTCCGTGGGCCCACTCACATCAGTCCGCCCATCGAAAATTTTTGCTTAGACTTCCTGAAAAGCCATCGTCTGTTCGCACACCATTGGCTCCATAAGTCGGTTATGGACCCGAAATCTCGCGCGTTCTCTCTCCCGCTCGCACTGCCGTCGCATAGTAGCCTTTCAATCTCTCTTCACGAAAAGAATTTTCTAATGGTCCTTTCCCGATCCTAAAGTCTTTGTCCAAGATCGAATGTTCTTTGATCTCTCTTTCCCAATCAAAACCATCTGGAACAACGAGAAAGAAACTTCCAAATGCGAAGGGATCATCCATGTAGACTTTTTGAGGGCGAGAACGGCCTTTTAACAATGCTCTTAACCAGTAGATCGATTGTTGCCAATACCTGAGATCTTTGAGCTGCATGGTCGTTAAGTTATCGCCGTGCATTTTGACTATTTCATCAAAGGGAGAAGATCCTAGCCAAGGCAAATAAAGTCCGTCGNNTATCTGTGTACTCTCCAGCGATTGTAAAATTTCGGATTGCGGGTGAACCGCCGTTCACTGAGCCAAAAGGAGTTGTACTCATAAAGGCGCGTCCCAGCTCATCCGTAAACCAGTTGGTCGCTTCACCACCTAAGTGTCCTCCGGCACCGTGCACAAGTCCCATCAGAGAAAGACTCTTACGTTCGATCGTATCAAGGATCTTTTCTGCGGTTTTCCTATTTTTACGATAAATCTGTTCCAGAAAGAGCATCGACTCTTTCCAGTCCTTGATTTGTTTTCCGCGACCTATTTTAATAGGATCAAATTTTTCGCCATGAGCTTCATAGATGGATGCCACAGCTTTTTGCAAGAGATGAGGATCCGATCGTTCAAACACTTGTACGACGTCTGAGACACGCACTTGTGACTTGGATAGGTACACGAGTTGAGCAAGTGGCTCTTTCACATTGGGGACATACCTCTCGAGATAGTCTCGTTGATTCCAGTACTCGATATCGCCTTCTTGAGACATCACTACTGGGATCTGCTGAGGAATCGTCAGAGCTACCGCTTGAGCAATGGGCGCGCCATCATTTAAATAATCATTATAGAGAGACTGGAGCCCCTGGTTATTTTTCCATTCCTGCTGAGCATTTCGAAGCGTTAGCCCACCCCACGCTCGATGAGTCCAAGTCGCTAAGATCTGGTCATCTTGATCTGGTCCAAGGACGGGTAGCCATGGAAACAATACATCTGAGCTCACCGCATATTGGTCTTGTGCATTGACCTTGCCGAGTCGGCCAGCTCCTTTGTAAGAAAGTGTACGTGTACTTCCGTTCACATCTCGAAAAATGAAGAAAGGATGGCGCTCATGATGGATGAGATGGACAAAGAGAGGTTCACTCATAATCCGAGAACTGAGTAATCCCTCAAAATCCGTAACTACGTCTGACTGAGAGGGTGATGAAATTCCTAGACTCCAGAGAGTCGGTTCGAACTGAAAGGGCAATCGAAGTAACCGCTCAGACTGTTGATCATTCAGTGCCACCGTCTCCGCATCAGACCGGACATATGCACCTCGAGCTGCACTCCGCAAATAAGGCACCTGCCCAGACAAAAGCGCCTGCCTAAAATCAGAAAGACCTGGCTCGCTAAGAACTTCAGCGCTTTTTTGGAAATCCGTCGCGAGCGCACTAACATGATTAGGATCTATGGTTTTTGACCATGCCTTCGATATCCGAGTCGGACTCAATGCATCCTCATCGACTTCGAGACCCACAACCGAACTCAAGTGTTCTGGCCATTCAGGAGCAAAATCGTAAGAACTGACGTCCGTGAATTGGTAACCCAGTCGTTTAGGAAGGTCTCGATAGATAATACGGGTGAGCTCAGAGGAGATGCCATCGACTTGCTCCCCTCTTTCGTATCTGATCCATCGCCGATGCTGATAATCAGGATCAGCAATCAACACCTCGATGGATCTACCTTCTTTCGCGCCTTTGGCTTCTTTAGTAAACTGATCGATCTGAGTACGAACAGCGTTCTCAAACGCTGTAACGATCAAAGCCGACCAATCGCGATAGGTTTCTTTCTTTTCTTTGGGTAATTCTCCGTAGCTATCGCTTTGGATCTCGGTGACAAGTATTTTGTCCCTCAAAAGATAAAACCGGATATACGCAAAAGCATTAGGGAGATGAACAGACCTGGCTACATTCTCAGGATGCTCCGGCAAATAAAGAGCAAAAAGCTGGGCTTCTTCGCCGATACCAGCTCGAGCAGCGTTCTGACCAAAATACTCCATGGGTACAAATCGGAACTCGGCGGGAAAGGTCNNGTTCGTGAAGAAAGGTCTCCGATAACCGAGGAGCCGCCAACTTTCCAAACCTTCTGGTAAAGTGGATTTTCGAAAATTGTCTCAAATCGCTTCCATGTCGATAACCCGACATACTTTTGCACGCTAGCCCCTGGGGTCGAACTCCCACGGCGACGCTCAAGCTCAATCCATGTCCGTGGCGTGGACCGCTCTAAAAACTCCCCGCAATGACTTAAGAAATCTCCTGTCTGCGCGTCTGCATTGAGCCCACAAAACAGGAGCACGACGCAAATTAGGGATTTTATGAAGGAAAATCGAGCCCCATCAATCATGGCGACCCCAATATCACACAGAGATTAGATAGAAAACCATTTTAGTCGCCTGGTTTTTAGGATATAGAGACGCCCAGTCACGATGAATCTAAGAAGCTTGCAATCACTTCATCTTATAGCGCTTTTTGCTGTTTCTGTGGGGATCACAGGATCGATTACGAGCGTTCTCGCCGATCCGCCACTCCGACTGCGGAGTCAGGTCACCACTGCTACTCCTAGTCCTGAAGTTGTGACGATGTGGGAAAAGCAGTTTATCGAGGAAGAACTCATTCGTTTTTCAAAAAGAGTGGATTGGGAAAGATTTAGAAATCGACTTGCTCCTTATCCAGAACTCCTGAGCCTCGTAGAAAAAAACAGTTTCTTCATAGGTCATCAAAATACCGAAAAAATTCTGCGTCTCCAAAAAAGTTACCGCGATTTCGACTACAAAACGGGAACTGTTGTAGTCGTACTCTTTTTGGATAGTGAGACTCGTGCACGTATTCCTGAAGTATTCATGAAAGAGCTCTACGAAATGCAAAGTAAGACTCATCCCAATCNNTGGGCTCGTTTCTATACCTGGGAAGCCGTTCTAGACTTTTTACGAGATAGCCAAGTACCAGATGCTTACCAAAAAAGGATCACTGCCTCTGTAATCGAGATCGACGGTCTACTCGAAGTCCCCATTCGACCTGACACTTGGAAATTTCATTCAGAACACATGAGAAAACGCCTAGTGGCCCAAGTCATCGAAAATAATAAAAAGCGCGCTGAAGGCTACGACGTGTGGATCACGCTTCAGAAGAATGATGACCTGAACTCGATTGCAAAACACTTCGCCGGCAATCAAGATCCGTCAAATCTTTTGAAACTCATGAAGGAAAAACTGGGGCATCTCGACCAAGTCGAGTTGCCACTTTCGGAACTCCTTCCACCATTTATACAACAGTATCTAGGTCGGTTTGTTCCTTATCACTGGATCAACTGCGCTAATGCAGGACTCAATGTCAACTGCTACGATCAGTTTCGGGTCGACTTCACCAGCGCAGATGATCTAATGCACGAGCTCAATACGAAGTATGTGGCGATCAGGCGAGGCGAAGAGCTCCGCGCCGGAGACCTACTTCTGTATCGAAATCTCGACGATGGTAAGTTCAGACATGTATCTACCTACTTGACAGATCAATTTGCATTTACCAAGAACGGCCAGCATCGCATGCGACCCTATGTGATTCAAATGCATCCAGAAGTGGAAGATGGTTACTTCAAAGATGGTGAATTACAGCTGGAGGTCTTTCGGCTAAAAAGCTCGATTGATTCGAGCCCTCCAAACGACTTCGCAGGTAAGGATCAGACACCCTATTTTCAGGGTAAAGTACGATATGGTTCGAAATTTTCTGAAAGAATGGGAAGAACAGATGGATGCTGGAGACTACTTGATTTAATCAAGACGAAAAACTCTTCGATATGAAAGCAACCATAAGGACAATACTATCAGTCATACTTCTTTCGATCTCAGCGAGTTCCCTGGCCGACCCACCTCTACACTTAAGAACTCAAGTCATCTACGCTACTCCAAGCCAGGAGGTTACCCGCCAATGGGTAGATCAATATATCTCTCATGAGTTAATTCGATTCAAACACACCTACGAATGGATCGCATTTCATAGGCAGTTCAGCAGCAATCGTGAATTGCAAAACAAAATTGGCCGAAACACTTATTTCAAAAATGATCACAACCAAG
>DBAE01000245.1:18042-29455 GCA_002291495.1 Bacteriovoracaceae bacterium UBA1018 | reverse complement strand
TGTATGACGAGGCAGATGCGGTGCTCATTCTCGATGCAGAAACCCGCAAGCTCATAGATCCTCTATTTTTAAAACAGGCTTACGAGCTTCAGGGTAAGGCTTACTCTGATCGTCCGCTTTGGGGCCGATACAAAAGCCTGGAAGAAATCGATGAACTTCTTGAAGCTTGCGAAGTTCCGCTGGTTGAACGTGAGAGAATCAAAAACGCTGTACCGCTCATCAATGGATACTACGAAGTCCCGGTCACTCCGGATACTTGGAAGCTCTTTTCGCGCGACTCTCGCGAGTATTATGTTAATAAAATGATCGAACGGGCGAGATCCAAAGCTAAAGGAAAAAAGATCTGGATTACTCTACAACAAGGGGATGATCTATTTGCTGTAGCTCAGCATTTTTCAGGGACTCAAGATCCTTCCAAAGTGTACCACTATCTCACTAACAAACTTGGCCAAGATCCAAAAGTCGAGTTTGCCTTAGAAGAAATACTCGCTCCATCCATTCAGACCAACTTAAGAACGTTTTCTGCATGTAATGGTCCTAATTGCTACAATACTGGGCTCTCTGTAAACTTACCTGAGCAAATAAAAACTGAGTTTACCGGCACCCTAGCTCTTCTTGTTGAACTCGCGCGACATTATCGTGCAGTCTCTCCCAATGAGGAATTGATCGCAGGAGATTTATTACTCTATTCTACGGCGGATTCTGACCCGATTCTTAAGCACGTGAGTACATATATCACCGAGGAGTATGCATTTTCTAAGAACGGTTCAAATCGCTTATATCCAAGGAATATTCTGACTCATGCAGAGATCGAACATCAATATTTCAAAAACAATCCGTTCCGACTCAACGTTTTTAGGTTGAGAGATAAGTCTAAGTTTCCGAATAATGAAAATTTTTCTCGAATGTACCGCACTCCCTACTTTGTAGGGCGCCTCGAACCAGGAAGCTTCATGTCTGACCGAATCCGCCAAGCAAAAGAAGCAGGCTCGTGCAAGGACCTCCTTATGTAGTTTCTGACTTGAGTCCCGGATCACTCCATTGCATATGAAAGTGCGTCCGATCCTCAAACGTCACCACAAACCCCAGTCTGTCGTAAAGCTTCTTGGCGGGATTATTCTTAAGAACTAGCAAAACCACTACAGCTCCTTCGCGACTTGCTCGTGTTAAAATATCGCGCACGACGGCACTTCCAATTCCGTGCCCCTGATACTCAGGAAGGATCAGAATATTTTCCAAAAAGATCCGCTCTCCACGATCCTCGATCGAGAGCAGACCTACATCTCTGCCATTCGAAGAGACAATTTGAAAGGAGCGCCCTCGAAACCACCTCTCGGCTGAGCGATCAATGTCAGCGACACTCCAACCCAGGCCTTCGGCCAGGTACAGACCGATCGCACGATGATGAAGCTCTTTGACTAAATCGTAATCAGCTAAAATGCTTGGTCTAAGCGTGTACATTAAGTCTCTTATAGCGACCACGCACAGACTTCGCAACTCACCACGGAAAGAGCAAATTTTGCCTAGCAGTATGCAGCTTGCGCTTTGATCTCAGCTCTTTGATAATCTATATCTATGCTTGAAAAATTGCAGGCCGCGATCAAAGTCCGCATCGTTATCGTCTTTATGCTTGTGCATATAGGACTTGCTTTGGGCATTTATACTTTTGCACGACTCACGGTCACACAGGGGTGGGATCAAACGACGATTTCGTTGCTTGCTACACTCATCTGTCTGTATGGTGGATTTGCTGTAGCAGTCGCATTTATCGTTCTTCCAGTTTTACCTTGGATTCGCCGATTTCAAAAAGCTGAACACTGGACAGAGCGCTTGATCAAGGAACTCCCTACTCTGCTTGAGCATCTCCCTCGCATAATCGCGGCCTTTCAGTCGATCATGGCCACCTGGCGAGAACTCAAACAACGAAGCGCATCTCCTTCTCCAAACTCTGCACCTCNNCCTCAAGCTGAAACGCCCGCCGCTTCACCACCCGCGCAGTCGTCCTTTATTAAGCCTACGGTACAGTCCGAATGATCAGCAAAGTCCAAGCTCTTTATAAGAAACATGAACGCTGGGTCCCACTTGCCTTTTTCGTACTTGGATTTCTGGTCGACATCATACTCTTAGGTCGTATCGATGAGCTCGCTGTGATCTTGCAGCAAGCTGGCTACCTTTTAATTTGCTCCATCTTGATCGGGGTTGAGCTCATCGACGAAAATCGTGCCTTCAACCCTCCTAACTGGCTAAGAAAGGTATGGCTTTATCGCGAGTCGGCTCTTCACTTCTTACTTGGTTCGCTACTCAGCAACTACACTCTTTTTTATTTTAAGAGCGCCTCAGCTCTCACCTCGTTTGTATTTATCGCTCTCCTCATGGCGTTACTGATCATCAATGAGTTTAAGAGATTTGGTAAATCGCAGACGCGTGTTCACGTGGCATTTCTAAGTCTTTGTGTCATTTCATACCTAGTATGCCTCGCACCTATTCTTCTAGGATTTATCGGAGACATTCCGTTTGTATGTGCAGTAATTGGAACTCTTCTCTTTTTCTGGGGTTTTTATCGAGTTCTCAATCGCAAAGCTAAGCTAGAATATAATTACTTACGCACGCACTTGATAGCACCCTTTGTAGGCATTCAAATCATCTTTGCTGGTCTCTACTTTGCTCATGTCATCCCCCCCGTTCCACTCTCAGTGAGCTACATGGGGATTTATCATGACATCAAAAAGTCTGAGGGTAAGTATATGCTCAGCTATACACGCCCTCGTTGGAAATTTTGGCAACACGGAGACCAGACTTTTTTGGCGCGACCGGGAGATACGATTTTTTGTTTCGTGCGCATATTTTCACCGACTCGTTTTAAAGATAGTCTTCAGGTCCGATGGCTCTATCGTGATCCTAGACAAGGCTGGATCTCTTCAGACGCCATCCCGATAGCGATTGTGGGTGGAAGAGATGAGGGCTATCGTGGAGTTACAAAAAAGGCTAACTATCGGCCGGGCCAATGGCGAGTCCAAGTCGAAACACTCGATGAGCGCGAAATNNATTGGCCGTATTAATTTCACCGTAGAGCCTGATAGCAGCACCGAAGAACGCGAAATTCGAAGCGATATTCAGTGAACAGTATGCTATCGCAGTGGCATGTCGAGACATCTCTGCGCTGAGCTCATACCTCAAATTACAAATCCCATGATGAGCGAAGAAAAGCTCATCAATCTCTACCATCTCGTGCAGAGAGTGCTTGTCACCCATACTGAAGGTGACCTGGTGGAGCTCGGATGCCATGAAGGTGTGGCGGCACTTCTCATTCAAAAAATCTTAGATCAGAGTGGCTCAAATAAAACCCTTCACCTCTACGATTCATTTCGTGGACTTCCTGAAAAGTCGATTGAAGATGGTGAAACTCCCTATCAAAAAGGCTGGCTAAAAGCATTTCGAGATCGGCTGATCGCACGCTTCGAAAAGTATGGCGCTACTCTTCCCACGATTCATGAGGGTTGGTTTTCAGAGATCCTTCCGAATCGTTTGCCGGAAGTTATCTCGTTCGCCCACTTAGATGGAGATTTCTACTCTTCAATATTAGAAAGCCTGGCTGCGGTTTACCCAAGGCTCTCCCGCGGCGCAATTGTGCTTATTGATGACTACTGTGATCCTTCAGTCCTGGACCGCTTCAACAAACTTCCAGGAGTAAAAAAAGCGTGTGATGAGTTTTTCAAAGAGAAGTTAGAGAAGATAGAAATCTTACTCTGCGGTAAGCACGCTCAAGGATACTTTGTTAAGCTTTAAAGCACTCTCAATACCGCATGTACCAGCTGTTCGCTTTTCTTTAAAAGTAACAATTTAAAAGTTACAATTAATGAACCGTCTGCGTTCCTGGAGCAATCACTACTTCCTGAATCAACACAAATGGCTGAACCACTAAGGACAAAAAGCGCTTCGTAGGCTTCTCGTTCCACGTAGCTAACTGCTCTTGAGTCGGTTTAGTGATTTTGTGCTCTTGTATCCATTTTTGAATATCAGACTTATTGTCTTCTGCGAGTTTTACTCCGACATTGAGCAAATCTAAATCTTGCGAAACGACAATCAGGCCATCTCGTTCTGCATGCATTTTCAACCAGGCCCACTCCGCCTCATCCAGAGATTGACTAAGCACTTCATATATTGCCGGACGCTCTTGACTCATGTCTGCAATATAACCTTTTGACCCATACTGAGACTAGCCCAAAAAGCGCATGGCGTTGAAAATGCATACAGCGATTCTAGCTATGAAACTTTTCCATTTTTATCGCAATAATGACGAGACCGGGGTGAGCGGCACAGGCCCTGTGGTCGAAGGCGTACAGTTTACCAATGGTTGGTGTGCTCTGCGTTGGATCTCGAATAAAAGTAGTCTTTGCTTTTATCAGTCGTTAGAGGAAGTAAAAGCGATCCATAGCCACGGCGGAAAAACCGAAATCATTGTACACGATTTTGAACCGGTCAAGAAACGCACCACTGAAGTCAGCAATGATCGAATGGAAATGCTCATGCGAATCATCGAAGAAAGCTCGCATGCGATTAATCTCAGCGAAGAGAAAGATTGCAAACCTGAACAGATCACCCAAGCAATCAATCAAGTGCGCAAGACTTTAGAAGAGTTTGAAAATCTTTTGGTGCACAAACCTAAACGAGTCGCTTAGTCAAAATTCCTTCGACCGCGTGCCATTCCGACCACCACGCCCACTACTCAAAGTCCGGCGACAAGCATAAACCAAGTTGTTTTGTAGAACGGTTTAGGTTGATCTGCATCCATCTCACTACTTGCGGCCTGAGGAGCTGGGGTATTGTACTCGACCACTGGGGCTGCAGTTTGAACTGGGGCAGGTGTCGCCTCTTGAACTGCTGCCATTTGTGGTTCAGTAGTTGTAGGTTGTGAGCCGTCTGCAGCTGAAGCTGCCATTTGATTTCCTACAGGAGCCGCAGCAGAGTCCATCGACGGGACTTCTGCTGGTGCAGCTGCCATCGGTGGTGCCATTTCATCAGTCACTGCCTCACTCTTAGCCTTACGTGCTTTTTTACGAGGCTTAGACTCGTTTGCAATCTTTCTTGGTTTTGAACTTTTTGTCTCGCTGGACGAGCTTTCATCCGAAATCGAAGGAGTGGTCGCAGCAACTGCACCAGTTGTCGTATCTCCTTTATCGCCAGGCATTGTGGAAGGCGGGATCTCAGCGGAAGCGGTTTCAGTTGATCCCGATTCAGTAGAGCTGGATTCGGTGGAACTGGACTCAGTAGAGGCCGTTTCAGCCGATGTATCAGAAGGCGCTACGTCTGCGTCAGCCGGTACTTCGTCAGTGCTAGCTGTGGCATCTGGCGCTAGTGCCGGATCATCCGTCGGAAGGTCCGTATCTATTCTCGACTGAGATGAGCATGAACTGACCAAGGCTGTCGCCGTAAGGATCAGAGCCGCATGAACTGTTTTTCGAGCATTCTTCAATTTTGTGTGCATAGTATCACCCAACCACTCGTCGGTGATCCCCTGAATAATCTTAAACTTTATTTATTGATTAATAATGTAATGTTGACACCACCATTGACTCAATGAGTCATGACATAGTGAAGCCACTTTGCTTTGCGCGGCCGCGAACTTTCCTGTTACTATTTTTGTATGGCAATCAATATTCAACAGATCTTCGATAAGGTCGCGGAGTCGACAATTAAAACCCTTCAGGTCATGTGTAAGACTGAAGCGACCCAAGAAGATGCTTACGAAAAAGGAGTCGAACCAGCGCTACCTTTCGACATTGCGGGTTTGATTGGCATCACCAGCGCGACCGCACGCGGTTCAGTTGGAATCTACTTTCAAAAGGAAATCTATCTAGAACTTTTGACCCAAATGCTTGGTGAATCTGTCACCAAGATTGATAAAACTAATGAAGATGCTGCAGCAGAACTCATGAATATTATCTTCGGGGACGCAAAACTTGCGCTCAACCAACAAGGCCATAATATCCAAATGGCGATTCCCAATGTCCTACGCGGCGGAAAAATGATCAGCCCCGAGTCTAAGCTGCAGAAGATGGTAGTCATTCCGATCAAGACAAAAATGGGACGCTTTTTTCTCGAATTTGCTCTCAATCCGCTGAAAGATTCAGAAAAAATTAAAGACTCAAAATCTCGGACACTCACTAACGCCGACAGAGCAGCATTCTTTAAGCCTTTCGTGGACGGAACTATCGGCGCGCTAAAAGTCCAGTGTGGCATCGACGCGTCTCCAGGTAGCCCTTCGGCCAAAACCAGCTCGGACTCGGTTTCGTACGACATCGCTGGCTTTATTGGGATCACAAGCGAATCTCTGAATGGCTCCTACACTTTGAGTTTCAAAAAGGATGTTTACCTAAAACTCGTGTCCAAAATGTTAGGTGAAGAATTTACTGAACTTCCACCGGGGCTAGAAGACGCCGTTGCAGAGTTACTCAATATTATTCTAGGTTCTGCAAAAGTGGTTTTGAATGATCAGCAAGGTCACTCTATCCAAATGGCCTTACCTACACTCATCTATGGCGATACTATTCGTTCTAATACACAAGCAGGTAAGACAACCATCGTAATTCCGTTTTACAGCGACGTGGGACGTTTTAACGTCGAAGTGACCATGTCATAACTCTAGCTGAGTGTAGACCGTATCCAGGTCAGCTCATGTTTGTTCGCGGTCAGATGCACAATTTGAGAATGTGGAATGGTCGAAAAGTCGTCGATCACTTTAAAATCGCACTCCCCTTTAAATTTAATCGTGCAAATAAAATGAGCCTTTGGAAAAAAGGATTCCCATTTTTTTACGAGTTGTAAGAGTCGTTCTGGAGCGCAGATGACGTCCGAGCAGATCCAATCGAGTTGGCCGAGTTGACTTAGATCGAGCTCAAAAGCGCTGTCTTGTAAAAAGCGAACATTTTTCATTTGAGCTACCGATGGAGCCAGAGGTGCTTTATCCACACTAAAAACTTCACCTGCTAGTCGAGCAAGCGCCCACGTCCATCCTCCTGGGCTACTACCTAAGTCAATACAACGATCCTCTTTTTTTGGATAAATGCCTAAACGAGTCAGTGCCTCCCACATCTTGAGGTAGGCTCGAGACGGTGCGGACGTTTTATCTTCTTCAAATTGAACATCCCCATGAGGGGTCTTTGCGACCGATTGCGACGATACTAATAACTCCATTTCAGAAGTAAGAAGCCATGAGCCATGATTTTTCGTAGGCAATGGATCTCGACCAAAAACCAGTGGCGCCACTTTTACAGTATTGAGTTGTTCTGAAATAAGGCTCGCACGCCGATGGTGCGACTGTGGATAATTTACCCAGCGAAGGCCCCGAGATTTTAATGCTTTCGCGGCTTCGGAAATCGACTGAAACTGAACCCGCTCGACATTTCTCCATGTGTTTCGGGCCCAATAGAGCTTATGCTCAGAACCGGGCACCAAAACCAGATCTCCATAGCGTTCCAATTTATCTAACTCGATGGTCGGAAAACGGTACTGAATCTCACGCAAGAGCTCGTGTACAAAACCTTCAGCTGCTAAATAACCGGAAAGACCCATCTGGGGGCATCTTATGGGAGTCGGCCCAGAATCTAAAACTTAATTTTGCCATGAAAGCCGACTTTCGCTAAGGTGGCCCTATAAAGGAACTTGCGCATGCTAGAGCTCCTCAGAGCCTATAGAAAATACGACCCGGCCACGGATAGCTCGCTTGAAGTTTTATTTCTCTATCCTGGGATTAAGGCACTCGCTTTTCATAGACTCGCCCACTTTTTTTACAAGAGAAAGATTCCGTTTATCCCGCGTATGATCTCAGAGTTTTCTCGATTCCTGACTGGGATCGATATCCACCCAGGCGCAACCATCGGAAGCAATCTCGTCATCGATCATGGAATGGGTGTAGTCATCGGCGAAACAGCAATCATCGGTGATCACGTGATTATCTATCATGGTGTTACTCTAGGCGGGACGGATCTCAAGAGAGTAAAACGGCATCCTACTGTGGGCAATCACGTCGTCATCGGGTCAGGCGCAAAAGTTTTAGGAAATATCCATATCGGAGACTACTCCCGGATCGGTGCTAACTCGGTCGTCGTATCTGACGTTCCAGAAAGGTCGACTGCAATCGGTATCCCGGCTCGGATATTGCCTCAAGGAATTGCTCCAGGACACGAGCTCAAGCACGAAGAGATTGGAGCAAAAAAACCATGAAAATTTATGACAACATCACTCAGACCATCGGTCGAACACCGTTAATCCGACTGCAGCGCATTGGAAGAGATCTTCCGGGCGACCTAGTTCTGAAACTCGAATTTTTTAATCCGCTGGGTTCAGTCAAAGATCGCATCGGATCGAAAATGATCGAAGATGCTGAAAAAGACGGACGCCTCAAATCTGGGATGTCCATCCTCGAGCCTACCAGCGGCAATACAGGTATTGCTTTAGCATTTGTCGCTGCAGCCAAAGGCTACCCGATTACTCTGGTCATGCCGGAGACCGTATCTCAAGAACGAAAGACGCTGCTTCTTTTGCTTGGAGCCAAGCTCATTTTAACTCCTGGACCCCTAGGTATGAAGGGCGCAATTGCTAAAGCAATGGAGCTCAGTGAAAAAAGCCCGCAGACTTTCATGCCGAGACAATTTGAAAATCCCTCTAACCCAAATATACNNGAAAGATCGACATCTTGGTCGGAGGAGTAGGAACCGGAGGAACGCTAACTGGCGTCGGAACAGTGATTAAAGCTAAAAAACCTTCGATGAAGGTAGTCGCTGTTGAGCCTGAGGAGTCTGCAGTTATTGGTGGGGGCAAGCCTGGATCTCATAAGATCCAAGGTCTCGGAGCTGGGTTTATCCCGAAAAATCTAGATCGCTCAGTAGTGGACGAAGTTCAGTCCGTAAATAGTGCAGATGCATTTGCGATGGCAAAACGCCTCATTAAAGAAGAAGGCGTCCCTGTCGGAATAAGTTCTGGGGCCGCCATGATTGCTGCCCTAAAAGTAGCTGCCCGACCAGAAAACAAAGGCAAGATGATCGTCGTCATCATTCCGAGTTACACGGAAAGATATCTTTCCACTCTCCTAGCAGAAGAAGAGCGTAAAATCGCGACTCAGCTTCCTGTCGAATCAGTCGATGAGCAGTGGCTGAGCCGCGTTGGTCTTACTGAATAAGTAAGTGTCCTACTTGTTTTGCGGAGCTTCCGTCGAATTGAAGCGATAGCCGACACGAGGCACACATTGCACATACCCACTCTTCTTGCCGAGCTTTTTACGAATAGCGGAAATGTGGGTATAAATGTTCTCATCCATAATGCGAACGTCGTTTTTCCAGATGTTCTGAACGAGTTGTTCGCGGCTATAAATTTGGCCGTCTTTTCGAGCCAAAAANNCCCACCTTCATTTAAGAAAGCTCGATGAAAACTCAGATCAAATCTCAGTTCGCCTTTTTTGAGGTTTTCGGCCGGAGCTATTTTTGATCGGATTTTGAGCCGCGCCTGAATACGCGCCCTGAGCTCCAAAGGATCATAAGGCTTGGATAAATAGTCCTCAGCGCCTAGAGAAAAGGCCATGAGCTTATCCACAGTTTGGGTGCTCTTGCTGATAAACATAAACGGCACGTTTTGCGCCTGATCCATCGTCTTGAGCTCAGTACAGAACTCAAACCCACTTCCATCTGGATGCTGGGTTTCGAGAACTACGATGTCGATCTTCTCTTTTTTTAGAATAGATTCCGCTTGTTGAAGCGAATTTGCGTGCAGGGTTTTGAAATCATCTTTCAAAACTAGCTCTGCCGCTTGATGAATTTCTGCTGTCGAATCAATTAGAAGCACGTTCTGCATATACATCTCCGATGCGTTTACTATGGTGTTACCTCATAGTAATACATCTACAGAAGAGATCAACCCCCTATACGACAAGCGCATGAGTCTGTGCTATGACTTCGAAAATAATAGGTAACTTATGATTGAAGACTCCAAAATATTTTCAGCCCTTGAGGCCGCTATTGCGGAGGCTCAGAAGTTTTTGGGCTCTACAGCTCCAAACCCACCCGTGGGTGCATGTGCTTTAGACGCTGCTGGTAATATTTTGAGCCTACAGGCACATCAAAAAGCAGGCTCACCCCATGCTGAAGCACTGGTGATCCAAGACCTCAAGGCAAAGGGAATACTTTCTCAAGCGCATGCTCTCGTAGTCACGCTCGAGCCCTGTAATCATCAAGGTCGAACTCCACCATGCTCGGAAGCAATCATGAGCTCTGGGATCAAAAACGTGGTCATCGGATGCAAAGATCCAAACCCACTCGTACTGGGCGGTGGACACTCCAAGCTCATCGAAGCGGGAGTGCAATCAAAATGGATCCGCGATTTTGTAGAAGTTTCTCGTGCGCGCGACCTTGAGAATGATTGCCTCAAACTCATCCAAGCCTTTTCTCACTGGTCGATCCATCGACGTCCATGGATCATCGTCAAAACTGCTCACGATCGCACCGGCTCTATGATTCCGCCGCCTGGGCAAAAAACCTTTACCTCGACTTCCTCTCTCGAGCTGGCTCACCAGCTGCGCAAGCAATCAGACGCCATTCTGACAGGGATAGGGACCGTGCTAGCTGATCGCCCCGAGTTTACCGTCCGACATATCCCAGATCATCCCGGCAAAAATCGTTGGATTGTTGTATTGGACCGACAGGGCCGCCTGCCTGAAGAGTGGAAGATCCAAAGAGAAGCGCAAGGATTTCAAGTAATTACATTTAAAGACCTAGAAGAGTCCCTAATATTTCTTGGCCAAAAGGGGGTTTTACAGGTCCTCATTGAAGCTGGCCCGACGCTCACGCGTTCTATTCTCTCTACGGGATTTTGGAATCAGCATGTGGTAATTAGGCAGGGCTCTTCCCTATCGGATCCAGATCAGATTGAATGGAAGTCGCGGTAATATCTCGGCGTTAGACGAGAGCTAATTTAGAAGTTGGAGTTCATGTTTACAGGCATTATTGAAAAAGTAGGTTCAATTACCAGTATTGAAACGGTTGCTCAGCAATCCCGGAAGGTTGTGATCAATACTGGGTACACAGACCTGGCGCTAGGAGAAAGCGTTGCGGTCAACGGAGTATGTCTAACTGTCGCTGAAACCGTAGCTGAAACCGGGGCTAATACTGACGCCGAAAACTCTGCCGGCCAGGCGATGTTTTTTGTGAGTCCTGAGACGATGAACGTTACAGCATTTAAATCCCTGGCACCTCATAGCAAAGTAAACCTCGAACGCGCGATGACTCCATCAGGTCATCTCTCAGGCCACTGGGTCCAAGGACATGTCGATGGAGTTTGCACACTCGAAAAAGTTACTCCGATCGCTGAGAGCTATGAAACAAGTTTTCTGATCTCATCCGAATTTTCAAAGTACCTAGTACCT
>DBAE01000245.1:0-18030 GCA_002291495.1 Bacteriovoracaceae bacterium UBA1018 | reverse complement strand
GTATCGAAAAAAATGCGAGCGTCGATGCGATGACTCGCTTTAAGATCATGTTGATTCCCCACACATGGACTCACACCAATTTTCACGCGCTTTCAGAAGGCGCACCTATCAATTTTGAAATCGATATACTCGCAAAATACGTGGACAACTTATGCCAAAACTATCTGAAGCCTTAGAATTCTTAAAAGCAGGGAAAATGATCATCCTCGTCGATGATGAGGATCGTGAAAACGAAGGCGACCTCGTGATGGCCGCCGAGTTTGCTACTCCTGAGAACATTAACTTCATGGCGAAACATGCCCGCGGCTTGATTTGCCTCACATTGGAAGCATCGAGAGTTGAAGAACTTAAGCTTCCGATGATGGCTCCCCGTAATCAGTCACCTAGGCAAACCGCTTTTACAATCTCAATCGAAGCTCGAACAGGAGTAACGACCGGGATCTCTGCTCATGATCGTGCCCGCACCATCCAAGTAGCCGTGGATCCACGTACTCGCCCCGAAGACATCCTTTCTCCTGGCCACGTATTCCCGCTTCGTGCAGTTGATGGCGGAGTACTGGTTCGCGCTGGTCATACCGAAGGATCTGTGGACCTCGCTCGTATGGCGGGACTCCGACCGGCTGCCGTGATCTGCGAGATCATGAAGGANNACTCATGGTCTACCCATCATCAGCATCCAAGACTTGATCGCACGTCGTATGGCTCGCGAGAGCCTCGTAGAGGAGATTGCTAAAACCAAATTTCCAACCACTTACGCCGGACATCCGTTTACACTTCACGCCTTTCGATCTCGCATTGACGGTACAGAGCACTTAGCTCTCGTGCGCGGTGAAGTGAAAGATCCTACACTTGTTCGAGTACACTCTGAGTGTTTAACCGGAGATGCACTCGGCTCTTTGCGTTGCGACTGCGGACCACAACTCCAGGCTGCTCTTCAGCAAATCGGTGAAAGCGGTAATGGAATATTGGTCTACATGAGAAGCCATGAAGGCCGCGGCATCGGACTCGCTAATAAGATCCGTGCATACGAACTTCAGGACCAAGGCATGGACACAGTAGAGGCTAATCGGCACTTGGGCTTCCAAGCCGACCTCAGACAGTACGGGCTCGGCGCTCAGATCTTAAAGCAATTGGGCGCTACTCAGATCCGACTCCTCACCAATAACCCAAAAAAGATTGTAGGACTCGATGGATTTGGACTCGAAGTCGTCGAAAGAGTACCGCTTCAGATGGATTCTAATCCACATAACTTGAGTTATCTAACAAGCAAGCGCGAGAAACTCGGTCACCTTCTGAAGTAAACAAGGGTGGTCCCGACCTTTTGGTAGTGCATGCGCGTTATTTTGACGTTAATTGAGTTCATTTGATAACAAGGAAAGACTATGAAATTTGCGATCGTCTACAGTGGATACTACAAAGAAATAGCAGACGGCCTCCTTCAAGGCACAAAGGAAGTTCTCGCTGAAAAGGGAATCGAATTTTCTCATGAAGATCTCTTTCCAGCCCCTGGAGCATTTGAAATTCCTCTGATCGCACAAAAGCTCGCTGAAAAAGGAACTTACTCCGGAGTGATCTGTTTAGGATGTGTGATTAAGGGAGATACTTACCACTTCGAAGCTATCTGCAACGGACTCTCGCAAGGCCTCATGAGCGCGACTTTAAAAACTTCAGTCCCAATCGCATTTGGAGTTCTCACCGTGTACGAAGAAGAGCAGGCCCTCTTGCGCAGCCGCCCAGGCGCACACAACAAAGGCCGTGAAGCAGCGCTTGCGTGTGTAGAGTCTGCGCAGACATTATCGAAAATTGTGCAGTTATAGGGTCCGATATATGCCCCTAAAAAAGAAGTCAGGACTACATCCCCGAAATCGCCATAAAGATCACTACGACTTTAAGAAGCTCATTCAAACTTGCCCTGAACTCGCTCGATTTGTAGGTCTTAATGAACATGGGGATGAGTCCATCGACTTTGCAAATCCGGAAGCCGTTAAGACTCTGAACCGCGCGCTTCTCGATCATTTTTATGGAGTAAAGCAGTGGGACATCCCAGAAGGTGCCCTTTGCCCACCCGTGCCTGGAAGGGCTGATTATATCCATCACTTAGCAGATCTATTAGGCTCTCTAAGCGGAGGCATTGTTCCGAAGGGCAAGATTACACAGGTATTAGATATCGGTGTTGGCGCAAACTGCATCTACCCGCTGATTGGACATGCCGAGTATGGTTGGACCTTTACAGGTACAGATCTCAACGAAGAAGCGCTCAGTTCGGCCAAACGTGTCTTGGAAGCAAATCCAAAGTTTTCAGAATCGATCAAGCTGGTTCGGCAAACCACTGCAACACAAATCTTTCGTGGAATCGTACGGCCTGAGGATCGCTTTGAAGCATCGATGTGCAATCCTCCTTTTCATGCTTCCCTTGAAGAGGCCAATGCAGGATCAGATCGAAAGTGGAAAAATTTAGGCAAAAATACTCATAGACAATCGAGCACCCGTAACTTTGGTGGTGAAGGAGCTGAGCTGTGGTGCCCAGGCGGTGAGTCAGCGTTTGTCGCTGCGATGATCAAAGAGAGCGTGCAGTTTCAGAATAATATTTGTTGGTTCACCACATTGGTTTCAAAAGAAACGAACTTACCAGCNNTTTACAATGCGATCCGAAAAACAGGCGCAGTCGCTTGCAAGACAATCGAAATGGCGCAAGGCCAGAAAAAGAGTCGATTTGTTGCTTGGACTTTCTTAGGAAGAAGTCAGCAGAAAAACTTTCGTAAAAATAAAGGCAGTGTCATCGTGAAAGATAAAGCACGAACGACAGACGCGTCAGCCACCGTGGCAAAACCTCGAATTACTCCAAAGATTCAGCCCGAGACGCCGCCAGTGAGGCGAAAGATCATTAAATAATTAGATGAAATTAGCGTTTCAAGATCGCGCAGCTATTTGGAGCTTTATTTCCTGGCACGGATACCACGGTTCTTTCTTCGTCAAAATGAGCGTTGATACGGAAATCTACATTTGAACTCACAGCTAGCTTGACCATGTCGTAGCAAGGCTCGGTCCTTGAGATCTTAAATGCATATTCACCTATCTTTGGAAGTGCGATCGACCCTGAATGTGTAATAGTCATGTTTACAGTTACATTGTTTTCATCAACTAAAGGATCGCTCCAAATTTGTGTTACTTGTCCCTTTAGGTAACCATACTCAGTTGCCGCTAATGCTGATGATCCACACATTAAACAAAATACTAGAATTAACTTATTCATAGGTTTTCCTTCTAAATATAAATAGTACTGAAACCGTAACGACTACTTAAATTGTCGATGCGTTTCGAGATCATACGCAGCTTGATGGAGGTTCGGTGCTGCACCCATTTCATAGGGAAATCGAACCCCCTTGGTTTTCTTCTTATGCGGGTAGCCTATACAGAGAAAGAATTTCCTCTCTTTTGCTTCCGCAAATACGTCTCCAAAAACAAAGTCGACGCTGGGTTGATTGAGCGTGAGGACCTGATTTTCCGAATCTCTTTCATCCAAAATGACTTGGTCATTCTCAATTTTTCCGTAACGAACTTGTTGAAGAGTGAGATAATGGGTCCATTTACCACTACCTCGTTTACCTGGATCAGACACCGCATCCACCACAAGACCACAGATGATCTTGATGGGCTTTTCCGAGGCGAATGCGCTGCTGACGGAACTGATTGAAAACAAAACCATTAAAACTGCCGAAAACATGTTGTTCATAAAGACTCCGGCGTCTCAGTAACACGGCCGACTAATACTGTCTACTAAGGCAATTAGTAAACTGATTTAATTTAAAATTTGTAACCTCGGATCTGTACTCAGATTGTGCCAAGTAGAACTAAAGTTATACATGCGCCGCACCTATAACTTTAGTTCTACTTCGCCCCCACGCGATCACACACCCCGCCCTGTTACCTCTTTTTTGTCGAACTTTTACCGGCGCTCTTCGTGAATGTCTTAGTGACCTTTTTTGCGACTTTCTTGGCCACTTTTTTTGCGGCTTTCTTTACAGCCTTTTTCACACTACCCACGGCGTGCGCTTTCGAACCGCCAATTTCCGCACAGATCCGGCAACTCATGCCATCACAACCACGCGCTGTACAGTGCTCGCGACCAAAATAGATAATCTGCAAATGCAGTTTATTCCAAGTTTCCTCTGGAAACGCAGCTTTCAAATCTCTCTCTGTTTCGACAACATTTTTGCCACTGCTAAGTCCCCATCTCTGAGCCAATCGATGAATATGAGTATCGACCGGAAATGCAGGCACGCCAAAAGCTTGAGTCATCACGACTGAGGCCGTTTTATGTCCAACACCGGGTAAGCTCTCGAGCTCCTCAAAAGTGCGAGGCACTTGTCCGCCAAATCGTTCTACCAAAATTTTAGACAGTCCAGAGATCGCGCGCGCTTTTTGAGGTGCAAGCCCACATGTCTTAATTACTGCATGAATCTTTTCTACCGAAATTTGACTCATAGCTTCTGGAGTTTTGGCCATAGCGAACAATGCAGGAGTTACTAAATTGACTCTCTTATCCGTCGTCTGAGCTGAGAGCAAAACAGCGATCAGTAACGTGTAGGCATCTTCATGATCCAAAGGGATGGGCGGACGCGGGTAAAGTTCATCCAACATTTTGCGGACATAGGCCGCTCTCTCGACTCTGCTCTTCATATGGGCAGACCCTACCTCAAAATAATCCATCCACCCAAGGGCCCAATTTGCATTTATGCATGCGTTGCGTCACAATTAAATAAGCATGTCACAGGACCAGCGTATAAAGAACTATTACGAAATTATCTCAGACCACTTGCCAGAGCCGGCAATTCCAATGATCATAAAAGCTATATGCAACTTGAGAGAAGTTCCGTGCGCGAGGTCAGAATGATAAGGCAGAAGCTTTTAATCGTAGAAGATGAGCCGGAAATCCGCGAGATGCTCATCGAGCTCTTGAGTCCCCATTTCGAAATTTTTTCTGCAAGTGATGGAGAAGAAGGATCAACATTAGCGGACCTCAATGTTCCCGATCTTATCCTACTCGATCTTCGAATCCCAAAAATGGATGGCATCGCTCTTTGCGAGCACCTACGAGGTACTCCAAAAACGAGAGATATCCCGATAATTTTTCTTACTGGAAATGATGAGCTTGATAGCCGGGTTCGCGCTTTTGGAGCGGGAGCCGACGATTTTATCTCTAAGCCTTTTATCCCAGAAGAGCTGATCGCGCGCCTACAGTCCAAGGCCCGAAGAAATATTGAAAAAACTGTAAAGCCGTCTGTACTCCAATGCGGCAATCTCACTGCTAATTTAAACAATCTAGAAGTGAAGATTGCGGATCAAACGATCATCCTCAGCGTGTTGCAATTCGATTTACTCAAATGTTTTCTTGAGCATGCTAATCAGCTTCTCAGCCGCGAGAAAATTGTCTCGATCGTCTGGCAGGACTCCGTTGTCTCACCACGCACGGTTGATGTTCACATCATGACTCTAAGAAACAGTCTCGAGGGCTTTGACCATAGCCTCGACTCCGTCTATGGAGGTGGTTACATTTTAAGACCTCCGCAGACAAATATACGGCCCCGCGTTAAGAACAAATCTAAATCAAATTTTTAAAGATTTGTAATTTGCCCTTTTCAAATTGATAATGGCAGCAATAGAGCTACTAGCAGAGCTATGCCTTAAAGGCCCGGGCGTAAACACGCCAGCTCTAAGCTCATAAGGAACACGCGCTGATGAACAAAAAGGTCTGCCTCGTGATCGTTGAGTCGCCTACCAAGGCGAAGACGATCCGTAAGTTTTTGCCCAAAAATTTTCTCGTCGAAGCCAGCATGGGACACGTGCGCGACCTACCTCAATCTGCGGCTGAGATACCTAAGAGCGTCAAAGAAGAAGAATGGTCCAAGATCGGTGTCAATGTCGACAAGGACTTTGAAGTTCTTTATGTCGTTCCAAAGGGAAAGTCCAAGATCGTCCAGAACTTAAAAACGCTTCTCAAAGAAGCCGATGAACTCTATCTCGCAACTGACGAAGACCGCGAAGGAGAAAGTATTTCGTGGCATCTTTTACAACTTCTTAAGCCCAAAGTTCCCGTCAAGCGCATGGTCTTTCACGAGATCACCAAGAGCGCGATTGAAAAAGCGATTGATCACACGAGAGAGATCGATCAGCAACTTGTTCAGTCTCAAGAAGCACGCCGAATTCTTGACCGCCTCGTGGGTTACACCATTTCTCCTGTCATCTGGAAAAAGATCGCCTATGGCCTTTCTGCTGGCCGAGTTCAATCCGCAGGATTGAGATTAATAGTCGAGCGTGAACGCCAGCGCATGCGCTTTGTTCGCGCCAGCTACCATGGCCTGCAAGTGACTCTCGAGAAAAACGGCCAACCTTTCGAAGGTAAGCTCATCTCTGTTTCTGATAAACGCATTGCCACGGGTAAGGATTTTGGTGAAGAAACCGGAAAACTGACCAATCCAGACAAAGTATTTGTTCTTGAAAAAGAACCAGCTGAAGATCTCCTCTCTCGCCTCAAAAAAGAGAAATGGGTTATCAGCTCAGTTGAAGAGAAAACATTTCAAAGTAAACCGACTCCACCTTTCATCACTTCGACTCTTCAGCAAGAGTCCAATCGTAAACTTGGTCTCGGCTCAAAAGACACGATGCGAATTGCGCAAAGGCTGTACGAAGAAGGTCTCATTACCTATATGCGTACGGACTCGCCTAATCTGTCAGCTCAAGCGCTTGAAGGTGCTCGAGCGGTCGTACAAAACCTCTACGGAAAAGATTACCTTTCACCTGAACCGCGACAATTTACTTCTAAAAAAGGTGCTCAAGAAGCCCATGAAGCGATTCGACCAGCGGGAAGTGAATTTGTTCACCCATCCGAAAGCGGCTTGAGCGGNNGAACTGATCTGGAAAAGAACAGTCGCCAGCCAGATGGCAGAAGCGAAAAAGCTTTCTGTTTCGGTGCGCATTCAAGCAGGTGAAGCGACTTTCTCTGCATCCGGTACACGGATCTTGTTCCCAGGATTTCTCAGAGCGTATGTTGAGGGAACCGATGATCCAGAAGCAGCGCTCGAAGATAAAGAAACGCTTCTTCCAGAACTGAAAGAAAAGGACGTTGTTCAACTCGACAAGATCGATGTTTCTGAACACGAAACACAGCCTCCAGCTAGGTACACTGAAGCTTCATTAGTTCAGACACTTGAAAAAGAAGAGATCGGTCGACCATCCACTTACGCCAGCATCATTGGGACACTCCAAGACCGTGCGTATGTCCGCAAAGAAGGAAACGCGCTGGTCCCGACTTTTACGGGTGTCGCGGTCATCCAACTATTAGAAAAGCATTTTGATCCTTNNGACCTGAGCTTTACATCCGAGATGGAAAAATCTCTCGACCAGATTGCCGAAGGAAAATTAACAGCTCTTCCCTACCTCAAAGCTTTTTACCATGGCAAAAAAGGACTAAGAGAATGGACAGCCTCACAAGAAAAGAAGATTGATCCAAACGAGTCTCGCTCCTTACATCTTCTAGGTTTAAAAGGGGTCGAAGTTAAGATCGGCCGCTATGGCGCCTATTTGGTGCAAGGCGAACAGCATGCGTCTATTCCAGAAGATGTTGCGCCAGCTGATCTTACTCCTCAAAAAGCTCTCGATATCTTAGAGGCTTCGAAAAAAGGCAATGAACCGCTTGGTAAACATCCAACCACAGGTGAACCGATCTATTGCCTTCTTGGACGCTATGGACCTTACGTTCAGCAAGGTGAAGCGACTGACGAAAATCCGAAACCTCGACGCGCGGGTGTCCCAAAAGAGATCAGCCCAAAAGACATCACTCTTGAGCAGGCTCTCAAACTCCTCAGCTTACCTCGTGATCTAGGCATACACCCAGAAACAGGAAAGCCAGTAGCAGTCAATGTCGGACGATTCGGACCCTACGTCATGCACGATGGAGACTATCGCTCTCTCAAAAAAGACGACAACGTGTACACTGTCGAGTTATCTCGTGCGCTTGAGATCTTAAAAGAAGAGAAAAAGGGCCGTGGTGGATCGAAACTCGTAAAGGACCTAGGAAACGATCCGAAGACCGGCAAAAAAATCGGTCTCTACGATGGCAAATACGGACTGTACGTTAAACAAGGCACTAAGAATGCGTCGATTCCGAAAGAAACCAAACCGGAAGACGTCACCCTCGAACAAGCCGTGCAGCTCTTAGCCGAACGGAAATCCAAGAAGAAATGATCGATTTACAATGTAACGGAGCCTTCGGCATTGATTTACTGAAAGCGAGTTACACTGAGCTCGATGCACTGTCTCAACAGTTGTTAGCAAAAGGTACAACAGGATTTACTCCCACTATAATCTCTAGCGATGTTGGAATTTTGGAAAAGCAGATTTCAGTTGTCGGATCTTGGGTTAATACCTGGAAAAACACATCTACTCGAAAAGGTGGCGCAGTTCCCCTTGGCATTCATCTCGAGGGACCCTTTATTAACCCTGAAGCAGCAGGCATTCACCCTAAGAAAGCCTTACGGCAGGCTACGATCAAAGAACTCGACCGTCTTTGGAAATTAAGCGATGAAACCATTCGCATCATCACAATCGCGCCCGAGATCCACGAAAAACCTACGATGAAAAAAATAATTGCTTGGGCAAACGAACGCGAAGTACGTCTCAGCCTAGGCCATTCGCGTGCGAACTATGAACAAGCTCGAAGCGCTTTTGATCTAGGAATGCACTCGATCACACATGCATGGAACGCCTCCCAATTTCATCACCGCGATCCCGGAGCAATTGGGGCAGCACTCGGCCGCGATGATGTATATGTGCAAGTCATTATCGATCAAATCCATGTGCATCCCGCGGTCATTCGCTGGACTCTCAATCTTCACGCGAAAAATGCGATTGGATTCGTGTCAGATTGCGCACCTTCAGCAGAAATGCGAAGCGGCACCAAGAGCACATTTGGAGACATTAAAATTCAGGCTTTAGGAAAGCGCGCAAGTTTACTTTCTGGTGAAATTGCTGGAAGTGGTCAGACCCTAGCAAGCGCTTGGAAGGACTGGGTCGTACAAGAAGCCAAGTTTTTAGGAACCGAAGTTTCAGAAGTGGAAGCCAAGTATCGACGTCTTGTGAAAGCCAATCCCCTGCGCTTCCTAAATGGTGACGAATAGCGAATAGATAGTGAATAAATAGAGAATCGATTTACACAAACCAAGGAGAGGTGAATGTTGATAGCCAGAAAATATTTCAGATCCACAGTATTATTTCTGATCGTAGGAGCGCTAGGGTGCTCATCAAGTCCGAAAGACACGACTCTGTCGTCCAATATTTCAGATCCGGCACCACAGATCCCGCTTCAACACTTTTTCAAAAATCCAGAGAGTGCTGATTACAAAGTCTCACCAGACGGTAAATCCATTTCGTACCTTAAACCCTACGAAAGACGCATGAATCTCTTCGTCCAAGCCCTTGGCAAAGATAAAATGCCTGCGGGCCCAGCACAGCGAGTGACATCAATCACAGATCGTGACCTCGTCGGATACTTCTGGAAAGGCAACGATACACTGATCTTTTTGAAAGACTCAGGCGGCGACGAAAACTTTCATGTCTATTGCGTAGATATCAAAACCCGCCGAGTGAGAGATTTGACCCCTTATCCAGGCGTTCGTGCGCAGATTGTGGATGATCTCTTGCGTGTCGACGAAGACAACATCTTGGTGGGACTGAATAAACGCAAACCAGAAGTCTTCGACGTCATTAAGCTCAATATCAGAAATCGCAAGATGGAGATGGCCGCTAAAAACCCCGGAAACATCACCCAGTGGGTCACCGATCACCGCGGCATTGTGCGCGTCGGTGTATCGACCGACGGACTCAACTCGACCCTTTACCATCGCTGGAAAGAAGATGCTGAATTTGAGCCGGTGTTTAGCTTTAGCTTTAAAGACAGCCTTACACCAGTTGCCTTTACATCAAACAACAAATTACTTTACGCGCTATCGAACATAGGACGTGATCGCGAGGCTGCAGTAGTTATCGATCCAAATTCTGGCGAAGAAAAAGAAGTGCTCTTTGAACATCCTGAAGTGGATGTAGAAAGCCTTCGAATCTCCCGAAAAACCCGCACGCCAACTCACGCGACTTTTGTTACTTGGAAAGGTGAACATCAGGTATTTGATAAAGAACTGAATGCAGCCTTTGAAAAGGTTGCTAAAGAGGCTGGCGAAGCTGAAGTCCATCTCGTGAGTCAAAACAGAAATGAGACAGTTTCAGTATTTAGGACCTACTCAGATCGCTCTAGAGGCGCATACTACATCTATAATCAAGACAGCGACCAGCTCAAAAAAGTCGCAGAGCTGACTCCATGGCTTGATCCTACTCATATGGCGCAGATGAAGTCTGTCACTTACACCACACGTGATGGAAAAAAACTCCAAGCTTACCTCACCCTACCCGTAGGATCTCGCGGTAAAAACCTCCCAGTAATCATCAACCCTCATGGTGGACCGTGGGCACGTGACAGCTGGGGATTTGATCCTGAAGTTCAGTTCTTAGCCAATCGTGGATATGCAGTTTTCCAAATGAACTTTCGCGGATCCACCGGCTACGGCCGAAAATTTTGGGAATCCTCATTTAAACAATGGGGTAAAGCGATGCAAGATGACATCACCGATGGTACACAATGGTTGATTAAACTCGGCGTTGCAGATCCGAAGCGGATAGCGATCTATGGCGCAAGTTATGGTGGATACGCAACCCTGGCAGGGCTTGCATTTACTCCTGATCTCTATGCAGCGGGAGTCGACTATGTTGGGATCTCAAACCTACTTACTTTCATGAAATCCATCCCTCCTTACTGGAAGCCTTACCTCGAAANNGGTCGGCCATCCAGTGAACGACGTTGAAATAATGAAAGCGGCCTCGCCAGTATTTCACTCAGACAAGATCAAGGCTCCTTTGCTGATCGCTCAAGGTGCTAAGGATCCTCGGGTCAATAAAGCAGAGTCCGATCAAATCGTAGAAAGCCTAAAGAAGCGAGGAATCGACGTTCCTTATCTTGTTAAGGACAACGAAGGTCACGGTTTTAGAAATGAAGAGAACCGCTTTGAGTTNNAGCCAAAGCTCCGGAACCAGCCAAAAAAGATTAATTAAATTAAATAGATAAATCACCCGAACTCCCGCCTGGACAATGTCTCGGCGGGAGTTTTTATTTTAGCCATGTAATTGACTGAATTACTTTATATTGTTACGACTCTCCGCAGTTAACTATGCGGATTACAACGAAACTTAAACCTTTCGCAGCACTCATTTTTCTACTCCAACTTGTAGCTGGATCAATCTGGGCCCAAGATAGATCTCATCCTCTGCAACTCAACTTCAGCAAAGTCTGCGCGAGACTCCTTCAAGACGAGGCACCACTATCTCGCCAAGTATTAGTCTACTGGGAAGCATTCGAAGAATCGTACAATCGCTACCGTAGGTTTGCTGGAGAAGTTCCACTCGCGCCAGAAGCGGACATTACCGAAGAGAGATCGGAAGATAATGATCCCTTTCTTATCCTACAAGGCGTAATCGAACATGAATTCGCAGGTTGGCAACCCAGAGTAAGGCCGATCGGACAACCCAAGTATAATGACTTCGCTCTCACTGAAAAGGCTCTTAACCAACTGATTGAGAAAAATGATTCTGGCGCAGTCGTTTTGAAAGTTGCGGCCATCATAGAAGCCATGGAAGTCGCCGTTGAAACAAAAACTTTCCCGACCTACTTCGAAGCTCAGACCTTACTGCGAATTTCGAAGAAATTGAAAACATACTTCGAACAATTAGAGGTAAAAACACCTGGTGCTAAAGAGTATCTACTATCCTTGCAGGCCGATTTCGATCGACGTGCCCGGGACATGAAATTAGCGTCTACGATCTTTACCTTTGTCATGTTGTTTTCCTCTTACAATCACAGTTTGCATATCGGAGAGCAAAACTTAAAGATGGTTCTCCTCTCCCCTTCAGGTCTTAAGTATACCTACAAACATTTTCTATCGATGATTCGATCACTTCATCACCACCACGCATACGTCTATAGTAATGCTCCCAAATTTTATAAAGGCGGAGACGAAGATGATAACAACTACGATAAAATGATCTACATTTCCTTACGGTCTGTATTCGAATACGTCGTGGAGTATTACGAATCGATTGAGTGGCGCCGTGTGCCGATAGAGATCCAGTCCGAGTTCTATCAGCTAGAAGATGACCTCGAGACAAAAAAAAATAAACGAGCGCGGGGGAACAACTAGGGGATATGAGTACATCTATCAGATTTTTTATTATACTGATTGCTTCTGCGGTACTCGCTGGATCACCTATTCGTCGCGCTGATGCTGACGAAAAACCTGTCGTACCAAAAGGAATTCAGTTTACGGGTATTTGCGAGTCCCTCTTGCGAAGTGATTTTGTCCTAGCTCCTCGCCTCTATCATACTTGGAAGAAGTTTGAAGATGCATACAATTCCCAAACGAAGACTTTGAATAGTAAAGTCGTTCATGGATTGAGAATTGGTCCAGAGTTAGAGCTCACAGAAAACGCCTCCCTCCACCTTGATCCACACCACATCCTAGTTGAGGCATTAAATAACGAGTATAGAGGATGGGAATCACGAGACATTGATCTGGACGTGCCAAATATTTATAACACGGTCGAAACTTTTAATTACGGAATAGATCATTACATAAATGAGTTTGATGACGAAGCCATTCACTTTATTATCCATGAAATCACGAGAGCTCTCGATACTTCTGTAGATAGCAATACTATTTTGACCTACATCGAAGCCGATAATTTGATCGCTATCTCAAAAAAGGTGAGAGCCTACGCAGAAACTACGATCACCGATCCTCAGAAGCGAAAAGAGATCCTAGCTGCTATAGATCATCTTTATAGTCGTGCAAAGGACATGAAACTCGCATCGACAATATTTACATTCATCATAATTTTCTCAGTCGGCAATCCGGCACAACATATCGGATTAGAAAATCTTCAGTTCATTCTTCGTTCTCCGACGGGATTAAAATACGTCCACTCTACTGTTATCTCTGCCCTGGACCTATTATTTCATCCAAGCTCTAAAGGTGACTTTGTTTTACACGAAATACTTGAAGATCAGTTTACCGCAGCGATTCGGTTTCATGAAAAGCGACATTGGTTAGATGTGGATGCGGACGTCATTCAAGCCATTTATGATCACGAAGATCGAATCAACAAAGGAATGGACAAAGCAGCCTCTGGCGAAAATTAGGAGCTCGGCCTAAGATGAAGTGTGTTTTTGGTTTATCAAGAGTAATTTTTGTTTTAAGCGCAATGACGCTATTCCACTCACTCCAAGTAGACGCTCAAGACAGTCCGCCAGAGCTTCATCTTCAGCTCACATCCACTTGTGAGGACTATCTCACTCCGGAGCATCCTCTATCCCAAGAACTATTTAACGTCTGGCAAGAATTTGAGGAACTGTATAACGATCGTATTCTTCGCGTTATGAACGTACCCATTAGTAACAAATCAATTGGTTCGGATACGGATATTACCTTCGAAAAAGAAATTGCTGAAAACTACATTCGTAAGGAATTGCGGAACTATATCGAAGAGCACCTTGACGGATGGAGACTCAGTAAACCGTCAAAGAATCTACCAGACAGCTACTCTTCCTTATCTGAACAGTTCCGTGAATTGGTCGAAAGCAATGACCTTAAGAATGCGATTAATTATATTACCCAGATCCACGCCCTAATCAGAGAGCACTATTTCAAAAAGTATCTGATCACTTACGATGAGTCCAATTCGCTATTGCACCTTTCTTCCGATATTCACGAATTTCTTGGGGATACTCGAAGCTTCGGCAAGTTCGAAAAAGACAGACACAAATTATTCCTAGCAAACGAACAGTTTGTTACACAAATCGAAGACTTCCAAGCTGCATCAATTATTGGAACATTTGTACTTTTTTTCTCCGGCATCCATCCCCATGAATCGATTGCTCCAGCTCTTCTCCAACAGATGCTTCGGTCGAGTGATGGGATTAATTTTATCTACGCCGCGGTACATTCTATTTATCGCTCCTTGAAAGACCTTCCTTATGAACACGACAGCAAGGTTCGACGACTGATCAAGTCTGCCCTTCATGATGCCTATGTCTTTCACGAAGAACAAAACTGGGAAGGTGTTCAAGACGCTGTGGCCGAGGATCTGAAACAATTTGAGTCGGAAATTCAGAATATCGAACTGCCACCTGCCGATACAAACGCAGGTTTTTCTTTGAACTAAGCACTCGTCTGAGTTGTGACCTCAATATGGATTGGACCAAACTCACAAGTGAACGGCACCACGATGGTCGGACTTGGAGTTAGGTGAGTTGTCTTAAGTGAGTCTCCAGTAACGATCGTCGGAATAGCCTTTTCGAACGAAAATCCTCTCTCGTTGAGTACCTTCTTGGCTTGACCGAAAATGATATTCAGAAGCTCACCAGCGCCGTCTTGGATATCTTGTGTGATCTCAGTAAAGGTTTCACCGAGCATCTTACTCATAATCCCTAGGAAAACTTCTTTTGGAAAGCAGATGTTTACCGAACCCATAAAGCCTTCGCTCGTTAATCCAATCACAGCGGCTATATCAACGTTGATGCTGGGTCCTTTCGACTTCAGAAATAGCTTCCCCGGCACCACATCCACCGAACATTGAACCTTCAGGGTGCTCACCACACTATCTATGAATGGATTGATATAGCTCACATCCAATTTGGGTGCGGATTTTGGAATTTCTAAGTTTGCTTCTGGGCCAGTAATTGAAAAGAGATTTGCGGCAAACTTGATTAAACCGTCAACAGCCATTTCGGTAACTAAAGCTGCCGATTCTCGAGAGGCATGAAGAATATAAAGACATCTTTTGTTCTTCTTCAATTCCTGAAGCGCTGGAGAAAGCTTTCGAATTAAGGACGGGGTCAACACCTCTTGCATGAGGTCGATCACCAGATTTCCGTTATTTCCGGTAAAGAAGATTAGTCCTTCGTGAACAGAGGTAACAACGTCATTTTCAGATGCCGTCGTTAGAGGTCCTGATATCCGTACAACCCAGTTGTTCGCCACTTGATCAACAGCAACTGTAGAGTTAGCCACGAAATGTCCCCTTAACGTAATAATATATTATATTTTCTTTATTTAGCAGGTAGCAATCAAATTTGTTTTTACAAATAATACAGTTTCTTCTTATCATTGAGAGACTTGCTTCGAATCTTACTCTTGCACAATAATCAGGAAGTTCGGGAAAAGGTTACCTTTTCTCTCGAAAGCAGTTTCACCTGCAAAGTGGTTGAAGCTAGCAGCGTTGTACAAGCTGTCGAAGCCGTCAAAAATCCGACGGAACCCTTTCATCTCGTGATTTGTGATGATCAAATTGCTCTGGCAAGCGAACTCGAGCTGCACAAACAAAGTTTTGNNCTCTTGACCCGGCAAAGGCAAAACTACCTGAGGGATGGAAGATAGTTGCTACGGTCGATCGATCAACCGTTATCACTCAGCTCTATGAAACGATTGAAAAACTCATCGCAGATCATACCGTCGAATATGAACTTCAGATCAAAGACTTTGTCAGAATCCGCACAAAGCTACTGCTCTCAGTCAGCCCTCTCAAAGGCGATATTTACATCAAGCTTTCTGAGCAAAAATACATCAAACTTTTTCGTGAAGGCGACGAGTTTAATCTAGAAGATATGACCCGCTATGCGGAGCAAAAGAAGATCGAATACCTTTTTATTCGAATAGATCAGTGCCAAGAATTTATTAATAAATACGCCGCAGACCTAGAAAAACTGCTCAAGGACACTAAGCCCGTTAGCATCGAAGACGCATTCAAAAATAGCGAGTCCATCCACGAAACTGTGCAGGAGCTTGGGCAAAAACTTGGCTTTAATAAGGACGTTCAGGCCCTCGCCAAGAGTCAATTACGCATGACCATGAAAGCTATGGGTAAAAATCCAAATCTACAGAGCGTCTTAGACAAGCTCAGTAGTTTCAAAGGGAAATACGTATCAGCGCACAGCACACTGACTGGTTATCTTGCTTGCTCGATCGCATCACATTTAGAATGGGGATCAGAGGCCACTTTTCACAAGTTGACCCTAGCTGCATTTCTTCACGATATTACATTAAACAATCATGATCTAGCCGCTTGCCGCTCTGTGGAAGAGGCCAAGGCAGGAAATTTTCACTTCGAAGAAATGAAGCTTTTTAAGAGCCACTCAGCCGATGCGGCCGAAATTGCTCGTCGTTTTCAGGAGGTACCACCCGATGTTGATGCCATTATCATGCAACATCACGAGCTTCCAAACGGTACCGGCTTTCCAAGAGGCATTGGGCACACTTACATCGCACCGCTTTCGGTAGTTTTTATAGTGGCTCACGAGATGGCTCAAGAAGCTTTGAAAGAAAGCAACTTTGACCTCCCTAAATTTTCTGAAAAGATGAAAAACAAATATCAGTTCAGCCAATTTAAGAAGGTCATCGCCGCAATTGAGAAACTAGGTGCTCTCCGCGTTTAGCTGAGATCAATACTAGTGGTGAGAGTTTTTCGCTCTCTTTTCTGTTTCAACCAAAGATACATCACCGACAAGAGGCTTTCTGGATCCACTGGCTTAGTCACATAGTCTGATGCTCCAGATTGGATTGCCTTTTCTCGATCTCCTTTCATCGCTTTGGCGGTCAATGAGATGATTGGGAGATTCTTAAACTGTGGAAGTTTTCGAATCGTTTGAGTCGCTTCCAATCCGTCCATTTCAGGCATCATGGTGTCCATCAAGACAAGATCAACATCTGGATTGTCCTTCAAAAGCTGGATCCCGATCTTTCCATTCTCGGCGTGCAGAACTCGAATACCTCGATCCTCAAGCACGCTGTTGATTGCAAAGATATTACGGATATCGTCATCGACCAGAAGCACTTTCTTTCCGGAGAAGTCAGCATGATCTGGCAACTTAGGAGCGAGCGTGTAACGCTCATCCATGTCTCGAGTGTCCATGTCTATGGTACCCGAGAACGATCTCACAGACTCTGGACCCGAGTAGCTCTGAGGCAAGTAGAGAGTAAATACGCTACCTGCACCTGGTGAGCTCTTCACTTCAATCCAACCACCGAGCAAACGAGCGATCTCGCGGCTAATCGTTAGACCCAGACCAGTTCCGCCGTATTTACGACTCGTAGTTCCATCCGCTTGTTGGAACTNNCTCGAAGATGAGCTTCTGCTTCTCTTCAGGGATACCAATACCGGTGTCATGAACCGCAAATGCAATTACACCCTTCTCAGCGTGTGCATCGGCTAGTGCAATCTTAAGATTGACTGCGCCTTGTTCAGTAAACTTGAACGCATTGGAGAGCAAATTCTTAAGGATCTGCTGCAACCGACTCACATCTGTGAACATCTGCCTCGGAACATTGGATCCCACTTCGATAGCGAAGTTGAGATTTTTTTGTTCAGCCACATGTCTAAATGTTTGCTCAAGGTACTCTTGTACTTCTGGCAAATGGATCTCACGTGGGTCGATTGGCATTTTACCAGCTTCGACTTTGGAAAGGTCCAAGATCTCATTAATCAAGCCAAGCAGATCATTTCCAGAGGAGTAAACCGTGCTTGCAAACTTGACTTGTTCAGCAGTGAGGTTCTTGTCTTTGTTTTCAGCGAGCATCTTAGACAAGATCAACAAGCTATTAAGAGGTGTTCTAAGCTCATGCGACATATTGGCAAGGAACTCAGATTTGTACTTCGAAATAAGTTGGAGCTGTTCTGCTTTCTCTTCCAGAGATCGGCTGGCAAGCTCGACTTCTTGGTTTTTAACTTCAAGAAGTTTTGCTTTGTCATTGAGCTCATTGGCTTGAGCTTCAAGTTCAGCATTGGATCGTTTGAGTTCTTGAAGGAGCTCTTCCGTTCTCATACTGGAGGAGATCATATTCAAGATAACGCCGATACTATCCATCAACTGATCTAGGA
>DBAE01000156.1:29372-98562 GCA_002291495.1 Bacteriovoracaceae bacterium UBA1018 | reverse complement strand
GCTTTATACTTATGAGCGAGAAAATAATAATCGCTACTTAACCTTGACGCCCGAAAATGCAGTGGGATGGGAAGAAAATATCGGCTTTGAGGTCGAGCTCAGCAGTACTATGGATTCATGGAAGAAGATCGGGAGAAAGGATGATCAAAAGCGCCTAGCCAATGATCTGCAAGGGGTCCGCTTTGGACGGTCGCTTGCTGAGTACATGGAAGCATCGATTAAAGATAAGAAATTTTCGATCAAAAAATCTGAAGCCGATGATCTTTATCTGACAGAAGATGCCGACATAGTCGGAAAGGGTTGGCCGTTGCAAGAGGGTCAGCATCCGCGAGACTACGGTACTTCACGAAAGACCCTTCAAGGCCCAACTGCCGTTCAGTCAGTGATATTGATGAGAAGACTTTATAATCAGTACCAAAAGAGCGGAACTGAAGCTCAACGAAGAATGTACCGATGTTTTCTGGTAGATCTTCTTCAAGGGATGCATGAACACACCAGTTCAAAAGACTATGTCGCATTAAATACCATTCGATTTCTTTTGGAGAAGAAACTCCAGGGCGATCCGCTTGCAACGGAACTCCTAAGTGGCCGTGGAGCGATCCGTGATCCAAAATTTGGCAACAAGATTTACTTTTCGAAAGCGGTCGAGCCAGTTGTCGATAGTGCGCGACGAGCAAAGTCGATCGAAGAGTTTGAGAAGATGCTGTTGAAACTCGACTCGGCTCAAAATAAAGCTGCAAAATAGATTTTAGGGTTCCTTATCCTACTTCCGAAGGACTCGTACGTCATAGACCCGTGCAAGCGCAGTGGAGTAAGCCAAAGGAAATTGAGATGCGAAGAAGGCCTCATTGGCCTGGTAACGGTGCATCTCGGCCGGACCAATGTACACGTATGAGACTTGATGTTTTTTTAAGAGTTCGAGTGTCTGGGGAGTGCCTTTAAACATCTTTTCCACATCCCGCTCGAGCTCGTGGTAGAGAAATCCAAAATTCCATACCCATCCCGTATAGCCGAGCAGGATGGGTCTTGCTCCACGAACTGTGACAGGGTGATTGTGTTCGGGGGCTGTTAAGAAACGCTCTCGATAACCAGTGCCCGCTCGTATGCGATCCGCCATTTCAAGTTCATCGGTATTGAGGAGCGTAAATGTATGAGTATCTACTCTTTGGAGTTTAATGAGTTCGAGCGTGCCAGTCCAAGTCATGCCCACAAAAAGAATGACTGCCAAAACTCGACCAAAACTCGGCAGAGCCTTTCTATTCCACAGCCACGCCAGTGACTCAGCTGCTAATGCGGAGAAAATGAAATAGACCCAGAGAAAAAGTTTTGTGTTGTCCCATGAGATCGGCTGAAAATAGATCACATTTCCTAGAGCAAAAAGGACAAATGCCATCGCAAAAAATACATATTCAGATTGATTTAGCTTTCGGTTGACCTGTGCGAGGAGCTCTGACTTTGGACGATAGTAAAAGATGATCGTCCCAAATATGGCTAGCGGGAGCATGGGTCCCCAAGCGAGTACCCAAAACTTGAGCCAATCTACAAATCCCTTGGATGTGTACCAGAGGTGGATCTGCATAAAGTTAGGATCTTCAATGCCTGCGTGGACAAATTTGAAATAGAGGAAAGTGGATACCACTCCTGCTGGCAAGACATAATAAAGCAGTGTCTTCCAGCGGCGATAATGGACGGCACAAGTAGGGCCGATCAGTAAAACAGTGGCGATAAAACTATGCATGTGAGCAATCGGGAGAAGTCCTGCAAGCAGGCCCGCGATAATGAGTTTTGTGCGGTTAGGGCGAGAATTGACAACGGGCGAGCTCAGACACTCAAAAACCAAGAGCATCGACCAGAGAGCTAGCGGCATTCCGAGTAAGAATGCCCGTTGAGGAAGTAGGTGACCCACGATCCAATTGCTCGTGCCCCACTGATAGTCTGGTAGCTTACTGTACTGCTGAGGCGGGTTGAGAAGAAAATCGAGCGAGCCAAGCTTCGCGGGGTCAAGATAGATCTCGTTGAGCCAATCGATGAAGCCGAGGCCNNGGCCTGCCGAGAAGAAAAAGAGAACTACGGCCAGGACCGCCTTTTTCTCAGATTTTAGTAGGTGCGTTAAGAAACGGTGCATTCCAATGAGAAGAAGAACTGAAAGTGCGATGGAAGGGAGAATAAAAGCTAAAGGGAGCGACATCCCTGCACGCATCAAGAGCCCCGAGATGAGGTTAGTTAGGAAAGCATAGGTGAGCTTTCCGTCCGCATAGATAGGGTGGTACGCGAACCATTCCGACATGGGTTTAGTTTCGAAGATGGTAGCCAGTCCAATGTGGAGCGCCCAATCACTCCATACGTTCTCGTGCCCTACCTGCAGGTGGGGGCTATAAGAAATCATTCTTGAAAAAAGAACGATAAAAAAAACTGACCAGAATAAAATCGAGATCGATCTCAGTGTGATTCGCATGTACCATTTTAGTATGGAATCAAAATCCAGTATCCTCAATAACTTCTTGAGTGCAATGTTGCGTTCTTTCTCGCTGGAGCAAATGGCAGAGAGGGGAAGACGGGTGAGGGCGATTTTGTCGAAAAGGAGCTCTTTCTTCTATTTCTGTCTCAGCCTCATCGTTTTATTGGGGCTTTGCACGAAACTGTATCGGATCGACTACCCAACGGATTTTTATTTCGATGAGGTTTATCACGGTTTCACCGCAACTCGATATCTCAATGGGGATCCTGGAGCCTATGATCCATGGGCTAAGCCTCCTCCTGGACGGGCGTTTGAATGGACTCATCCACCACTCGCTAAGCTCATGATGACGGGTTCGATGTTGCTCTTGGGAGAAAATAGCGTCGGTTGGCGCATGGGATCTGTGGTCACCGGATCCATTGCCATCGTCGTGACGTGCTTTATCGCAATCACTCTTTTTGGCTCCGAATCCATCGCACTTCTAGCCGCATTTTTTCTCACGATAGAGGGACTTTTTTTCGCACAGTCGCGGATCGCGATGAACGATAGTTATTTTGTCTGTTTCATGCTTCTAGCCGTGTTGGTATACGTGTTGGGACGTCGAAAGGACTTTCCTGCTCGATATCTTCTGGGGACAGGGACCTTCCTTGGATTGGCGCTCGCCACTAAGTGGACCACCCTCTATATGATGCTGATTTTGGGTTGTGATCTGCTCTATTACACTTATACCCAGCGAATTAAAAAACGCCGCAAAGTGAGTGCAAAAGATTTTTTAGTGGCTGTCGTCAGTTTTGCTGTATTGCCTGTGGGACTCTATGTCGCTTCTTACGCTCATTACTTCCTGACAGGAAATGACTGGAGCAAGTTCATTGTGCTTCAGCAACAGATGTGGTGGTACCACACAGGTCTTAAAGCGACCCATGGTTATCAGTCTGTACCTTGGCAATGGGTTCTGAATCTGAGGCCGGTTTGGTATTACGTCGACTATACAACCGCAAATAAGATTAGAAATATCTACAATCTCGGCAATGGCGTGATTTTGTGGAGCGGTTTTATTTCGGTTCTGTATCTTATGTTTGTGCATAAGAAATGGACATGGCCGAAAGGTTTTGTCCTATTTTGTTACTTCATGCTTTGGTTGCCGTGGTCGTTCTCTCCGCGCATCATGCTCTTTTATCATTATACTCCGGCATTGCCGTTTCTATGTATTTTGCTGTCATTCACGCTGATGAAGATGTTGACGGACAATAGCAAGTCTCAACGTAACCTGGCCAAAGCGGTAATTGCTGCAGCGGTACTTTGGTTTGCGGTGTTTTATCCGCATCAGATTGGTCTTCCGGTAAACCCAGAATGGGCAAATCGCGTCTATTATTTGATTCCAAGCTGGAAATAGATCCTTTAGCTGTGAGATAGCCAGTTGTTATGAATTGGCCTCTTTTTGATTTGCTTCAGAAAAACGAATCTTCGACTTTGGATCGCTTCTTAGATTACGCCTACTCGAAGAATTTAGAACTCTATGCGCATCAAGAAGAAGCAATCTTGGAGCTCTATGCGGGCAAGAATTTAATTCTGAACACACCGACCGGCTCAGGAAAGTCGTTAGTCGCAACAGCTCTTCATTTTGACTCCATGGCTCATGGACGGCGCTCGGTTTACACCNNCACCTGCCCAATTAAAGCTTTGGTGAACGAAAAGTTTCTAGCTCTTTGCCAGGAGTTTGGACCCGATCGGGTGGGGATGATTACAGGAGATGCGACTGTCAACGCAGACGCTCCTATCATTTGTTGTACTGCAGAGATTCTCTCTAACTTGGCTCTCAGGCTTGGAGAGGCGACTCCATTCCAAGATATCATCATGGATGAGTTTCATTACTATTCAGATCGTGAGCGAGGCATCGCCTGGCAAATACCTCTCATTACTCTTTCAAAGTCTCGTTTTTTGCTCATGTCAGCCACCCTTGGAGACACGGATTTTTTTGAAAAGAATCTCACCGAGCTGACAGCACACCCGACCGTGGTGATCCGTTCGGTCCATCGGCCAGTTCCACTTGATTTTGAATACAGTGAAAGACCCCTTCACTTAAAACTGGCAGAACTTATTGAGCAGGGCAAATCGCCAGTTTACTTAGTTAATTTTACCCAGAGAGAATGCGCAGAAGAGGCGCAAAACCTATTAAGCGTCGATTTCAGCTCNNGCTCGAAAGATGAAAAAAGAAAAATTGCGGAATCCTTGGAAGGCTTTGATTTTAAAAGTCCTTACGGAAAAGATATTCAGAGGCTGTTGAAACATGGAATTGGACTTCATCATGCGGGACTGCTGCCGCGTTACAGAGTTCTTGTCGAGAAGCTTGCACAAAAAGGAATGCTAAAAGTAATCTGTGGTACAGATACGTTGGGTGTGGGAGTGAATGTCCCCATTCGAACGGTACTTTTTACAAAACTTTGTAAATACGATGGTCAAAAGACGACGATTTTAAGTGTTCGTGATTTTCAGCAGATCAGTGGACGTGCCGGTAGAAAAGGTTTTGATGATCGTGGCACGGTCGTAGTGCAAGCGCCCGAACACGTAATTGAAAATCTAGTCATGGAACAGAAGGCCGCGAACGATCCGAAAAAAGCCAAAAAAATGGTGAAGCGAAAGCCGCCCGAAAAAGGATTTGTACCCTGGTCCAAAGAGACATTGCAAAAACTGAGTACCGGTCAACCAGAGGCGCTCTCGTCTCGTTTTCAAGTCACTCATGCAATGATTCTTAATGTTCTATCTCGTCCGGAAACTAAAAACTGCTCGGCCCTGATGGAGATCATTCAGAAAAGTCACGACTCCGAGGTGCAAAAAAAGCGACATCGAAAGACTGCTTTTCAGCTTTTTCGTTCCCTTTATGAGCGTAAGATTATCGAATTAAATCCGCTCAGAATTCATGTCGATCTTCAGGACGATTTCTCGCTCAATCAAACGCTTTCTCTGTTTTTGATCGACACGATTAAGCTTCTGGATCCTTCTGACCCGGATTATGTGCTCGATCTACTTACCTTGGTGGAGTCGATCCTGGAAAATCCAGATCTGATTTTGAGACGCCAGGTGGATCGTCTTAAGACTATCCGCCTCGAAGAGCTCAAGCAAGCAGGCGTCGAATACGAAGAAAGGATGGAAGAGCTTGAAAATATTGAGCATCCCAAGCCAAATCGGGATTTTATCTACGATCGATTTAATGAGTTTGCTCGTTCGCACCCATGGATTGGTCAGGAGAACATTCGCCCTAAGTCAGTTGCACGAGAAATGTACGAGACGTTTCAATCTTTCCACGACTATATCAGAGAGTATGAACTTCATCGAGTCGAAGGACTTTTGCTTCGGTACTTGAGCGAAGTCTATAAAGTTGTCATCCAAACGGTCCCGGATACTGCCAAGACTGATGAAGTCGAATCGATGATCGAATATTTCGGAGAAATGCTCAGGTCGATCGACTCAAGTTTAGTCGATGAGTGGGAAAAGTTGAGAAATCCATCCTTTGTATCAAAGACTGCTCAAAATCAAGCCGAGCAGCAGGCACGAGAGCTTGAGCAGGAGAATCAACGAAAGCTAAAGAAGCAACAATCGATCGCCATGAAGAACGAGCTATTTAGAGGGATTAGGCAACTTTCCGCACGTAACTATGAGATTGCCGCGATTATCTTCGAGGCCTCGAGAGATGCTTTGGAAAATGCTATGAGCATTTACTATAAAGATCATCAGTATATTCAGACCGATCAAAACGCCCGATCTTCCAAGTTTATCAAAGTTACTGAAATTGAGTCCGGAGTATATATCCTCGAGCAAACCTTGGTTGATCCAGACGGACATAATGACTGGATAGTTGAAGTTGAATGCCGTTTGATTGACCAAGTTACCAGTTCAAAGCCTAAGCTTAAGCTTCGGAAATTAGCGGAGACTGGTCTTATTTCTTAGATGAGCTTGGACATAATCTTCGGGAGGATCGAGTCCAAATACTTTCAATAGAGCTATCATCATCTCGGGATCAAAACGATCTGGAGATACACTGACCATCTCTGTCAATGCTGCCTTTGGAGTAAGCTTATCTCTTCGGTCGTTGACCAGAGCTAAACTGCAGAACTCATCTGCTACCGAAATGAGCTTGGCCATGGGATGGATCCCGGTTCGACGCAATTTTTGAGGATACCCGCCACCTGAACACTCTTCATGGTGTTGGTGGGCAATTTGGAGGACCTCCGCTGGAAAGGTCCCAATGGTTTTCAGAATTTTAAGGCTTCGATCAGAGTGAGTTTCAAACTCTTTTACCTGTTCATGAGTCATTTTGCTGCGCTCTAGTTTAACAATTTCAGGATCAATTTCCTTCAGCCCAACGTCATGAAATAGTGCAGCAAGCGCTAACTTGAATTGATTGGATTGCGATTTCCATCCAAGGGCTTTGGCAATGAGTAAACTATAGAGAGTAACTCCTAAACTATGAACGTAGAGCGTACTTTGGTGTGAGTTCAGGGCGTCCATGAGCGAGAATACATCTTCTTGTTCGGTGAGCAAATTCACGGTGGATTGCAATACAGAGTTTGCACTGTAGAAGATCTCCTCATCGACCTCAGTTACATAGAGATTGGCGACCACAATCTCACCGGTATGCTTTAAGAAACTGAGTTTTTTTGATTTTGGAATATTGGAACTGATATGAATCGCTTTTGCGAGATTGAGATTAAATCCTACATATTTCTTAAAGTCATCCTTACGCATGAATAAGTAATGAAAGTTTTTTTGTTTGTAAGCTCGAACTCGATCTAAAGAAATGTCTTCACCTTGATGTGCAATTTTGATGTATTTTCCTTCTCGGATTCTTACATAGATATCAAATTTGATCTCGTGACCTGAGATAAATTCATCAATGGCGATACTACAAAACTCGGCGTCGGAGTGCTCTTCTTCATTTCCAAGCTCCGGTGACTCAATAGGGAAGAGATGTGTGTCGATTGCTTTAATGAGGTCCGTACTCTTCATCGGTTTTGCGAGAACTGCGCTTGCCCCAAGTTGGTTGGCTTCGAGCGTTTCTAGGAGTTCTGCAAATCCAGTCATAAGGATAACGGGGATATGACTATGCTTGGATTTAATGGCTTTGAGCAATTCCATTCCATCCATTTCAGGCATTCGTATGTCCGTCAAAACGGCTTGACATTTTGCAGACAAAACATGTTCTAAAGCTGCACGCCCGTTTGCTGCTTCGATCGCCTGATAACCCGATTTTTTGACAACAATGGTAAGAGCGGATCTTAAGGTGTCATCATCATCCACGATAAGAATTATCTTCTTTGCCCGTTCTTGAGTCAGGGATTGGTTATTACAAGTCTTTGCTGCGTCATCAGGTGTTGCCATATAACCTCAAGGTGATTATTAAATATTACACAATACTAGATTATTTATCACTGCTTAGTTTTATAAATTAAGATTAAGCGACGAATTGAATGACTTCAGGTTGTGTCCCTGAGGACACTGCGTTCTGCATAGTCTATGGCGTCACTTCCGACAAAAAGGACAGTGAGAGTGTTTTTCGATCGCCCCACTTGAGTAGTAAATAGGACACCATCCGAGATCCATCTTCTATCGCCTGAGATGTCGATTTTGAGCGGGTGTGCTTTTCTTATGAAGTCCGCGAAGGCAACAAAACTTGAAAAGCCCATTTTCTTAAGTTGCTTGGTGTTAAGAAGCAGCCAGAGCGCTGGGGATTTTGGCGAGGTGTATTTTTCAATCGCTAGCGCTACACGGCCCATCGTCCATCTTGGATTTATTTCAACTACAGGTTTGATTCGAAGATTTTCGTCCTGATCTTTCCAAATAAATGCGTCAACACCTGCTGGACCTTCATATCCTGCTGCCCTCAATGCGTCTCCGATATCCTTTAAGAGTTTTTGAAAAATAAGTTTAGACTGATGGATCAGTTTCATTTGATTCGCATCAAATCCGTTGGATTCTTGTCCGAGATAGGTTCCTTGATATTCGTGTTGAGCTCCGATCAAAAAACGACGCGTCTCGAGTAGAATAGTTTTTTGCTGGTCGATCTTCAGCTGAACTGAGAAGTCCGCTACTCGATTGAGATAAGGCTCAATGACGACGGACCCTTGGATATTTATCGTGTTTTTGATCCAGCCTAAAAGCCGCTCATCAATCACTTTGACACGTTTGACTTGGTTGCCCGACGTACCGTACGGCGCCTTGATCATTACAGAATCAAAGACCGACAGGATTTGCTCAAAATGAGTGAGTGCCTCTGGCAAGGTTTGGGCAATATGACCTAGTACACTTATGTCTCCGAAGTATGAATAACAGTCAGTATTTTTAATCATCCAGTCTCTCAGAAACTGAGCACTCCAGCTTTTAGAAAAGACTTGGCGCAGTCCCGTATCCGAATAGTTTGGAGCGGATAAGAACTTTTGGCTCCATTGATAATTTCCGCCNNGTGCTTCGCGCGGCCAGGGGCTTAAAGATATCAAAGGTGTGTGGACTCCATGCCCAAGGCTGGAGGTTTCCGCATTTGTCAGGCAGAGACTTGATTTGTGAGAGACTTGGGATGAGCTGGAAGTTTGGAATTTTAATTCCAAGATCCTGGAGTTCTTTGAGCCAATCCGTGTCAGGCTTATCGTGCACAAAAAGGATGTCTTGCTCAGCAGCCAAAAAAAGAAGGAGACTTTCAAGGTCTTGGGCAATTTCAATGACTTTCGCGTTTGGAGTAAATCCTGATTTTCCGCGTGCGTTTTCATCCTCTGCACTTGGATTAAAGAGCCACAGAGTAGGAGGTCTCCCTTTAGAGCCCGAATAGACCTCGAGTTCCCTGATGAAAATCTCTGATAGTCCGGCCTGTTTTCGTGCTTCTTTGCAGTATCCAATGCCCTTTGCTCTTCTCGGATTCATGGGTGGGGGAAGCAATCGCTCATAGGCGCTCCAGTCGCTTTCGCCGGCGGGCGAAGAAGAGTCTTCAGTGCGCCAACGGTTAAACCAGACGACGCCATGCTTTACGTGGCCAATTTCGTCTTGATAGATCCGATCAAGAAGGGCTGCGCTTTCAATGTCTCCCACTTTTTCAAATTCGTTTTTGAAGAAGAGCGAAAAATCTAAGTTGGCTTGTTCAAAGCTAAGACTCATCTGAGTGACAAAGTCCAAAGGCGAGCGCATGGTGCTCATGCAGTTCCAGAAGTAGTCGTTGACAGGCAGGTCTCCAAACTCGAGCCCCATCTTTCGCATTCGTTGAATGTAGAGCTCGAGATGGCTTTGCTCTTCCTTAAGGGTTCGTAAAATGCCCTTTCTAAAGGAAATTGGAGCCTCTGGAAAGCGTAGCAGAAGCAGAGCCATGAGCTCGATGGCAAGGAGTTCGTGGTTTGCAAAAAAGTGAAGGACTTCGGCTCGGATATCTGGGTCTTTCAGTCGGTGAAGCGGGGGAAAAGGAGTTTTGCCGGGTTGTTTGAGACGACCAGGACGTCCTGGAAATGCGGGCGGCTCTTTGAGGTAGAGGCCTGCCGAACTGTCCGAAATTTTGAACTCGTCGGCTCTCAGGGCTTGAAGACAGAGTTTATCTTCGAGCGTGTCTCCGAAAAGCACTCGATGGGCAAAACGATTGATCTCGATCATAGAAACTTCATCCATACCACAAGTTTGAGACTCTGGGGGGAAATGGTGCGTTGCGTCCAAGGTTCGAGTCGCTCTGGTTGATTTTGTAAAGTGCTGACCCTTGTTTATGAATGTTCACAAGAGTAGATTTAGGGTTTATCCTTACATAGAGGGAAGATATGAATCTTTTTCGGACTAAAGCGCACTTAATTTCATCTGCATTGACTCTAGCATTATCGGCCGCGTCCCTGACTCTAGTGACTTCGCAAAGGAGCGAAGCGGCTACTATTGATTGTGTCAACTTGCCGCAGCTTTTTGATGTCTATCTTAGAAATCATTACTCGGTTAAATCCTTATCGGATGAGATTAAGACTCGTACTGTCGAACAGTACATCAAACGTCTAGATCCTTCGAAGACACTGCTTTTAGAAGAAGATGTCGTAAGACTTCGCAAAGAATTACCAGCCCTCTTTAATACGATGAAGTCTGGAGATTGTAAGCGTCTCGATCAAACTGCCGCACTCTTGCTGAGTCGGGCTCAAGAAGATCAAAAGTTTGTCGAAGGGTTTATGGGTAAAGACTACAAGTTTGACGAGAGCATCGAACTTATTTTGGATCCCGACAAACGCGGTTATCCAAAAAACCAGGAGCAAAAGCGAGAGCTTCTGAAGAAAATGCTCCATTTTCAGATTTCTAGTCTGCTTTCAACCGATATGAAATTGCCAGAGGCTAAAAAGCAGCTCGTGCACCGTTACGAACTTTTTACAAAGCGACTCACTCAGCGAAAGCCTGGCGAACAAATTATCAACTATGCCGAGGCTTTTGCTTTAGCGCTTGATCCTCATTCGAGCTTCTTGTCTCAGGATAGTTTAGAAGAATTTCAAATCCAGATGCGCCTCTCACTCGAAGGTATTGGTGCTTCGTTGAGCTCTCAAGATGGTTTTACCGTGATTGAAGACTTAATCCCGGGCGGTGGGGCCGAAAAGTCTAAGATGCTCATGCCAAAAGATAAGATTATTGCCGTTACTCAACCGGGTAAAAAATCTGTCTCGACGATTGATATGGAGCTCTCTGAAGTTGTTAAAATGATCCGTGGTAAGAAGGGAACTTCAGTGACTCTTACTATTTTGCGACAGGGTGATAAGACACAAAGTTTTGATGTCACCATTGTTCGCGATAAGATCGATGTCAAAGAGCAAGCTGCAAAGATTACTTACGAAAAACGTAAAGCAGGCGACAAAGAAGTCAAGATTGGTGTTCTCGATTTGCCATCCTTTTATGGAGACGGTGAACGTGGCGGACGATCTTCTTACGCTGATGTAAAACGCCTGCTCGAAGAAGCGAAAAAAGAAAAAGTGGATGGTCTTGTACTCAATCTATCGCGCAACGGCGGTGGTCTCTTAGATGATGCTGTGAAGATCTCAGGCTTATTTATTAAGAAGGGACCAGTCGTCGCGACGAAAGATTCTGAGAAAAAAGTATCCGTTCTTTCTGATGAAGACGATTCCGTGGTTTACTCTGGGCCACTCGTGGTGCTGGTCAGCCGACTCAGTGCTTCTGCTTCAGAAATTTTGGCTGGAGCTCTTCATGATTATAAGCGTGCGCTGATCGTTGGTTCTGATCACACCTTTGGAAAAGGCTCCGTCCAAGTGATTTCGAGTCTCCCATTTGAATTGGGCGCGATGAAGGTAACGACTGGAATGTTCTTCTTGCCGGGTGGACAGTCCACTCAGCACAACGGCGTTTCTTCGGACATCCTCCTTCCTTCAGTCTTTAACAGTGAAGACGTGGGCGAGAAGACGATGGATTATTCCTTAAGTCCACAGGCTGTCGATGCATTTCTTTCCGGGGACGGTAACTCAACCGAGCCTGCGCAGCGATGGAAGCCTATCGATGCAACTCAAATCAAAAAAGTAGCGGAGAAATCCCAAGAACGCGTTGCGAAAAGCACCCAGTTTGCNNGAAGTCGAAGAAAGCGCAAAAAATAAGGGTATGATCCGATTGGCCGACCTCAGGAAGAAAGCTGAAGCTCAGAATAAGAAAAAGAAACCTGAGCCAAAGTCTCGGAATAAAAAGGTCAATGACATGGAAGCTCCTTTGATTCAGGAGTCGGTCAATATCGCTGCAGACTTGATTGCGATGAAGTGATGAGAAAATGGTTTTCAATTAACGAGAGGTTGGATATCTTCCGCTTATGTCATCCCAATTTCCAGTCCGTGCACAAGACTTTGTAGAGTTATCTAAGAATTCGGCCCTCCGCCAGNNCTTCCTGTTCTTCTGGGTTTGGCTATTTTTGGTGCTGCTTTTGGCAATATGGCAATTAAGATGTGGGATTTGTCCTTAATGGCCGGAAGCGAAAAATATGCGCCTGAGTTCCCAAAAGATAAGCCAGTCAACGCGAAGAATACCTACTACTGCAACCCTGCATATCCGTCGCGCACTGTTACTTGTTACTAATACTTGTTACTAATTACCTTTAACTGACAATTCGATCACTTGAATGATCATTCGAGTGATCAATTGAATGAATCGTCTCGCGAGTTGCTTCAGACAGACCTGTGAGAAATTTTGCCAAATACGGGTAGGCGCTTGTGCGCAATGAAGCCTCGGCATCAATCAGTGGCTGCACTGTAGTTCTATTTACTTTCTCATGCCGTAGTAGAAGACGATAGCCTTGGTCACGGTATTCGCCCCAAATGAGCGCAATCGATTCGACGAGCGGAGCATGGTCTCGGTTTGAGGTAAATTTTTGAAGGATAGGGTGTTCGTAAGGAAGAAAAACGCCACGGTCTAAAAGGCGCCCTTCCAGTTTTTGAACATCTTCTGAGATTCCATTCATCTCATCTTCATAGAGAGAGAAGTAATTTCTAACCAATTTGATGGGATTGACGATGTTGAGTTCCATATCCACACTCTCAGTTGAAAAACTGCTTGGGTCTTTCTAGGCATTCCGCTCGTCTTTGTCAACTTGATCGAGCGGGATCTGGTGTAATGCTTGGGGCGGGGCTAGAAATTGCCGCGGGAGCTGATTCTGTACCAGTAGGGCAATCCTTGAGTTTCAAGAGTCTTGCGCCAAAAAAGGTACCAGCCTTTTGAAAATCCCAAGGTGGGTAAGGAAAAAACTCGGCCTGAGCGCATTGTCCTTTTCTTACTACCGCCCATTGCCGGTCTTCGGAGCTTGCAGTGTAAATCTCGCCATCCTTATTGCGAATAGCTACTGCAAACGAATGGATCTGTTCTGGAGTCAGTTGTCGCCCTCCAATAACTGCAGCTGGGTCCGTGACTCTTTCTACGCCAGTGACTTCGCCTTCAACTTTCTTGGCAAAGACATAGCTATAGTATCGAATACAAATAAAGCCTGCACCGATGGCTGCGAGAACAACAAAGACTAAAAAGAGTCGTATTTTCATGCGCCTTACTTTCTCGCACAGGATGTGAGAGGATTCAAACGAGATGAAAGAAAAGAAAGGCTGGATCCCTGCAATAGGCAGTTTTTGGATGGTTTTAGGAATGATGGGATGCGCTAGTCAACCCAAGACCGAGTCCAAAGCTGAATCCAAAAAAGAGCCGATCCAGATGCCCAGCGCAGATATCTCCGTACCCGTAACTCCAGGGAGGGGTCGAGGGGACCGAACCTTTCTGATGGAGGTTTCCCCAGGGGTTCTATTGTTCTCGAAGAGAAATTGGACAGTCGTTTTTGAAACTCAAAACGCCGATACTGCTGGATCAAGGAAGTCTTTACTTCAAAAGCACCTGGATGAGTGCCAGGTTCAAAAGGTCGATGATCCCGTGATCTTGGTCGAGTGTATAGAGCCGAAGGGGTGGAAAGCACGCCGAAGTTCAACCGGGCGTCCTTTCACAAGCCGCCGCCAGAGCAAAAAGTAAGAGATTTATCCCTTCGTAAGAATGCTCCTTGCACATAAAGTCGTATATGGCCAAGCTTAAGATCTTCTTGAAGGCTGGCGTACTAAGTACTTTAAGTTTATTTGCTTTTGCTTGCGCCTCTTCTCCTTCGCGTCAGGTGAGTTCGACTCTGACGGATGCTTCAAGAGACGCCACGGAAACTTTAAGAACTGAAGAGCAACGCACCAAAAAGAAGCAAGATACTTCTCCATTGTACCGCACCTCCCGTTTTGGTCCTCCGGGATCAGCATCGAGTTTTGGTATTCCTAGCTGGGTTGAGAGCTCGAGTTAGGATTCACTCTGAGCAANNGAGCAAGCAGGATCCAGGACTTTACGAGTGAAGCAACATCTCCGAGGGCGCTCCCTCCGGTGTGAGCATTTCCGCCAGTGCCTGTTGAGTAGAGGTCACTTTCTTCGGCAGTTGTGGCGGTGCTTCCGTCGCGCTTTTTAATGGCACGATCAAATGCAGAGGCGAAATCGTCATTGTCATTCTGGCCCACTAAAAAACTCCGCCCTGAGCCTCCAAAGTGGCAAGAGACACACTTAGAACTTAATGCTGCGCCTACGCTACCGGTTTTAAATGAAGTAAAGGCATCGCCTGCTAGCGCACCCGTGTTGTTGCCGTATACGGCATCCACATCATCTTTATACGAGCAGCCAAGTGCTAACACTGCACATACAGAGAGCAAAACGAAACTGCGGGCTTCAATGAGTGAAATCTTCATCAATTGTTTAATGATGACGCCTTTTTGTCTGGGATGCAAAGGTAAATGATTCTCTATATGGGGACAAATTTGCCTTTAATTTATAGCAGTTGAAATATCACTCGAGGTGGTCTACCGCTAATTTTATGAAGATATCTCCATTTATCCTCGGTCGTGGAATGTCCGGTACAGCAATCACTCAGAGTTTGGCTCTGCTCCATAAGATCGAACCAGAGCTTGAAATTGCGCCCATCACTCAGTTGACGCGTGGTCAAGCGCTACAGGGGGTGGCTTCTGGTTTAGACATGCCGGTGCTTTTTGTTGCTCAACCGCATGCGTTTCACGCGTCAACATTACTCGAAGCAGAGAAAGCCGGATTTCGATTGATAGTCTGCGAAAAGCCGCTGTGCACGACACAAGAAGACTTGGAACGAGTGAAATCGCTTAAAACTAAGGTCGCATTACTTCATGGATATCGGCAGTCTTGGGGCTCTCAGACCCTTAAGACACTTATTGAGGNNTGGCAGTCGTCTGCAGCTCAAAAAGCGCTCAATCCAAATAGTATCAAAAAATCGAGCTGGAAAAATGACCTGGCTGTGAATGGGCCGCACGATACTCTGCTTGATCTGGGTACCCACTGGATAGACATGGCCTTTTATCTGGCCGGACAAGAACCTAAAGCCCTATCCTATTGGCTGTCCTATGCGAATGCTGAAGCGTCTCATCGTGATAATCACGTTCACCTTCAAATGGAGTTCGCGGGGGGGATAAGAGGGCTAGCTTCGATTTCAAAGACTGTTCATGGAGCATCAAATCAATTTGAGATGGTGGTTCTAGGTACCCGAGCTTCCGCAACCTGGAAATTTCTAAACGCAGATGAAATTGTCATAGGTGAGGGCTCGACACAAAGGGTGATCAGGCGCTCTCATCAAGAACTTGGAACTAAGCTTCCTCCGTTTCATGCGATGGGCTGGATCGAAGGCTATGTCGAAATTATTAAACAATCACTATTTGACGTGACGGGTAAGAGCTTTAAACAATATCCTAATCTTGCAGATGCAATCAAAGTGATGGAGCAAATATTTAATGGAAAGCGAATCTGAAATTACTCGTTTACTTGCAGAGGCTGTTGCGGATCCTTCGAAAAGATCAGTATTTTATGAAAAGCTTTTGTCAGTTCGGGTCATCCTAATCGGACAGGTCCCTAAGTTTCCCTTTTACACTTTACAAAACAAAAGTTGGCAAATCGACGCAAGCGGATCGGCCACTGAGCTGAGGATTCTCCGACTCAAAAGAAATGGAAAAGTTCAAATCCCGTTTTTCACGTCTTTTGAAGAGCTCAGAGACATTCCGATTGAAAATGAAAAGCTCACGTTAATTTCGTCGAGACAGTTTTTCCAATTGACCCAGAGTATGGGCGAGCCTGAGTTAGGTGCAGTGCTTAATCTAGCGTCAGCTGTAGGAAAAGATTTCTCGCCTGAGGAGATTCGAGCGCTAGCCCATGGAATGATACCGGCTCAAGACGAAGTCGGTAAAAAAAACCTCGGGGACCAAACTATAACGCTAAGTATGCCCGCAGAACGTCACGTTTCGCTTGAAAATGCTCTCATTCATTACGCTAGAACGCAGACAGGTGAACAAACCGATGAGGTCACAATCCAGCAGATGTGGCTCGGACTCACGAGCTTTGGTGACCCCTCAATAACCCCTCATCTTTTGCTCGTTCTTGAACTAGACGGAGCTTTAGGTCCAAAGCTTCTCGAAGATCTGGGTAGAATATCGAGCCATTTGATTCACCCCGATCAGGTTCTGGATATAGTGAAGCTTAGAAAAGATTCTGAGTTCTCAAAGGCCATTGAACAAGGTATTCTAGAGTCATTCTATAGGAGACTTGATGCGTAAAAACTTCACGGTAGGGGTTTTGGCTTTTTCGATCTGGACTGGCGGATGTGCGGGTGTTCAATCCCTTCAACTAGCTCATCCTGATGAAATGAATAATCAGGTGACACTTGTGGCCCTTAGCTACGAACTGGAAAATAAGAAGGGCCCTGAAGACGATTGTGAGCTCAATATCCAGAACAAACAGTCTGGCGCAGAATATAGTCTAAAATTAGCCGGATCAGGCGAAAAAGTGGTTTTCGCTGAGGTGCCCGCTGGCACCTATGTCAGCAAAAAGCTTCGCTGCTATTCGACCTCGGCTTGGGGAATGAGCGACCTATTTGATGTTCCTCTTCAGGTTCAGTCGGGCAAAATTAACGTAGCTGGAAAAGTAATTTTTCAGTTTTCCAAAGACACCTCAGCTATGTCCCATCGTTTTGGAAACAGAAAAGCCAACCTTCTTAGTATAAAAGAAGTTTTTAAAAGATTACCTGATCATCAGAAGAAACGAGTTGTATCCGCTTATACAGGTAAGCCAGTCACTGAAAAGATGGTCGAATCCGAATCGGACTATCAGTTCAGTGTTCTAGTGACCCGCAAAAAAGGTGAAAACGTTCAGGGAGAGCCACTTCTTGAGGACGTCAAAGAATGCGGCGAAGCTGATGCTCAGCGAGACCCGCTTCAAATCGCTCATTTGAATTATCTTGCTCATTACGACGACGGACGTCTGGCGAAGCTTGAGAAGACTGTAAATTTTCATGCGCTGACGCCCGAGTTTGAGGCATGTCTTCTCAGGGCTTTTGAAGATTTTAAAGCTCCAGGAAAGTCAAAGTTCACCATTCGTTTTAGAACCTAGTGTTGCTGGAGTGGATGTCTGAGAAAAACTCGGTTGATCGAGCTGTCCTAGAAGATCTCAAAAGTTTCGGTGATGGTTCAGACCAGATCCTTCAAGAGCTTACTGCTTGGAGAAAATCTAAGTGGCTTTGATCTGATTAAGAAAGTGAGAGCCGCATTTTGAGTTAAGTTGTGGAAGGCTTGTTACTGTAACTAACAGCTGGATGCTCCCTCAGGAAAACTCGCAGATTGCTTACTATATGGTGTTTGCCGAGTTTGACCCCGAAGACAGTGAAGTCCAGCATGCTATCCGGAAGTGGCTCTTAGGAAGCGCCCAAAAGTCCTGAGCTACCCATGTCGGGATCCCCTGTTGAGGGTTTAAGGATACGATCCCACGTGTCTGCTGCTACGGCTTTTAGTATCTGCTGTTCTTGGAAGTTCTTGGAGTTGTAGTACGCGGCCTGGATAAAATAATGTTCAACCTCATACGATCCCCACGGTGCTACATCGCATGCCGGAAGTGCAGCTAGATCGTGCCCTCTAGGGCAGAGAGAGTGAAGGTGGCCGCATTCTTTTCTTGGGAATTCTTCGCTGACTTGTAAGTAGCTTGTGTAGCGCTTGAGCAGCGCAATATCTGAGGGTCTAATTCCACCTGTGCAATCGGAATGTCTTGCTTCATGAATCAATACGCCCTGCCGATATGCGGCAGGCCAGTCAAATTGTTCTCCATCGATCTCAAAAGTCTCTTTGTAATCAGGCGCCACATAGATGATGCCGTCTCGCATAGAATTAACTTGGACTGTTTCACCGCGAATGCTGACGCGAACCGGCACTCCTTCTAAGAGACTGTGAAGCCACCATTCAGTCGATAAATTGGCTGCCATCATGCTCGCTTTAGATTCGTTGCTCGATAGACTGGCTAGCATGCGAGGATCTGGATCCTGTAGCCAGCCGACGTAACGAAATCGATTTGGGAAACGTACATCCTCAGTCTCGTCTGTGATCCAATACTTGACGCGACTTTGGAAAAAATTAAGAAGGTCGGCCCCCGATCTTCCTCCAAAAAGCTTGGTGAAGATCTGCTTTTTTTCACTATCTACTCGCGCGGCACCTTGAGAGTTAAATTCTTGAATGTCTGCAAGATCTTGATCGACGAGTCCCACCTCAGTCGAGATCTTAGTGTCGTCCTTACCGCATGCGACCAGCGAGGCCTGAAGGAGGATTAAACTCAGAAGAAAGAATAGAGATGTCTTCAGTGATCCCCCACGATTCATAAAGAATATTTATTACACCGACCCGCTTTAATCAAGAGAAAAGCATAATAATATCAATGCGTTATATGGCGTGTCGCATCAGTTGCATAATGCGGTCCGTATGTGACGAAAGCTAGATAATAAACTCCGAGACAAGCCGTCTGGAATAAGTTAATATTAGTTAATACTGTTCATTATAGTTAATTAAATGGGATATAGAGGATTTTATGAAGCTTCGTATTGCTGCCTATTCGGTTTTTATTACTGTCGCAATCGTTGGCTGTAAGCCTTCTAAAAGTCGTGATCAAGAAAGTAAGGCGGAAAGTAAAACCGAAACTTCTCATCACGAAACTATTCGTTCCGAATCCGATAATCGATTTCAGCTCACGCGACCTGAAGATGCGCGGGTACCGGCGTCTTCAATAGAGATTGTTGAGTCGAAGTCGGTTGAAGAACCACTGCATAAGGAACATGCGAGCTCAAAAGAAGTTGATAAAAAGGCAGAAAAAAGTGCGGCAAAACGAGCAGAGAAAGATTTCTCTTCGTTAGCTCAAGATCTTTCAAAAAAGGTCCATGCAATTCAACTTCCTGAATCTCTCAAAGCTTCGAGATCTCCAGCTTCACAACTGGGCCAAAACGTCGCAGCATCTGAGGCTCATTGTGCGCCTTTAGAGTTTGGCGGGGCAGATCCTCAGGTGCTTAAGATGAGTGCTTCTGAACGCCAGGAGCTTACAAAACTTTTTGAGCAAAGTAAGGACAAAGTTCTATCGTGGCTGAATGATCACTCAAAGAAACTGGGCGCACTTGCTGTTCAAACGATGCGTAAAAAGATTCAGTCGATCGAGCTGAGATTAGCTCCTTCTTGGGAAGAGCCAGATCTTTCATGGCGCGGAATCGGCGCATTAAGTTGGACCAAGAAAGATGAGCATGCAGTCCTTGAAATTGGAGGTGGTTTTCCAAAGCTCCTTCAGCAACATCCAGAGCGCGCACGCTTTGAGATGGTAAGGCTCGTATCTCAAGCTTGGGATCCATGTCGTTTACAGAGCAAAGAGGTCTCACAACCTTGGAGTGGATTTTTACAGTGTATGAAGATCAGTGAAACAACAGGTTGCGCTACAGGCGGATATTCTGAAGCGGGTTGGGCTGTTAGTACTGCTGTTGCACAGAAATTATCTCAGCCTGGTTGTAAGCTTCCTGCGTTTGAAAATCCAAGTGATGCTCAATGCGTAGATCGATTTTTACTTCCTTTGAACAAAGTGGCCGGAAGCCAAGCAAGATCTGAGTAATTGTCTGAGTAATTGAGGGAGATGATATGAAAAACGTAAAACAAGTTACAAGTTTGCTGATTTTTGGAGCTGCATTATCTGCGTGCTCCGGCTCACACATGATTACTGAGACTGAAACCGCGCTGAAAGAGGCACATTCTAAACAGCATCCGTATGTCGAGGCTTATCTCGAGTATACCGGCCCGGCTGCACGTTGGGCTGGCCCAAATACCTTTGTTGTTCATGTCGTTGCGAAGGATCTTAGCGTAGCGGAGATCTCCATAAGACCTGATCTATTTGGAAGCTTGCAAGCCGGTCAAGAAGCGAAAAGGGGACTTGCTAACTATCAACCTTCAGAAGCCACTCCTGTGGCACGTGCTCACTTGTCGGAGCTAGCTAAAGCGATGGAAGACTCTAATGACTCCTTCTTTGCTTGTCTGTATCCGGTTCGTGTGCGTTTACTACGGGCCGATGGATCGGTCTTTGAACGCAATGGTTGCCGCAGCCGAGAAGGTTGGGCAAGTGTGGCGAGTAAAACTCTCAGCCAGTTCTTAGTCCTCGCCACTAAAGAGTTGAAAAGTTCTGCGCCTGAGCGCTTGGCTAGTGTCCAAGAACCTGCTCCAGCTCAGCAAAAGTAGAGATCTCAGATCTTTATTTACTTGATCAAAGCGGACGGCGACGTGCTATGCGTAGAGTCGCATGAGCACTCAAGATACGTCTGCTGATATGAAGCGTGAACTCGGTCTCTTTGATTCGACCATGATTGTCATGGGGTCGATGATCGGGTCCGGAATCTTTTTAGTGAGCGCGGATATTTCAAGGATATTGGGATCTACGGGCTTTCTACTTCTCGTCTGGGTCTTCACTGGGCTAATCACCTTATTTGCGGCCCTGAGTTATGGTGAACTGGCTGGGATGATGCCCAAAGCAGGAGGACAATATGTCTATCTGCGTGAAGCTTATAATCCTCTGATCGGATTTCTCTACGGTTGGACATTTTTCTTAGTGATTCAGACCGGAACAATTGCTGCGGTCGCCATTGCCTTTGCAAAATATACTGCAGTACTCATCCCATGGTTTGGGCAGCAAAATGTTTTGTTTCAACTGGGGCAATTCAAGTTTACGGCTACTCAGGGTCTCGCCATTGCTTCGATTATCTTGCTAACGCTTATTAACTTTAACGGCGTTAAAACCGGCAAGATGATTCAAAGTGTTTTTACAGTCACCAAACTCTTTGCACTTTTTGGTTTGATCATTTTAGGTCTTTTTGTCGCGAGCAACATTGAAGTGATTCGCACCAATCTGACTCATTTTTGGAGCCCGTATACAACTGTCGTAAACGCGGATCATAGCATCTCGACGACACCTCTGGATGGATTACCTCTTTGGATTGCTTTTGGACTTGCTATGGTAGGTTCGCTCTTTTCGAGCGATGCCTGGAATAATATTACTTTTACTGCCGGCGAGGTGAAAAACCCACGCAGAAATATTCCGCTGAGTTTATTCTTAGGAACACTTATCGTAACCATAATTTACATTTTAGCTAATTTGGCCTACTTAGCAGTGCTTCCTTTGGTGGGCTCGCCCACTGGGACTGATGTGCTTTCGCGCGGGATACAGTTTGCAAGCGATGATCGAGTAGGAACTGCAGCGGCACAAATGATTTTTGGCAGCCCTGCAGTGACCATCATGGCTTTACTCATCATGGTATCAACGTTTGGTTGTAATAACGGGTTAATCTTAGCAGGTGCTCGTGTCTACTATGCTATGGCCCATGATCGACTGTTCTTTAAAAAGGCAGGCGAGCTCAACAAGAAATCCGTTCCCGGTTTTGCTCTTTTAATTCAGTGTGTGTGGACTTGTGTTTTGTGTCTTTCTGGAACCTATGGCGATCTTCTGGATTATGTGATTTTTGCCGTGTTGGTGTTTTATATCCTAACCGTGGGCGCAGTATTTGTTCTTCGAAAGAAACAGCCGCACTCAGATCGCCCTTATCGAGCAGTCGGGTATCCAATTGTACCGGCACTCTATATAATTTTAGCTGCACTCATTGCCTTGGATCTTTTGATCTACAAAGCCTCAACCAGTTGGGCCGGAGTAATTATCGTTCTAACAGGGATACCGGTGTACTTCTTCAGAGTGAGTCAAAAAAAGCCGGGATAGTCTTTACCTAATCAGGTTGATCGGAATCGACGCCTTGAATNNCGGGGCAAAAACTCTCAACGTCTTCCTTCCATGACTTAGCCGTCATATTTTCTGGCCAGAAAGGCCAGGTCCGGCATTGAGCGGGGCGACCTTCATAGACCGAGCAGGACTTATCTCTTAAAAACGTACAGTCTTGATCGGGATTTTTGAGATGGTACCAGCCTTCAGTGCGGTCACAGTATTGCGCAGTGAACGCAATGGTCGAAAGATTCAGGTGTTTTGCCAATCTCTTTCGATCTTTAGATGTCAGGTAAACAAACCCATAAGAGCCTCGCGACATGCAGCAGCGGCCGGTACCCTGACACTCAAACCGAATTCCTTCTTTCCAAAATTCTTTTTTCAAAAGTTGGCCCCTTCTTTGCACTGGCCCTGTCCTTGCAAACGAACTGAAAACCGTGGCGCGGTGCTGAATTGAAGTACCTGATTTAGTTACTCGTCGTCAAAACATTATAACTGAATATTTGGCCTTTGAGAGAGGAAGAACCTATGGCGAACACAAACACTCAGCTTTGCAAGAGCATCTTGATCGTGGAAGACAATGCGGACATCCGTGAAAGTTTAGTCGATGTTTTACGAATGGAAGGTTACCTCGTGGAAAGTGCTGCTAACGGAAGCGAAGCGATTGAAAAGTTACAGACAGTCGAACGTCCGCCATTGATTCTTCTCGATATGATGATGCCAGTGATGAACGGCTGGCAGTTTTTGGAAGCGCAAAAACAAGACGCTCAGTTTGCTGGAATTCCAGTTGTTCTAGTGTCGGCCGTGAAAGCCGAGCAAAGTCTCATTTCTGACCAAGGTTCGATTCAAGCGATGGGACATCTTCAAAAACCAATCGATATTGATTCGCTTTTGAAGGTCGTCGAAGTTTATTGTGAGCCGCCGTCTGAACGTGCATCGGCATAATTCATCAGAATAGTGCATCTGTATAGTGCATCGGAATAATAGTTTAGAACAGAGCTGTGGTTAAGGACTTGCCTTGACTACAGCTCTGCTACCCAATTTTTCATTCGGTCATAGTGCGAGCCCTTCCAGTATACCCTTTCGCATCGAGGGCAGAGGAAGAATTCTTGAAAGTGCTCTAAAGAATTTGCGGGAACCCGGTCGACAATCTGTGCCCGTCCCACTTTGAGAATCTTAGCGTTACACTCTAAGCAGATTGTCAGAAAATCCGCCCCAGATTTCGCTTTCTCCAAACACTCGAAGTTTTGCAGAACTTCCGTAAGCTGAACCTTGGGATCGTTTGCGGTGACGTAATATCTTAAGCTGGGTGGAGTTGATTCAAATAGTGCCCGATCTTTCGTCAAGAGAACGCGCTTCTCCGTTGCGGAAATTTCTAAGAGTTGAGGATCTGAGTAATCGGGACGCCATAGACTATCCAGTCCTACCATCCGTAGATGGCGAGCAAGTTTAGCTAAATGCACGTCGAGAACAAATTGAGGCATAGGACTTCTTTACCGTAGCTCGACTGATTTAGCGAGATGCTGAGTAAAGATCTTGCCTAAATTGAGTGTTTCTTGCTCCGGCCCAGGATCCAAATAAAGTTGAAATTGCAGATAAAAAGAGAGCCGAAAAAGCTATCCAGCTTGCTCTTGCTCCAATCGAGCGAGCATCTCGAGCGATTTCTTTCAGTTCAGCTTTTTGTCCAGGTTTTTGGATTTCCTTTTCAATTTTATTTTTGTTTTTAATTGCTGATTTTTTTACGGAACCCGCCATTTGAGATGCGCTGTCCGGGTTATCGATGGTTACTCGACTGATCACTTTTCCCTCGGATAGGTCGATATCGCTTACAATCTTTGGATTGAGTTCAGATACCTCCTGAAGAGCTTGCTGAAGGCCGCCTGCTGAGGCGAGTCCTAGTCCTGCTGAAGTGCCCAGTGTGCCTAACGTAGAGATGACATTACTGCCAAATACGTACGTAAAAGCGACGATGATTCCGGCCCAAACCGAAATACCTTGGAGTGCTCTCGATCGTTTGCTGATGTGAGGAGCTAGTCCCGAAGCAACATAGCCTCCGACAAAAAAAGAAATGAGTAAGGTGACAGCAAAATAAACTCCGGCTGCAATACCCGCAGTTTGAGCTTCGGTTCCGTCTCTGCCAATATTGAGAGCAGATAGTCCTATCGCGCTTCCTAGTGCAGTAAATAGTATTTGTAGAGCAAGACAGACTAGAGCTCCACAAAGTATGCTTCCCCAATCCGATCTAGGCAAAGGTCGTTCATGTGATTGATTCATATAATCCTCTGCATATGAATGGCCCTCCCCGGTGATCAAGTTGAGGATTTAGGGAATGAAGAGGAGAGGGCCAATAAGTAAAATGTTATTATTGGCTTGAGCCAGCGGATGAAGTATCTCCTGATCCGGAACCCATACTGCCCGAAGCCGTACCACTTCCTACGCTACCTGGAGCATTACCGGTAGTACCTGTACCTTGACTGGTCGTATCGGATGCTGCTCCTTCAGACGTAGCAGATTCGTCCATTTTGTCTTTCTTTTTAGCCTTTTTAGACTTCTTCTTCTCGTATCGCATATCTTCTGAACTGGATCCTACCGTACCAGCTTGCTCGCTTTCAGACATTCCGCTTTCGTCGGACATGGTGGTGTCCGTAGTGGTGGAAGTCGTCGTGTCAGAGCTAGTAGTTTCATTGTTAGCTAAAGCGGCAACGCTGAAAAGACTGACGACAGACAAAATTAAGAGACGTGAGAGTTTTAGACTCATGGCATTGATCCTTTCGATATAAGGTTTTTATTCTATGCAGAGGTCTGCAATGAGTATTCCGTAGGTCGTCCAGTGTGCGCTGTGTAAAGGTCTTTTCAGGCGTGCAAAAAAAGGTCATGATCATTCTATGAGATCCACACAAAAACAAACTGCAACTTTGGCTGGTGGCTGCTTCTGGGGTGTCGAAGAGTTATTTCGTGTACTACCTGGCGTTATTTCTACACAAGTTGGGTATACTGGAGGTAAGACCCACAATCCCACTTACAATGACGTAAAAACTGGGAAGACGGGGCACGCTGAGTCTATTCAGATCATATTTGATCCTACTGAAATTTCGTATCGCGACCTACTCTTATATTTTTTTAGGCTCCACGATCCAACAACTCTCAACCGACAAGGTAATGATCGCGGCACACAGNNTGACAGAAATTGTGCCAGCCGATACGTTTTATGCGGCTGAAGATTTTCATCAAAAGTATCTTCAGAAAAATCCAGGAGGTTACACCTGTCATTTCTTAAGAGACTAATTCCATATACTCTAGCTTATCTCGTACCCATTCTGACCTGTGTCGGGCTCTGGCTGGGAGCACGAGTCTCTCCTATCTGCTATGCGATTTGTCCAGTGTATGTGTTCTTGATTCATCCCTGGATTGACCATTGGGTGGGAAGACGTGCCGTTTTTTCGCAAGAACTTCAGCCCAATTGGTTCAGCGAGACCTTGCTTTTTCTTTACCTGCCTCTCCAAAACGCCGTTTTAGTTTATGGAGCTATCTATTTTTTTTCTTCAAGTTCACAGACCGCTATTGGTGAACTCATTCTGTTTTCGTTGTCAGTAGGTTGCATGACGGGAGCGGTAGGATTTGCTGTGGCCCACGAGTATGTGCATCGCTCTCATCTCTGGCAACGAGCGATGGGCGTGTGCCTTCTTGTGCAGCTCAATTACGGACACTTTAGGGTCGAGCATGTATTTGGACATCATAGAAATGTAGCAACGCCAGAAGATCCAGCTACGGCAAGAAGGAATGAAAGTCTTTATCGTTTTTGGGTGCGTTCCATCCTAACAGGATGGGTAAGCTCCTGGAGAATTGAAGCGCGTCGCCTGAGAAATCAAAGTATTGGAATGAGAATCATGAGAAATCGCCTCATTCATTATTCTTTTCTTCAGCTTGGATTGTTGAGTCTTGTAGGAAGTGTTTTTGGTCTGAAAGCTCTCTGCTTTTTCCTCATCCAAAGTGCTGTAGCAATCCTTTTGTTAGAGGATGTGAATTATGTGGAACACTACGGGCTCGTTCGCCAAAGCTCTACGCCTGGGCGCTTTGAGCCAGTTCAAGATCACCATTCTTGGGATTCAGCACATTTGATGACCAACTGGAGTCTTTTTAATTTGGGAAGGCACTCGGACCATCATATAAGGCCAAATCAACCGTATCCCAAGCTAACAAATCTGCAAGGGGCACGTACTTTACCTTACGGGTACTCGACTTTGATTTTGCTCGCTCATTTTCCAGGGCTCTGGAAAAAAACCATGCATCTCTATTTAGATAAGCCGGTAGGTCCAATCTAGACTTTATATTACTGCTTTACTCTGGTACTAGTCGGCAAGTATGTCGTCCGAAATCGTTTTATCTACCCTGAACGCCAGATACCATCATAGTGCCTTTGGACTCAGGTATCTCTTTGCAAATCTTCGTGAACTCAAAGAACGCTCCACCATCGTGGAGTTTACAATTTCACAAAATTCAAAGGACATTGTTGAATCCATATTAAAACTGGAGCCAAAGATCGTTGGTTTCGGTGTCTATATCTGGAACGCGGATGAAACTTATGAAGTCGTTTCCATTTTAAAAAAGTTACGCCCCGAATTGATTGTTGTTCTCGGTGGACCAGAGGTGAGTTACGAGACCGATCAACAAAAAATTTGTCATCTCGCTGACTATACGATTAAAGGTGAAGGTGATCTCTTATTTTACGAACTATGCAGATCACTCCTGGGCGGTGAGAAGCCGGCGGAAAAACCAAGTGAAAAATGGATCAGTGCCGTTTTGCCTGAGATTGGTTATCTGCAATCGCCTTATCGCTATTATACCGACGAAGATATTAAGAACCGGGTGATCTATGTTGAGGCATCCAGAGGGTGTCCATATAAGTGCGAATATTGTCTATCATCGCTCGACAAATCAGTTCGAAACTTCCCACTTCAGAATTTTCTAAGTGATATGGAGCAACTCATACAAAGAGGCGCTAGACAGTTTAAGTTTATTGACCGAACGTTTAATCTCAGCATAGCTGTGAGCACGCAGATCTTGCAGTTTTTCTTAGATCGAATGGAACATGGACTATTTTTGCATTTTGAAATGGTTCCAGACCGATTGCCAGCAGAGCTTCGAGAGTTGATTAAAAAGTTTCCCAAGGGAACGCTTCAGTTTGAGATTGGCATTCAGACTTGGAATCCTGAAGTTTCAAAACTTGTGAGCCGAAGGCAAGACTACAAAAAAATCGAAGAAAATTTTCGCTTTTTGGCGCAAGAAACTGGAGTTCATACTCATGCCGATCTGATTGTCGGCTTACCGGGTGAAACGCTGCAAAGCTTTGCCACCGGTTTTGATGCATTAGCAACCCTGAGTCCTGACGAAATACAGGTCGGTATCCTCAAACGTCTTAAGGGCACTCCAATTATCAGACACGATCAAGAATGGGGAATGGTTTATCAGGAGCATCCGCCTTTTCAGATTTTACAAACTAAGACTCTTGATTTTCTTACTCTACAGAAGATGAATCGTTTTTCTCAGTTTTGGGACATGTACGCCAATAGCGGTAACTTTCAACAATCCATGAAGCTGCTTCGCGAGAAGGCCACTAAGCGAAGTGATGGGTCCTACTTCTGGGAGTTTTATGAGTTCGTTGATTTCCTATCCGAGCGTCATAAACAAACTCATAGCGTAGCGCTACTTAACTTAGTTGAATCGATGTGGGTGTATCTCAGGACGCGCATGCATGTCGATGAAACAGTGGCGCGGGATGTACTTATTCAAGACTATGCAGGCAAAGTGAAAAGAGACATTCCAACCTTTCTCAGGGATCCAAATTCACTTCAAGGATCTAAAAGGAAAAATGACGACCGAGGCATGAAAACATCTTTTACGCCAAAACGGCAGCAAAGACATCTTGCTATCCCGTCGTAAGCATACCTGCGGAAATTCCGGTCACCGTATCTCGCAATAAGCGAACGTCTTTGTTCTGAATAGCTACGATCTGTAAGAGATTGAGTGGATGAATCATGGGCGAACGCATAGCTATACTCGCACTGAGCCAGGGCTTAAACCAGAGGAGTTCTTTCTTTTGGGTAATCGAATTGACAAAGTTTACAGCGGACCGAAACTCACCCTGAAAGTCCTCAAACGTTTGAAGCGCTTGTGTTGGATCGAGTGAACTATTTTCGAGATAGATCCTCCAAACTGAAAGTTCTACGCGTGCAAGGGTCGAACTGAGTACCTTCATGTACGTCCTAAAGATGGGGGACTGTTCAAAAGCCTTTCTTAGGTCTCGGATGACTTGATTTTTTGAACTAGGAGATTTTGTAAGTTCCTCATACGCGCTGCCAACGCCCCACCAAGTGGGAAAAAGTACGCGGGTTTGTGTCCAGCAAAGTACCCACGGAATGGCTCTTAATCCAGACACTTGTAGTACTTGTGTTCGCTTAGAGGGTCTAGATCCAATCCGAAGTGCGCTCAGGTACGAGTAGGGTGTTGCCTTTTGAATGACGTCTAGAAAGCGGGGAGACGCTACATGGGATTTGTACTTCTGTTCTACCAAGGAGACGAGACGCTGCAATGTGGAATTAAGAGCTACGTTTGTGCCTGAGCGCGACTGCATGTGTAGCCTTGAAGCGATCTGTTCGAAACGACGTGTGGTGATTTCAGGACTCGCAAATGTACGCTCGACCATTTCGCCCTGTATAGTGGCTTTGTATCTCTCGACGGCACTTTTTGGCCACCAGTTGGTTTGCTCCTCGATTGATCCACCTCCTCGGTCGGTGCTTCCACCCGAACCATGAAAAAAGAGAGGTTTGATGCCTCGGGATTTTTTGTAGACTCGATCCATTTTGTGAACAGCCCTCGCAATATTGAGTCTGCTACTCAGTGCTCCTGATTCTTTAGCAGAGTCAGAATAGCCGAGCATGACTTCGAGATAGCCGTTCCAGTAGGTTTTAATTGCCCGACGAATACCGGGGTCTTTCATGGTTTCAGTAAGAATCTTTTCTGAGTTTAGAAGTGCCTCGCGCTGTTCGAAAAGTGGAACAATTGGAAGTTTGTGATCTCCAAGTTGTTTTTTAACAAGTTTGTTAGCAGCCTGAATATGTTGAACAGAACTAGCCATGCTGATTACAAACCCGCGCACATAGTAGCGTGGGTTATTGCCGTGAGATAGCTTTGCGAGTTCTTTCAACATCCGACTGATGGGTTGAGGTTTTCCGAGGGCGGCTTCCTCAATGAGGTCAGAGCTTTCTCTAATTTCAAGGGGGATGACTAGTGCCGGAAAGCACTGAACGAGCCTTTTTAGTGTATCGATATCTGGATGTATGACTCCGACATCTTTTAGATAGGCCCGAATGAAACGGTTCAAAGAAGAATGCAGGATGCGCACGCGCTTACCGTCGCCATAGGAAAGTACTTTCAGGTGATTGAGACGTTTTTGAAGGTCGATAAGACTTTCTGCTAAAGCTTTGTCTGAAAGTCTTTGAACATGAGGCTTAAGGTCTTGAATCAGTTTTTGCGTAAATGAAATAAGTCGGCTTCTTGATAACTGGAGACTCTCTTTTAAGGTGACTTGATTGACACCGGGGTGGCCGTCTTTGTCTCCACCAACCCAGCTACGTAAATAGATTGGAGCAATCTCGGAACTACTTCGGAGAATGGCTCTAAGAGTTTCATCTCTGAGAACAATCGAGTAGATGTGGTCAGCCTCATCTCTCACTTTTGGGCGTCGCTGCCGAGCGATTGAGACCTGCCAGGCAGTTTCGAGTTGAGCGCGAAGTTTCAACCAGTGAGTGGCATGATCTTGGATCGCTATTTTGTGCTGATGAGATCGTCTTAGGATTTCGGTCAGAGTGTGTTGAATTTCATGAAATACCGAAATGTTATCAGGCGAGCGAGCCTCGGTTGGATGGGCGGTAACCACATAAACAATCATTTCAGGTGGATGTTCAATTTTAAATCGAGGTTGAAGTGCAATTCGATAAGAACGAAAGGCATTTTCACACGCATTGATGAGCTCGAGCATCAACGAAAATGAATGAGATATCGTACATCGGTCTTCAGGTGAGAGAGATCTAAAACGACTTAAAGTAGCCGAAAGTATCGCGTGTTGCTGACTTAAGTCTGCACCTCGCAATGAAGCCATTTGGCGACGAATGTTTTCAATTCGATTAAACTGCTTGGCCCCAGCCCTGTGTTTTATGACAAGCCCGAGTTGAGTCACGGAATGTTTGACGAGCTCTCGGAGTTCTGCGGGGAGGTGATGGGAAATGCTTGGGTCCTTGATTTTCATAGCTGACTTAAGAGAAAAAATAAAAAAAGGGGCCGCACTTGGCTGCACCCCTTTTTTGCGTTTTAATGACGAGCTCTAGGCCGCACTTTTATTAAAGGCATCACGCGAAGCCGTAATTGCCTTCAGAACTTCTTCAGGACTACTAAATTCATTTCTCCTAAAGCGTTCAGTCAGTTGTCTTACTGGAATGTAGCCACCGCGTCCATCTTCGACCTCGATATCTCCAAAGCTATAGTCGATATCTGCTTTTGTCATCGGAAAGTCTTCAAGGCGAAGGGCTTCCTCCAAGGTTTTAATGCCTCGAAGTATGCCTGTTGGCTCAGTGTCCGCAGCTTCGTCTACTGTGTCAGCGTCTCGAGTTGTCTCTGAGTCGAATGAGACTGGCTGAGTTCGACTACTGTCGTCGTTTTTGATTTCGTCTTCACCACAGCCTGCGTCTTCGGACATTTTGCCCATGACGACGTGTTCTCGCGGAGTATCCTCTGAGAGGGGCGCCCTAGGGGTGACCGTGCGTAAATGGGTAGTTTGCTTTTGTTCAAAGTCCGCCGGATGAATTTCATCTCTGGGATCGATACTGTCCTTGCGAATGCTCATATTGCCTCCGGTTCAAATATTCACCAGAGAAACAGAGGAGCAACGAGTATGCCCAAGGACTTAGTTGATCGATCGTGGTTGGTAGCTTACAACGATCAAGTCGGTCGAAGTGAAGCTAAGAACCAAGTCCTGATTTGTAATGGTCAGGGTTTTGCCCGAAACAGTATAGTCGCTCGATGGAATGACGTCTTCGCTTCCATTAGCATGACGCACTTTAACGATCATATCTTCTTCGCCGGTTGCTTCACGATTAAGGACGAAGACACCTTTCTTTTGGACGACCACTTGTCCGATGCTGTCCAAAAGCGGGCTATAGTCTGTACTATTAATCTCGAGCGCAAGTGAGCCGTTGCCGACCGCTTGGCCAAGTTGTAAATAGCGAGTACCTTGGTCACCGCTTTGTTGAACGCTAGCTTTAGTAAGCGCAGTAATTGTAGTGATGAAGTAGTTTGGATCACCACTTGGATTTCTGTCTAAGTTTCTGAAGAATTGGTCTAAGCGAGACTTCACTGCAGAGACTGGAATTCCAGAACCCACTGCTGGATAAGTCAAACTTGGATTAATACATTGAGAGATGGTGTAGGTATAGCCGTCCACAGTTTTTTGACAAGGGCTACCGCTGGTCAAGTAGTGTCTTGGATTCACTTGAGTTCCATTAGTTGGATAGACCACGCTGACGTCTTCTTCGTCAGACACGAAGATAATTACGCGAAGAGAGTCTGGTCTGAAAAATTTTGTTGTAGAAGAAGAGGCCTCGTTGTCATCTAAAAGTTGAAGCATGGAGTTAATTCCGGCTTCAGTGCCATGTCCATCGATGCCAACTGTCGCATTGACGAGGAAATCATTGATGAGTTGATTACTGTTCACTCCAAATGTTGTGATAATTGATTTTCCGGAGTGTACTGTGTCGTTTAGTCCGGTGTTCACACACTGGGACACTGCAGCTTCACCAGCTCCTGGGCTGATACATTGAGCGGTTCCAGTGTTGACGACTGGACTTGAGCGAGAAATGTTGTCTCGTTTTTCACATTCACTATCTGAAGAAAGAGGGTTACCGCCGCCTTCTGCACTTCGCTCAAAACNNGCTTAGCCCAGTTACGTCCTAAATTGGGGCGCATTTCTTTTGAAGTGAGTCCGGCTGATTTTGTTCTCCATCGAGATGAGCCGCTATCCCAGACAAATAATCCCGATGCCCAGGCTGGGTTTGGATTATTGATTGAGTTTACTCGACCCGTAACGCCGCCAGAGGTGATCCCATTGACGTAGTTGGAGGTAAAGCTACTGGTATAACTTACGGGAGAGTTTAAATAATTTTGAAGAGCAGGGTGAGCGAGGTAAGTGTCAGTNNCTCCCAAGTCGGTTGCATGTAACGATTTGCGAAGTCTACGAAGCCATCTCGAAGCTTCGCTTGTTCACCTGCCATGCTTCCTGAATTATCGATCACCCAGAGAATATCTAAGCGGGTATTAACCTGTTGCATACCGCTAAAGGCTTCTTCTTGCTGCTCAAGGCGAAAGGAGCCTGGAGACTGACTTGTACAATGGGTCAGTGCCAATAGGCTGAGAACGTGTGCTGCAGTCGCTAACTTCGATGAGTTCTTTTGAAATACGTTCATAGCAGTGCTCCTAAAACAGACTGAAATCTTATTTGTTAATAATACTTAATAAAGTAAGGAAACGCAAACTATATTATTTTTGTCAATTATTTCAAGTTTTTACAGTGGAAGGTGTCTCAGGTACGCTTAAATTGGAGAATAAAACGATATGAATCACCCAAAAACAGTCTCTCGGGATCTAAAACCGTTTAGTCGGACTCAAAGCCCGATCGAGCTCAAAGTGGATCTCAATCGGTCACGCGAGGGGCTGCTCGTGACGTATTTTTTGACTTCTCCCTTAGGGTTTTTATCGATTGCCGATCAGCGGAGCCAAGTGTCACGCGCTGACAAACTCTGGGAAAATACATGTTTTGAGTTATTTTTTGGAGAAACCGGAAAGGCCCACTACTGGGAACTCAATCTGTCTCCAGATCTCCGCTGGAATCTCTACCGATTTACATCCTATCGCGAAGGTATGGCTCAAGAAGAACGAATCTCCGAGCTCGATCCTCCTGAGCACCAGCAGAGTGTTCAAAAAAATGAGGTGAAATTGCTCCTTCGAATCAAGATCCCGCTCGTTCCTCTTCATTTAGAGGCCGCACCTCTAGATATATCTGCTACGGCAGTACTGAGAGAGTCCTCAGGAGCGACGCAATACTGGGCATTAGCCCATTGCGCTAGTCAGCCCGATTTTCATAATCGTTCGAGTTTTGTTGAAAAATTAAGCTCACAATAAGCCCTAAGTGAGTTAATGAAGAGGCATGACTCATATCGCAGACGATTTTGCCGACGAATTTAATGATGATGATTTTGAACCTTCCGAAGAGGAGCTCGCAAAAAAGAAGGGCCAGGACGAGTNNTCTCGGTGGGAGAAAAAATAAAAGCTGAAGTCCTTGTGGTCGGGAAAGAAGAGATTTTCGTATCCACTGGAACGGCGTCTGACGGTATAGTTACTCGGCGTGATCTGGCTAGTGCCGAAGGGGCGCTTGATCTCAAAGTAGGTGATGTGCTGGATCTCTATGTCACCCAAGTGCGAGGGACACAGGTTTATCTTTCTCCAAAACCTACCTCAAAGAATTTAGCAGATGATCTTGAGGACGCTTATAAGATGAGGCTCCCTGTCGAAGGACGAGTCGCTGAGGTGGTAAAAGGTGGATTTCGAGTTTCGGTTCACGGCAAACTGGCATTCTGCCCCATCAGCCAAATGGACGTGAAGCGTATTGAAACCCCGGAAGAGTATATTGGCCAGCGGTTTGAGTTTAGGATCACTCAGATTAATGAAGATGGTCGAAATGTCATCGTTTCTCGACGTAAACATCTCGATGAGCAACGAGGGGCCTCGCAAGGTACGTTTTTAGAGGAACATCCTGAAGGAAGTATCGTCAACGCGCGGATTACCCGGATTGAAAAGTTTGGCGCATTTGCGGAAGTGGCGCCTGGGGTTGAAGGACTTATTCATATTTCTGAGCTCAGTTGGTCTCGAGTGGAAAATCCGCATGACGTTCTTCAAATGGGTCAAGATGTACATGTTAAAGTCTTAAAGACCGAAACAGTTGAGGGTCGACTCAAGATTTCTCTGTCGATGAAACAATCTCAAGCCGAACCTTGGGAGCATATGCCTTCGTCGTTAAAAGAAGGACAAATCGTTGAAGGCAAAGTGACGCGTTGTATGAAGTTTGGCGCCTTTGTGGAATTATCTCCAGGGATAGAAGGTCTGATTCCGTTATCGGAAATGAGTTATACGAAACGAGTCATGCGCTCGGATGAGCTTGTGAAAGAAGGCGATCGCATCGCTGTAAAAATTAATGAAATCAATGCTGGTGCAAAGCGAATCTCTCTATCCCTAAAGGATGCTGGCTCGGATCCGTGGGCGCTCGCTCTACAAAAGTATCCGGTTGGGGCCATTGTTACTGGGAGAGTAGAGCGACGGGAGCCTTACGGAATTTTTGTCCAGTTAGAAGAGGGGATGACGGCACTCTTGCCTAAATCGAAGGCTTCAGAAAATTCAGAGTTTCCCTACGAAAAGCTGAAACCAGGCGAGACGGTTACCGTGCAAATTGGCGAAGTTCGAAGAGAAGAGAGACGGATCTCCTTAACCGTACCTCAAGATCCGAACCGAGATGACTGGAAGAGTTTTGTTTCACCTGCTTCCACTTCATTAGGAAGTTTCGGGGGGGCGTTAGGAGATCAGCTGAAAAAGGCGCTAGAAAAGAAGTCAGAAAATAAGCCAGAGAAGAAGAGATAAGAGCTACTCTTCACAGAAATCGAAATAACGGAAATCCAAACGAGAGGCCAACGCTTCTAGAGTAATAGCGTTGGCCAAACTCGAGTGGTTCTTGCAATCCGATATAGTTAAATTCAGCGAAGTAACTCGCCTTACCCCAACGCAACCAAAGGTTATAGTAAGACCGGCTAGCAATCGGCGGATAAATAAACGCTCCTGCGCTCAGGTTATAGCTGGTTTTCAAAAAATCTCGAAAGAGTGCCTCCACTCCTTGAGGAGCGCTAAAGCGTGTCGTTGTTTTTCCATCCCATTTGAACGCAATTGCATGAGCTCCAAGCATCAGACTGAGGCTGACTCGACGATCGAGTATTCGATTGGTCTCAGTTCTTAAGTAAATCCCCGTATCGGTTAAGAACTGCTTATGGATATTGGTGGCGTTAAATGCCGCGAGACTGACCGTCTCTGTTAAAAAATAACTCATGTAGATTGTCAGCAGCGGGATGACGGAACTGATATCTGTTCCGGGAGAGTGTTGTGTATATTGGTAGGGTCCTAAGCCCACTCCAAAAAAACCATATTTGACAGTGCTAGGTGCTGAGTGGGTCAAGTTGAGTTTAAGTGAAGGGGACTCAACTGTGATCTTTGAGTTAGGCCCTTTCGTACGCACGACCCATAATCCTTCTTGCGTCGCTTCAACCTCAGACTGATTGATGATCAGGCTATTGCCCAAATTAGGCTCACTTAAGATCATGTGCATTTCGAGATGAGCTGGGCGATAGCCAGCGCCTTCACCATGAATCAGTCTGCATCCGACGTAAGCCCAGCTCGGTTGTTTGGATTGATTGATTTCCCCATCGACCTGATAGGAAGAACAGCTCGAATCAACCATCACTAAATTGCGTAATTCGGATTGTTTGGGCTGATAATTGATCTTCAGTTGATACTGCAGTTTCTTACCATCTCGAATTTTAAGACTGAATCGGACGGAATGATTCGCTGACTGCAATAGCACGATCGGCAGATCGATATAGAGCTTTTGCTGACCTGCTGCCATGAATGGATAGGTGACACCTAAGTAGTCAATATGACCCCCCGAAACAGCAGTAACGGGAGCTGTGATGATTAACCTAGCTCGTGGAATAACCAATACTTCACTGACACGTACCCATTGAAGGCTCTGCGGACTGATCTGAACATGGATGTTTGCAGGAGGCTGAGAATGAGTCTGATCTTTTGATGTCCAACTCCAACTGAAGTCTTCGGCACTGATGTCGGAAGGCGCAAAAGCAGAAGGAGTGCTTTCAAAGAGTGCCGCACGAATCAGTGATGTGGGAGTGTCAGATGGAGACGCGCAAACTGGAGTGGTTGAAAGAAAAAGCCCTAGACCCAGAAATATGAGTGGGGCTAGGGCTTGATCAAAATTGAATCCAAAACGCATGATTAACTTCGACTAGGTCGGGTCACGCGGCTGTAAAGGTTGAGGCTTGGAGTAAATAAAAACTGAAACAGGAGTTTTGTCCAAGATTGATGTGCATGAAGCGTATCGTAGAATTCAGGCGCCATTCTCTTGACTTCAGGAAGTTTAGACCAAGGAACCATCATCAAATCATGGTGCTCGTTGTGGTACCCCACATTGTAGCAAACCTTGTTGATAGGCCCATAATAGGAATAGGTTTCTTGATTCGGAACGATGACGTAATGTTCCTGAATCCATCGTGCTCCGACTGGGTGTAAACCTACTGAGAAAATGGTCGAGGCAAAAAGATACGCAAGCGCTACCCATCCAAACGCGAGAACGATGACAGACACGTAGGCGAGTTGAACAATCACATTGAGGATAGTCCATTTGTCGATGAGCTTAACTTTTTTCAGTCGAGCCGGGCGCACAACTCCTTCAACGAACCAGAAGTTGAGTAACCAAAGTGATTTTCGAAAGAAACATTGTCCAACAAACTTTGCTTCATTAGGGCCAGCTAGATCGGCATCTCGATCAAACTCGCCTTGATGGCGGTGATGCAAGAGATGAAAAGTTCTGAAGCCCATTGCGGCCGGAAAGACGATCGGGAAATTGGAGATCATGCCCATCCAGCGATTTCCGACACTTCCTTTTAAAACGAGATTGTGAGTGCACTCATGAATCATGACAAAGAGCGCATGATTAATAAAAGCTCCTACGAACCACGCGGCCAGAAGAATGACCCACCAGCTCTGCTCTCGCATGAAGTAAGCGATAATCGTCTGAGCGATTACCAGACCAAAAATATGAAATGCGGTGCTTGGACGATTGCCAAAAAGCTTTCGTAATTCAGGATACTTTGCCAGGAGCTGTTTTGCGCGCCCAATATGGGGTTCGGGATGTTCAACGTAAATGAAATTGTCAGTGGTATTTTGATTCTTCACGCATCTCAGTATAGGGAATAGCCTCCGAACTTCAATCGAATAAAATGGTTAAAGTGTCAGCTAGTCTTCTTTGATCGTTCCCATGGCGCAGCAATCTTAACCCACCGCATCTTAGCGGCTTTGGCGGCCTGAATTCCAAGCTCAGCATCTTCAAAAACCAGGCATGCTTCAGGTCGAACCTGAAGATGCGAAGCAGCTAAAAGGAACGCGTCAGGAGCAGGTTTTCCATGGGTGTAGTCCTCTGCGCCGATCACACATTCAAAGTACTGAGACAGGTTGAGGTAGTTCAGGGTCTTTATGACTGAATCGCGTGGGCTTCCGGATACGACGGCAAAAGGGATCTTGCCGTAGTGAAGGTCAATTTGTTCCACGACTTCTGGAACTGGCTGTATTTGGGGAAGGAGTTTAAAGTAGTTCTCTTCCTTAATTTCCGTCACTTTTTGAGGCGGCATTGTCAGTCGATACTTTTCGTTGAGCATCTCGACGATGGTCGGAGTAGGGCGTCCTGCCCAAGCATAAAACAGCTCTTCACTGAAGGGGCAGTTCCATAAATTGAGAGCATCCGTCCAGGCTTGATAGTGAAGCGGCATGGAATCAGCAATCGTACCGTCACAATCAAATAAAAAGGCTTCAAATGTGTATTGAGGCAGAGATAAAGGCATGGAAGCACTGTACATAAGTCCCGAAGGTGTGTCGACCATGACTCATTCGATCCCATTAAAAACTCAGCTAAAATAGTAAGATGAAGCGAAATGTCTTTTCGGCGTATCGACGTCTTCTAGTCCCTTTTACGATCCTCGGGGTTTTAAGCTGCATTTACTTCAATGGAACCCTAACTCAACGAACGAACGGATCTAACGGGCAGTTGTCAGGACTACTCTCTAATCTGACTTATCAATTTACAGGCTACGATCTAAATCGATGGATTTTCGGAGATAAGAAACAGAGTAACGCTTTTGCGCGATATGAAAACGCGTATCGCGATTATGAGTGGCGTCGAAACTACGGTCTAGTCGATGTCTATGCCGAACAAGCTTACTATCAAAATCTGGTCGATGTCTCATTTCAGGGATTGTATGAAGTGCAAAATTATCAGGCCGGAATCTACGGCGATAGATTAAGTCGAAACGCGGATCAAGCGATCAAGGATAATCCTAATGCAGTTCGATACCTAAGAACCCCAGGAGCCGTTGTGGGCGCATTGGCTTCGCTCTATGTAGGTCGTAAACTCTCTTATCGTCTCGCGGATGAACTTGTGTTCGAATCTCAGACATTGGTGAGAGATACGCAAAATCGACGTGTTCATTTTGGTCTGAACGGACCCTTGTTTAATACTGCTTTAGATCTAGTGGTTGGCGGTCCACGGGCCGCGATATCTCGTTCATTTGCTTCGGTAGGGATGTCAGCAGGGGCTTCGAGAGGTCTGTCAGATCAGAGCACAACTTTGAGTGTGACTAAGAACATTACCGAAAGTATTAACCTGAGTTACGACCACTCTCAGTCCCAGGTGACTCAAGATAATCATACGGTAGGTATTGGGTTTTCTAAGGGTTTCTAAGTCGTTTTTCAATCATCGCAGCTAACTTTTCTAAACTCTTAAAGTGATCGGCTCGCTTGAGTCTAAATTCGTTTTTTGGAGGCTCCGTCGACACTGATGAAGATCGACTCAGAAGCTCTTCGATGAAACGCTCAAACGCATAGATGGGGCCGATCATACGGTGCGAAAATACAATCCCCGAAAAAACCACAATAAGAATGAAGCAGATCTCAATGAGCCCAAGTCCGATCAAAAAATCTCGTATGAGCGAATCGATTTCAACTTGAACCGAGGGCGCGGTAAGATGCTCAGTCGCCAAATTGGCTTTTAGAAAAGAGACGGAAAACAGGGTCACGACGAGAAAATTAACGAAGCCCACTAGTCCTAAAAGTGCAGAAAATCCAAACTGAAAACTTCTTTCAATCAAGAGGGTTCGACGGCTGTCATTTTCGAGCCATATCTTTTTGTAGTCAGCAATCAAAGAAAAGCTAATCGTGATGATGCCGAATGCCATTGCAAGGTCGGCTAAGTTAATCGCCATGCCTTGCTGTGATGATCCGGGATAGACCGTGATGAAGTCAGTGACAGCACCTTTCCAGATTCGGTCCCAAGTATTGCCCAGGATGCCGGACGCATACAACACAATGCCCCAGTGGAGCTTAGGTAGTTTTTTGGGTTCCAAAAAGTAGAGAAGGAGGCAGGCAAGAGTGAAGAGTAGTCCATAGAGAGAGGAAAAGAGTACCCGGCCGACAGAAGGATGGAGGTCAGAGAGTGCGCCTCCGAAGATACCTTTATTTTGGTGGTATGCGATTTCGAGCCAACCTAGGCTTAAGAGAGGTTGTCCATCTGAGATGCTCAGATTTTCAATGAAGTACTTCGATGTTTGATCCAGAAGTGTGATGAAAATGAAGATAACGATACTTTGGATCCAGAATCGAGCTCGCATACCTTCAGTGTAAAGGAGAAGATCTCATAGCAAAAGAGATCTTCTCCTTTACACTCAGGACCATTTAAAAAAGATCGGAACAGATCAGAACAAGTAGTGAACGCTCAGTCCAAGAGCTGGAGATAGCCCGTCGATGCTGAAGTTGCTTGAAGCGTCTTCCACTTTAGAGAAGGCTGCCGCAGCGTCCAAGCTGATCAAGATGTTTGTGGTTTGGGGTACGGTGAAATGAAAGCCTGATACTCCCATGAGAGAGAAAAAGAACTTATTTCCTAGACCAGAAGCCACAGTCCCAAATCCAGCGCCCGCGCCCACATGAAATCCATTTTGACGTGAACCTGCGACGATGTGACGATAGATTGCGCCAAGTCCAAACTGAAGATCTGGCGTTGTGCCTCCGATTGCGACAAGAGGCTGGATGCTTCCTGCGTTGCCCGTTTCAATCCATGCACTCAACGCAGTGTCGGTGCCACCAAAGTTTGAGAGAGTTTGCAAACCTAAACCAAAGCGGCCAATTGAAGTAGAGCTGCTCGCAGCAGGAGCCTCTGTACTTGCAGCACGTGAAGTAGCAATGCGGTCCGAGCTGGTGCTTGCATTACCTTTGCGTGCTTTTTCGGCTGCAAAGGCTTGGGTTGTTGCTAATGTCGTGAACAGAATCAAGATGATGTGTTTTTTCATGATCTTTGAATTACATAAATGTCTTCAGAGATCAAAAAAGATTTATTAACTTTCTGAAGGGTAAAGATGTCCTTTGAGGCCATCGAGCCGGAGACCATTGCAGCGGCGATCCAAATACTCCAGAAGCGCTTGATCTGTTTCAAAGCGTAGGTATGGCTCTCCTCGCTTGATTTCAAAGATTTCGTAATTTTTTACTTCGCAACGATTTCCTGCGTCATCGATAAATACGGAAGTGCGATGAGGTTTTTCTGCCGCCATGCCACCAATTTCCCAGCCTGCGTCCAGAATGATTCCTTTTGGAAGTGCCGTAATCTCAATACCACCTTTGTTGGATCCAGCGATGAGGTCCACTTCCTGGTACTTAATGCCACCTGAAATCTCCGAGATCTTTTTTGTCTTCGACGAAAACCGTATCGTTTCTGAAGTGGGTGTCATCACCTCGATGTCACCACTTTCGGTGATTGTAAAATCTGGGGCCGTTTTCCTTGGAAAAAGATAAAATGCGCGAGAACCCGTATGGCTTGAACCCGATCCGTTTCCGAAGGAGTTAAATATGAGAAGCATCCCAGTGCTAGAAATTTGATAGTTACGGTACCAGGATTTTTGTGCGTTGGAATGTTTTACAAAAATTGTGCATCGACCGTCGATGCTACGAAGCCTTTGTACCGCGAGTGCGCCAACGTTTTCAGAGAATGTTTCACAGTCATGGTCGAGCGAGTATGGGGAGTATCGATACGCCGGGCCTTTTTCTAGTACTGGTTCTGGAGTGTGACTACAACTCGAAATGAAAAACGCTACCAACAAAAAAATGACTGAAATTCTCATCTCTCTATTGTGTCGTGAATAGACCAGGACTGCAACAAAACCAGAGTAAATTGAATTAAACGTATTCTGTCTTTCTTAATGTCTTTTTTACTCTGGTTTTGTTGAAGAAATAATCACAACACGCGGAAAGTCTGACCAGTCTGGACCCCTAGAATGGATTTGACATAGGCCTCGGCAACGAGCTCTCCACTGACGGGTACAAATCCTGGAAAGAAAGCTCCGTATTTGTTTTGAGATTCTTTCAGAAGGTTTGGGCTAATGACGTTAATTCGGAGACTCTTGGGAAGTTCGCACGCAGCTGCTGTCACAAAGCCCTCGATCGCACGATTGATGGTCGTAGCCACAGTGCCCGCCATAATCGGCTGATCACTGAGAATTCCTGAGACCAAGGTAAATGATCCTTTTTCGCGGATATAAGGAAGGGCCTTCTGAACCAGATTTATTTGCCCCATCAGTTTACTTTGAAGGCTCGATTGCCACTGTTGCGATGTGAGTTTTTCGAGCGGAGAAAAAGCTACTTCTCCCGAAGCATTGGCGAGAGCGTCGAATCCTCCAATATCTTTGTAGAGCGCTTCTATGCTGGATGGGTCTTCAATATTTACTCGATAATCTCCCGAACTGCGCCCTACTAAAAGGACTTCGTGGTCTAGTTTTTTGAGTTTGCTTGCGACTTCTTTACCTATCGTTCCAGTTGCACCTATTAAAATGATCTTCATAGATTTTTCCTCTGTTTCTTATGGGTTTGTCCTCATATGGAGACAATACCGGCTATTGTGTCTGGATAAAACCTCTGAATAGAGACATATTGTCAATATATGGAAACAATAGTAAAAAATTTAGATGCTCTCATGGCTTTTCATGTTGTGGCGAAGGAAGGTAGTTTTACTCGTGCAGCAGAACGTCTAGGCACTTCAAAGGCGATGCTGAGTAAGCAGGTGATGCGTCTAGAAAGTTATCTTCGTGCGCCACTCTTTCATCGAACAACGCGTCGAATTGGCTTAACCGAATACGGCTCAACTCTTCTTTCGTACAGCGAACGAATTTTTGATCTTTCCTCAGAAGCGGGACGAAGACTTCGGGATCTGGGTGAACTCACTCATGCTGGAGTTAAAATCGCGATGCCCATTTCTTTTGGAGAAGTACTTGGGCCATCATTTCTTCGTTTTATCAGTGAAAGGCTTCCGCACTTTAAAGTCGAAATGGACCTCGCCAACGAGAGCCTAGACTTTATTCATCATGAACTTGATTTTGCAGTCCGTGCTGACGACGAACACCATCCCGATCTGATCGCGAAACCTCTGGGGCGACTGCGAGATGTGATCTGTGCTTCGTCATCTTACAAAGGGATGCAAAAGGCAGGAAATATCCCGCAAGTACTGAGTGAACTCGAATGCATTACCCATAGTGGAGAGGGGAGCTGGAATACTTGGACACTAGTATCAGACAAAAATGATACGAAAGTAAAAGTTTCAGGACGTTTTTCCAGTAATCAATACAGCGCGATTCGATCTATGGCTTTGGCTGGTCTTGGCTTTGCTAGATTGCCTAAGTACATTGTGGAGGAAGATTTAAAAGAGGGAAGATTGATCGAATATTTTCCTGAATACCTGATCGCAACTCATTCTCTTTTCCTTGTGTATATGAAGACGCAGTATGCTTCAAAAAAACAAAATACAGTTAAGGAACACCTTTTGAATTGGTTTAAACAGAGAAAAGATATTTTTGTCTGATCCTATTAAAACTGTGGAGGTAATTACCGACATGGACTGTGTGAATAAACAACATCAGAACTCGAAGTCCCACTCTCCCTATATTGATCCTCAAGCAGCACAAGCGGCATTAGAATGGCTCCTGCAGAAAGGACTTGTCCTGGGACCTTCTGAGCTTGGGGAAGGGAGATTTCAGCTGAGCGATTTGGGCAGGAAAATCCTTACTACCTTAGAACTCGTTGATATCGGCCAAGCGGAAGAGCTTCTTACCCGTCAAGGTGCGCCCTATGCACCTTTGGTCATCGGAGTTCTGATATCAGTCCTAGTTACTGGAGCCCCGGCCGGACAAATGGCCGCCTAAGTTCATTTCAGCGACTACCTAAGTCACTTAGTTCGTTGAGTTTCTTGCCTTCGGCTGTGACCGTGGCATCATTAGATGAGATGACTTCAACGGGATGGCGGTCATGGATCGTCGCAATTCTCTTACTTCAGTGTTCATCTGTCTGGGCCAATGACTGGACCTATTACGCCCGTCGAGTAACCGCTGGCGAATCCGATGCAGTTCGCAACGAATCCATTTCAAAACTCAAACAANNCAGATGAAGGGTCTTCCGGACCTTCTTAAAAAGGCTTTAGGTTCAATTCATCATTTTCTAGCGCTTGATGTAATTGCAGCTCTCGAGCTTAGGTCTTTGTTTGGTCATCTCCTTCAGTCCTCTGAAAACGACGAGAGCGGATATTCTTATCATGTGATCAACGCTCTGATGGGCGGAGAAGATCGCAAGATTGTGGCTAAAATCTATTTGTCTCGTCTTGAAAAATCAAAGACGACGGCGGCTGCAAAAATGACAATTCTAGATTCGCTAGGACGAATGCGAGTCCCGATTGATATGCCAAAACTCTATCGACTACTTTCTGACGCAGATCCGGAAGTGAGATCGGCGACTTTATATTACATTCGTTCTTTTGTTCTGAAGTCACCCCATCATGAATATTTGTCACTTTTAAAGAAACCGCTTCAGGACGAAGCTTTTCAAGTGAGAATTCAGGATCTCTTTTTGATCTCGGAACTTTCTAAGCCAGTACAAAAACGACTTCGTCATTTTTTAAAAGCCTGTGAGAATGATTTACATCTGCAAGTGAAGGCACTTTGTTTAAAGTTATCTCGAGGTGGCGGCTTGGATGGAGAACTAAAATGAAAAGGCTAAATCGCTTTTTCATAAGCTTAGTGTTGATAGGTGCCGTGTTGAGCTCGGTCTCTTGCAATCAAAAAAAGAATGTAAAAGATGAACAGGAAAATATCTCTGCAGATAATTGCAAAACCGCTTACTTAGAACTTTATAAAAATCGAACAGTCGATTTCAAAATTATCTTCGGATACAAGGATGCGCGTCCCGCAAGATTTGTAGCAGACCGATATGAGCGAATGCTTTTTGTTCAGCGGATTCTTAAACCGTGCGACCGAAGCCAATATGCATGTGGATTTTCTCGATCGAAAGTGGATGCCGATTTATTTTTAAAGGATATTCCAGGCCCCGATGGCCAAGATCGTACAGTTCATCTCAGAGTTGTTCAGAGTTCGGCGGGCCCTGATGATGAAGAAAATCGTCGTGATCCCTTTCAGAAGTGGCGTACACGGTATGCAACACTTGCATTTCTGAAGTCGCTTAATGACGGAGATGTCGTTTTTTATAATGGGCACTCACGTGCGGGAGGAGGGCCAGATTTTGAACCTCCGAAGATTGAACCGAATCAACAGGTCTCGTTTTCATGGTACAAATACCATGAGCCAGGTCTGAATCAGATCCTGGGGGCTCTCGAGGGAGCTCCATCTAAACTTAAATTGTTAGGCTTGTATTCATGTGCTTCGAGTAAGCACTTCTTAGATAAGGTGTCTGAGTCCAAGCCAGAGCTGGGACTGATCACCAGTACGCGACTGATTTATTTCTCAGACGCACTCGAAAGTTCTATCCAAGCATTGTCATCGCTTCTCGCAATGAAATGCGAGGGCGACTTTCAAAGCGCTCTCAAGGAGCNNAGCCCGGGCGGGTGGCGCCCGGGTCTCTGGATTCTTCAACCAAAAATCGCAACCAAAGACCAAGTAAGGACTTTTAGGTCTTGGCTAAGACTTAGTGGCTTCGGCCAGCAGAAGTAGCGCCGAGATTAACTGGGCTGTCTAATTTAGCTGGTTCAATGTGGGTTGGGGCAGCATCGCTCATGGTTTCTTGAGACGAAGCAGCGTCAGCCATTAAAGAAGAGCTATCAGCAAGGGCGCTCGTATCAGATGAACCTACATCTGAAGTGCCAACGTCGGTGAGAGCTGGATCACTGAAACTTGGTCCAGTGATTTCTGCATCTTCGGTTTTTTGGCTGGAGCTACAACCAGTTACCGCGGCCATAACAACAGTTAATGTGAGAACTTTAACAACAGCTGTATACTTTTTCATCAGTCATACCTTTCTAAATCGGGGTTACTAAGTACTGCAGACTAATAAAGCAAGCGATGGGCCAGATTGAATGCGCCAAGTCAAAAATAGAGGGTTTTAGCTTGCGGGGCCTTTTTAGGGAGGTCTGGATGGACACAGGTTAGGTCGGGTTGGAAACGTGAGTCTGAGTCTTATGGTGCAGGGCTAGTTCTGGTGGTGTTCTATACATGTTGTGTAATAAATCTAGAGGGGCGTATGGGATCGGGGGACGGGCGCTGAGCCTGGGACAGAGGTGAGTAGGGATCTCGAGACTGGTTCTAATCTGTAGTCCAATTCGTAGTCCAGTTCGTGGTCTTCCCGACGGGTCTCAAGGAGTTCCCTAGAGTATAGATCTTCGCGCTTCGATCTCTCTTTAGACCAAGCTCTGCTTCAATTAGGTTACGGATCAAGTATCTGAGCACAGTCGTGTATTCACGCCCCCACGTCACTAGGCGGGAATAAGCGAGATGATCCCAAAATTTCCTCGGAAGACCTTTCTTTGCTCCTGTGATCAAGCGGGCAATGGTTCCGCTGAGTGCGCGAAGAAAATTCTGAAAACTCTTTTTGTCAGGCGCCTGCAAGAGGAGATGAAGGTGATTGCCCACATTGGCAAAGCGATAGATCCGAACACGATAGTGCTTTGAAAGGAGTGAGACAGTTTGCTCTATCCTATTTTTATGAAGCGGATGGAGCAGGGAGAGTTTTCCTCTTGCTCGTGAGGATTTGAGTACAACATGCATGGCTAGACGATGATGAAATGGTCGTGCGGTCTTTCTTTTCCCTTTTTGAAGACTGCCACCATGTTCAGTTTTTTGAGTGTTATTGCAATTCAGTTTCGGCAGAAATGAAAGTTGTTTTGCGGACTGCATGAGTGAGATGTTTCTAGCACGTTTGCAGACAAATCTCTAAAGTTAGTTTCTGAATTTTACATGTTTCAGTTTCAATATTTATTTCAAAATCTTCGAAATCCCATTGCCCCAAAACAATTGCGAACGTAAAGTTTTAGAATGAACAGTTCGAAAAGTTCTCACTCTTTCTCACGCAGATTAATCGGGGCAATGGGATCTCGCGCGGAAACATTTGAAAGGTCTTTGGCCAGATCGCGCCTAGCGCTTTACATCCGCACTTCCGCGATCGTGGCGATTATCAGTTTGAGTCTTACCTCCTGCGCGCAAACGCCCAGGCTATCGTCTAGCTCAGCCCCAGCTTCGCACTCGTCTAGCTCAGCCCTGGCTACGTACGGTTCGAATTCCGCCGCACAAGCCAACCCATTCGCAGGAAAAAAGGGATGTTTCATTCTTCAAGAAATCGATACCGGAAAAATTGTTCAAGAAGTAAATCCAGAGGTTTGCCAAGAACGGTTTTATCCCTGTTCAACGTTTAAGGTTCCACTTGCTGTAATCGGTTTTGATAGTGGGCTCGTGAAAGATGCCAACACGCGATTTAAATGGGATGGTAAGCCGCAGTTTCTTAAGCAGTGGGAAAAAGATCACGACGCCCGCAGTTGGTTAAAGGAGTCTGTGATTTGGTATTCTCAAAAGATAACTCGCGATCTCGGCCAGAAGAAGATCCAGAGTTATCTCGAAGAGTTTGATTACGGAAATAAAGATTTTTCGGGAGGTCTCGAAAAAGCATGGTTAGGTTCTACGCTTAAAATATCGCCACGCGAGCAGGTTCGTTTTCTCAGTCGCTTAAAGAAACGCGGTTTCAAAGTCACTGATGAAGCCATCAAAAAAACTCTCGACATTATTCCGGTTGAAACTGAGGAACCCTCTTTTAAGATGGCTGGCAAAACGGGGAGTGGGTTTTCGTGGCAGGATCCTGCGATGAAAGACGCTGAGCCTTTTCGCGTGGGTTGGTATATTGGCTATGCCCGCAAGGGTGAAAAGGAATATGTTTTTGCGACTGTGTTTCAAGAGCCAACCGAAAAAGGCAAGACGACCTTCGGTGGTGCTGAGGCAAAAAAAATCGCTCGAGATCTTTTGTCAAAAGTCCAGTGATCTCGTAAGGCATTGTTTTGAAAATCCACAGAAATAAATCTGAAGTGATCCATTCCTGTATGATCCGTCCTCATCAGTCCTTTTCAATCCCGACGATTTCTGTCAGATCGCAAGTTGCAATGGTATTTCCATTTAAATGTCTGAAAAACTCAAGAATGGCGCTTTACAGTCGGCCAGAGCCATGATTATTTTCACCTACTAAATTTTATACGTAAATTTTACGGAGGCTTTCTTTAGAATGTCGTCAACCATTATGACTTATCTGCCCGCAGGGCTTGGGCTCGTCGGACTTCTTTTCGCATTCGGATTCTACATCAAGATCAAAAGCTTGCCTGAAGGCAACGAGACGATGAATCGAATCGCCCTTTATANNTATCCGTGAAGGCGCAATGGCGTTCTTGGCACGTCAATATAAAGTGTTAGCGGCATACTGCCTTGTTGTGGCAGTCGTTCTCGTATTTGCTCTCAGCGTCCAGGCAGCTGCATCCTTTATTTTTGGTGCGTTCCTTAGTTTGCTCGCTGGCTTTTTTGGGATGAAGGCAGCTACCTACGCAAACGTTCGTACCACGCAGGCTGCGACCACCGGAAACAAGGCAAATACTTTGCTAGTCGCGCTTGATGGCGGAGCAGTAATGGGTCTCGCAGTCGCGGGTCTTGGTCTATTTGGAATGGGACTTATCTATATTTTATTCCAAGGCACTGACCAGTTTGGCACTGTGATCCACTCCTTTGCGGTAGGCGCGAGCTCCATTGCTCTTTTCGCACGGATCGGTGGCGGGATTTACACCAAGGCTGCTGACGTTGGATCTGATATTGCGGGCAAAGTCATTGAAAATATTCCTGAAGATGACCCACGTAATCCAGGCGTTATCGCGGATAACGTCGGGGACAACGTCGGCGACGTCGCAGGAATGGGTGCTGATATTTATGAGTCCATGGTTGCTGCGGTTGTAGCTGCAATGGCTATTGCTCTCACGGGTACCGAAGCAACTATGCCAAATCTTTTGGCAGGCTCAGATTCTGACAATCGATTTGTTGGGATTATGCTTCCGCTTTTCCTGACTGCTATTGGTCTAGTCGTCAGCATCATCGGAATCATGATTACCCGAATGCTGAAGAATCTGAATCCAGCAGTCGTTCTTCGTAGCGCTTTAATCTTTCCTCCCATCATTTTGGTGATCGTATCAGCCATCTTGATGCCAATCTTGGGTCTTACTCAAAACATCACGATTGCATTGGCAGTCGGTGCAGTAGGTGGAGCATTGATTGGACTTGTGACTGATTACTATACTTCAGCAAGCCCGATCGCAAAGATTGCAAACAGTGCAAAGACTGGTGCAGGCACTAGCTTAATTCGTGGTCTTGCAGTTGGAATGGAATCGGTGGCGATTCCGATCTTGATTGTCGTGATTTCTGCTTACATCGCAGACAATGTTCTAGGTCTATACGGTATTGCGTTGGCAGCAGTGGGAATGTTGGCTGGTACCGCGGTTGTGATGACCGTGGATGCTTACGGCCCAATCTCCGACAATGCAGGCGGTATCTCGGAGATGTCAGGTCTTGGCAAATCAGTTCGAGATATTACTGATGAGCTTGATGCAGTTGGAAATACAACTGCCGCGATCGGTAAAGGTTTTGCGATTGGATCAGCGACTTTGACTGTGATTGCGCTGTTCTCTGCATTCAACTCAGAAGTCAATCATGCGCGCCAACTTGCGGGTGCAGGTGATCTTGTTCTCGTCCTTACCGATGCGAAAGTTCTCATTGGTATCTTGATTGGATCGATCCTTCCATTCTTAGTTGGATCTACAACCATGTTGGCCGTGGGACGCGCTGCCGGAGCGATTGTCGAAGAGATTGGACGTCAGTTCCGAGAGATTCCGGGCCTCATCGAACTCAAAGCTGAGCCACAACCTAAGAAGATTGTGGATATCGCAACCAAGGCAGCTCTTTATGAAATGATTCTGCCAGGACTGATTGCAGTTCTTGCTCCGCCGATCGTTGGTTTCTTACTTGGACCAGCTGCATTGGCAGGTACTCTAGCAGGAGCATTAGCAGTGGGTGCGACTATGGCTGCATTTATGGCCAACGCAGGTGGCGCTTGGGATAATGCCAAAAAATACATCGAAAAAGGCCATTTAGGTGCTGGTCACTTGAAAGGTTCTGACACACACAAAGCAGCTGTGATCGGTGACATGGTCGGAGATCCATTTAAGGATACATCCGGCCCAGGCATCGCGATCTTGATCAAGGTGATGAGTGTTGTGTCTCTCTTGATCGCATCACTCATTGCGTTGCGATAGTAACTGAGCACGTCAAACGGCTAGTTACGCCAAACTGAAATTCCGAAGAGTCCGCCAGCAGAGCTTCTGTGGCGGACTTTTTCTTTTGGATTTATCGAAGCATTGATCCGACCCAATAAAGAGACCAGACGCTGATAGCGATCCAGAGTAATGCCCAAAAAAATGCCGGTAACCAAAAGAGCGACTGCATCGTGTGAGCATCCGAACCTTTGGAACCTGGTCCGAAGAGTCCTTTTAAGTCCAATAAGGTCTGCAGGCCCGTTTGTACTCCTAGAAAAGGAATGAAATATCGGACAACATCAGGTGGGAGTGGTTTTTGGCTTAAGTAGATCAAGCCCGCACTCATTGTTAGCAAAGTGAAAAAACCAAAAAGGTTTCTTACCCAAATCAATAGACTCAAAAGCATCACGCTTCCGAGTCCGAGCAGGAGTTTTGAAGGACTGAGATGTTGGGTCTGACTCAAATAATAAATCAGACATCCCACCGCACAGGATCCCAAATATCCGGCGCTGGCGACTAGGCTCTGCTTGATTCGACTCGAAGAAAGCTGAAACTGAGTGAGGCCGCTCGTATCTGGCGAAAGAGTAATTTGAGTCACCTTGCCGCCTACGAGGATCACCATGAGGGCGTGACAGAGTTCATGAACCCAAGTTGTAAAGAGTTTGAAAGGATAGAGGGCGTAATTTCCCCAAGGCAAAAGAGAAATGACAATGCAGGCTCCAATTGACCATGTAAAAGTTGTGGAAAGGGGCCAAGTCATTCTTCTAGTTTGACGTAAATCGAGTTTTTTTCAAATTAATGCGCGAATGCTAATAAGAACTGATGCCAAATCGGTACGGTCAGTAACGAGAGAGGGATGCCTACACCGACCATGAGATTAGCGATTTCTGAGTCGAGATGAAACTCAGTTGCGACTACTGCAGAGGTAATCATCGGAGCCATAGCAGATTCAAGCAGAGTTGCGTGAGTAGCTAACCCCTTCTGTGACAGAAGAAAGTAGTACAGGAGTGTAAAAAATGACGGTACTAGGACTAATTTAAAACTTAAGCCGTAGAGGAGTGCCGGATATCGTCGCTTGAAGATGGATGCATTAATCTTGAGATTAAGACCAACAGATACCAGAGCTAGCGGGACAAGAGTGGCTGCAAGTTTTTCTAGCACGGGAGAGATTAATTCTCGTCCTGGATTACCGCATGCATACCAAAATACAGCGGCAATAAGCGAAAGAAATGGCGGAAAGCTCAATATCTTTCGAAGNNCCGCCGTAATAAGCTGCGATCATGAGTCCTATCGTCGATAAAACCGGGAAACTGCCGAGTTGGTCAACAAGTAGCCCGACTTGTACTCCTTCACGACCCATGAGTGCTTCAAGAAGGGGAAAGCCAACGAATGCTGTGTTGCCTAGGCCTCCAGTTAAAACGAGTGCCCCGATTTTGGCACGACTCCATTGAAGGCGTTTTCCCAATCGATCAAAAAAGAACCAGGACAATAAAATCATGAGCCATGGCATGGAGGCAGGCAGAAGAAGGGATGGCCCGATTTCAGTCTTTTGTAAGAGATCCGGAATTTGCACTAAAATGAGCGCAGGCAAAGACAAATAGATCACAAAGTCATTAAACGCCTTTGGAGCAGTCTCAGGAAATTTGCCGGATCGTTTGAGGACGATGCCGAGTGTAAGACAGAGAAAAATCAGCAGAAAGTTAGACATGAATGATTCAGTCCTACCAAGTCTTATGCGCTTAGAGCAATAGAGACGAGTACTGCTTGAGGTGTTAGGGACTGAATTAAATACTCGGCTTCGCTTGATTCGAATGTCGATCCTTGCTCAATTCGGTGAGTCTGGTCATCGGATTGAGATCGAACCTCCACTGTGCCTTGGACGACAAATAGATAGTTCCATTTTCCAGTGGCACTCCAGCCATGTTCTTCATCGGGTCGGGTGAGATTCAAAACCTCCGGAAGTGCCTCGGCTTCGCCCTTTCGAATAAAGATGCTGAGGTCCACAACAGGACCCGAAATCAGATCGCATCGACTGGAGATATCGCCTGGAAACTCATAGAGAGAAAGTGGTGGCAGAGTCACTTCATCTTGATCATCTTCAATCGTATGAGTCAGCCGAATGCCCTGTCCTTCGAGGATGATTAAGATCCGATCATGATTTGGAAATACTGAAAAAGCGGATGATTGTGCGATTTGTGCCGAACTGATCCGCCAAAGAAAATCGCCTCGCCTTAAGTCAGAGCCCGGCGGATAGATTGCTATCTCGTCGGTGTACCCTAATCCGTTTTTCCAGGCAGTCCGCTTATAAGCATCTTTTCCTATGATCCTAGGTGTGTCCATGCTCGGTATCATCTACGAAAAACGTAGACTTGAAAACTATAGACTGCTTATTTTAACCAAGAGCCAGCACGAAGAACTCTGTGAGTCATTTCGACCTGATGCACTCGTAGGTAATTGACTGTTTGAAGATCGAGCGCATGGGAAAATACGGCAGTTTCCAAATCTCGATCAGCTGCAGCAGTGCCCGGGGCTATTTTAGAAATATAGGATTTGCGCGAATGACCCATAAGTAGGGGTAAACCCAGATCGTGCAGGCGCGAAGCATCTCGTAAGAGTTCCATGTTTTGAGAAAAAGTTTTTCCAAACCCGAGACCCGGGTCCAGGATCAATCGGTCTCGAGATAGGCCGTGTTTTTCAAATTTTTGGACTTTTTCTTCGGCCCACTCTTTCAGCTGATCTATCGTATCGATCTCGAGAGCGAGGTGTTCGGACGCAATAGGCGGAACACTTAAGCTATGCATAAAGACATAGTTCGCTCGGCTTTGTGCGACGACTTTGATCATTTCGGGATCACTTCCAGCGGTGACATCATTTATCCAGTCTGCGCCGTGATCCAGTGCCTTCTTTGCTGTGGCCGCATTTCTTGTATCAATGCTCAGTGTGTAGCAGCGCTCCTTAGGAACTAACTTTAACAACGGTTTAAGCCTCTGCCATTCTTCATCAGGAGTAATGGTTGCGGCACCTGGTCGAGTCGATTCGGCGCCAATATCAATGACTGTTGCTCCGGCGTTACTGAGAGCTTCGATCTGAGCCAAGGCTTGGCTCGGATCGGGAAATCTTCCGCCATCAGAGAAAGAGTCGGGTGTTAGATTTAGGATGCCCATAATCTCAGTGAGATACAGTCCCGTTCTTTGAGTTTCAAATTCTACTTGATTGAGAGAACTGTGGCGCCATCTCCGGGCGTGTGCCTGGGCCGGTTTTCCTGAAAGTAACCAGTTTGGCGCAAGATCTGAAAAGGGCAGTAGGGCAAATGGGCGATCTAGTAAGCCTGGGTGGGGAATAGTCAGGCTTTCACTCTTGAGTGAGATATTCCCAAAATCTAGAATATCGATATCGATCTCTCTCGGCGCCCATCGCTCGCGCTTTTGTCTACCGAGCAGACCTTCGATCGTTTTAATCTCTCTTAAAAGTTCACTGGCATCGAGGGTTGTCTCACAGAGTACCGCAAGATTCAGAAACTTAAGATCCCAGTTCGCTGGGGCACCTGGTGGCAATAGAGCATAAGATTCATAGATGGGAGAGATCTTGATGATCTGGATCTTGAGCGGAGCGATGGATCGAAGTTTTCCGATGGCCTTACGCAGATAATCTAATCGATGACCTTGATTACTGCCGAGTCCTAATATGACCTTTTTCATTGGACTGTTCATTTTNNACTAGGGCCTTCTTCAAAATCGCTAATCACAAAATGAGAGCCGCCTTCGAGGCCATGGATCGGGGGCTTTTCTTTGGTGAGAGTGAGCTGGATCTGACTTTCAGAGGGGAGAATATTTAAAAGCTTTTGATAAGCATCATAGCCGAGTTTTTCGATGAGCTTGTCGATGGCGCCGNNACGGCTTTCGCATAACTCCTCGAGTGAGTTGCTCAGTAACTGATAGTCAATCGTATCGGTGAGCTCATCCGTCAAGCATGCCTGCGGAAGGTTTTTAAACCGTATGGATACACTAAAAGAAACCCACTGGGGGAGAACTCGTTCTTCGGATCCGTGGCCGAGTTTCACTTGGCAACGGAATTGATTCAGGCCCAACATCGCAATCATACATAGGATGGATGCTAGGAAATGGAGGATAAGTAAAGTCAAATGAGACAGTTAAGCGCTAGCAAAAAGCCACAATCCCACCAATATCAATTCCGGGACAGCATCGAGGAGGTAGACCTTCGAAATACGACCTTTGACTGGGTACCATACGTCTATTACGGTTAATCCGATTGCATTGCTGATGGCTAAGAGCTTTACCTCCGGAGGAATTTGACCCCGTGATGCTGAGTAAAGTAGGACCAAACTTGTACAAAGAATGAGTACCCCGACTGTCTTAACTAGCCAGTGATCGATTTTGGGGCCTGTCACCCTTTCAAAGCTCTTCATATGGACTAGGGGCCATAAACCTGTGATTAAGTAATAAATCCCCTGAATTGTTGCTAAAGTCGTCTGCATGATCCTCGTCTTTCATACAATATCGGTGCCTTCGACGTGGCTCGGAATAGGCATTGCAGATACCCAACGTGAAAGGGGACCATTATATGCAAATTTATAATGCACTTGCTAAGGATCATGAAAAATTGAAAGAGCTCCTCAATGAGCTCGTATCGCTTGATGAAAAGGACAATGAGTCCCGTCACGATCTGGTTCAAGAAATCCGCGATGAGCTTGTACCGCATTCTCGCGCCGAAGAATCCATCTTGTACAACTCCATGCGGGCGCTTGAAGAAGGCCAGAGCGAAGCTATGCACGGGTATACCGAGCATATGGAAGCTGAAGCTCTCTTGAGAACTCTACAAGTTGCTGAAAAAATTGACATGGGCTGGAAGCAAACTGCGACCAAACTCAAAGATGCGCTCGAACATCATATCGAAGAAGAAGAAAGCGAAATCTTTGCTACCGCCCGAGAACTATTTACAAATGAAGAAGCCGAGATGATGGGGGATGCATTTGAACGAATCAAACCCCAGATTCGAGATGAGAGTTTTGTTAAGACCTCCATGGAGATGGTGCTTAACCTCATGCCTCCTCGTTTAGTAAATAAGCTTCGTGGAAAATCAGATACTAAAGCGGCTTAAATTGCTTTAATATGGAAGGCCTCGAGTTTAAGGCTCGGGGCCTTTTCTTTTTTTGAACATTCAAATTTCGCTAGCTGCTCTCAACATTTCAGTATGTGGGATACCGTCTTCAAGGTATTCTTCGCTGACTGTTCTAAAACCAAAATCACTATAAAATTTCACCAGATAACTTTGTGCAGAGATACGGATGGACTGAGGCCCAAAAGTCATTTCCATTTGTTTCAACGCTTCTTTTATGAGTTTCTTACCGTAACCTTCTTTTCTAGACTCAGGTGCAGTGACGACTCGTCCAATGGAACATTCGGGATATTTGATTCCTGGAGGAAACGCACGGAGGTAAGCGACAAGCGTGCCTTCTTCGTAGGCAGCTAAGTGCCAAGCTTTTGAATCTAAACCATCACAATCGAGATAAATACAGTTTTGTTCGACGACAAAGACACGTTCTCGCAGCTGAAGGATGGCGTAGAGTTCGTCGATCGTGAGTTGAAAAAAAGGTTTCCAAATCCAGTTCATAATTCAATTAAATACAGTAGAGATAATTGCTTCTTTGTCTTCCGAGCTCAGAGGGAGAGAGTAAGCGCGGGTCTTTTTTGATCCGGCAGTTTGGTAAGCAATTCCATTTAACTCAACGCCGGTAGATAGAGGAGTTAAAATTACTGGTAAAAGTAGGATGTAACCCCAACGCTTTTTACACGCAGGAGTTGAGTTATTGCTAAAGGCATAATTCAGATCTCCGACTGCGTTTGCGCCCATGTCTTTTGCCTGAATCGTTACTTCTTCGATCGCTTGCTCGGCAAGATCACGACAGTCTGCCCAAATTGGGCCGCCCACACGAGCACGAACTTCGCCCATATTCTTTGCGCTGTCCCAAGCAGTTGTTTTTAGCTTAACGCCTTGCGCGTAATTCTTGTCATAATCAACTCGAACCAGCTGTGTCGAGCAAGCCCCCATCGATAGGCAAAGTAGAGAAACAAAAATCAGCTTGCCGAATCGCAACATCCGCACAGTGTTATTTTTAATCCCCTGGCCAGTCAACTTTTATTTGGATATGAAATCGTCATGAGAAAGAAGCATCGATCTATCCTCGGGTTTTTTGGTTTTCTGATGAGTTTCGGATTAGCAACTGGACAAGCCGAAGGGGCCTTATTGGGTAAGGTGTTCGAATCAGAGGGTCAGAAATTTCAGATTGAAACACTGCTCGAGCGTTCAGATGTGATCTGGGGGTTTGATTTTCTCCCGGACTCTCAGGTCTTGATAACTGAGCGTGGGGGAAAGTTACTCCGCTTTGATCCAAAGACATCTAAAGTTTCGACGATCAAGGGTGTTCCGAAGGTTGCTATCGGTGGACAAGGGGGGCTTTTAGATGTTCGTGTTCACCCTCAGTTCAAATCCAATCAGTGGGTCTATCTCAGTTATTCAGAACCCCGTGGCGATAAGGCTACGACTGCTCTAGCGCGGGCAAAGCTTCAAAATGATCAGCTCATAGATTTGAAGGTCCTATTTTCAGGAAAAGAGCCGAGTGACAATGTCATTCACTTTGGATCGAGGATTGAGTTTGATGGAAAGGGCCATGTCTTTTTCACGATGGGAGATCGTTATCAGGCCGATCGAGCTCAAGATCTAAGTTTCCATAACGGCAAAGTATTGCGCCTCAATGAGGATGGTTCGGTGCCTAAAGATAATCCCTTTGTAAAAAAGACAGGAGCTCTTCCTGAGATCTATAGCTATGGGCATCGCAATCCTCAGGGCCTCATTTTGAATTCAAACAGTAACGAGCTCTGGGAAATAGAGTTTGGCCCATTGGGTGGCGATGAGGTGAATCTCGTTAAGCCTGGGCTTAATTATGGCTGGCCGGTAGTTACTTTTGGTCGGGAGTACTCAGGTTCAAAGATTGGGGAAGGGACTGCAAAGGCAGGTATGGAGCCTCCGGTGGTTTACTGGACACCATCGATCTCCCCGTCTGGTGCAGCTCTTTATCAAGGAGACACATTTTCAAAGTGGAAGGGTAATCTCTTCTTAGGTTGTCTCGGTACAACTCATATCAGGCGGATTGTGCTTGATGGAAGTCGAGTTGTTAAACAAGAAGAACTCATTAAAGACCTTTCGCTTCGTGTGCGTCATATCCGGACTGGCAACGACGGCACGCTCTATTTTTCGACAGACGAAGGCAAGCTCATGAAAATCGTTCCAGCAAAAAAGACCTAGGCCGACTGCTTGAGTAATTTTCGAAATTCGGGGAGCCGTTTCACGAAGTCTGGATATTCGTTCTTAGGTGCCTCAGCCGGCGCATGGAAGAGTTCCTTAGCTAGGATAAGGAGCATCTCTCTGTGGCAGCGATCTCCCACACGGCATTGGCAAATGAGATAGACGGTCTTTCTTTTGGCAAGTCGGCAGAGTCGTTCGAGGTCGGCCCAGCCTGGTTCACTGACGTTATATCGGAGTTCGTAGTGAACTCGGGCAAACGCGCCGTTGTGATTTCGATACCTGCGCTTAGCACTGAGCCACGACTCATGCAGTTTAATCTCCGGCGACATCGAGGTTAAGTATTCATCTCTGAGCTCGCGACGAACAAAGCGCGGATAGCGTCTCATGGTAATGACGACGTAGCCTTTGTCGCGATTGACTCGGTCTGTGATGAGGTCGGATACAGATGCTTGGCGCAGCATAACTCAGATAGGAACTTTGCAGTAGCCGTGCCTAGATCTTCAGAGGATTGAACTATTTTCGTATAATAAATTCAACCCGACGGTTTTCTTGTCTGCCTTGAAAGTTTCCATTATCTGCAATGGGCTTTGTTTCTCCGAAGCCTTTAGCTTTGATTTTTGAAGCCTCTATTTTGAAGTCTTTCGTTAATACTCTTTTGATAGCGTCCGCGCGCTTTTGGCTGAGTTTAAGATTGTAGGCATCTTTTCCTAAAGAGTCTGTATGTCCTTCGATTTCGATTTTTCTAAACGAAGGAAGCGATTTGAGATGCTCGGCAAGACGCTTAACGACGTTATAGCCGTCACCAATCATCTGATCAGAATCAAATTCGAATTCGATCTTTTGACTGGTCCATCTCTCTGCTTTCATGCTTTTGCTTGTAGCCTGAATAGAGAGGTTTGCTGAAGGTTCTGCATCAGGCATCTCGGGCGCGACGTCGATCATCTCAATCGATGAAAAAGGTTGTTCGTCTGCAGTGGAGCTGCCAAAGACCGGACCAAATGTATAGTTGATTCCTGCGTAAACTCGCCAGTCCGGAGAAGATGCTCCATGAACCAGCTCTCGTCCTGCGCCGGCTTGGGCCGCAAGTTGAGCATTGATATCATACTTAACCCCTGCGATGAGCTCGAGTGATGACGCGCTTCGGTCGCCTAATGAGTTAGTTGATTTTGCTGGGAGACTTCCGAAAGTTTCGACAATAATTTTTGCATCTGAATTTGGAATTAAATAACTTCCCGCAGCAGAGGCAATCAATTGGTTTCCAACGGGTTCAAAAAATGAGTCAGGGACTCGGGACNNCAGGGCTAGTCCATCGGTGACCTATGTTGAGTGCCACTGCGACCTGATTGATAGTCGTATCACCTGCAACCTCGAGCGTGTAGATCGGGCCGGGTGAAATACCAGTGAATGGATTATTGACTGTTCGATTAATGTTAATGGTACCTATGACCGCGATGCCACCGCTGTCATCTCCTAACAACCGATACTTTGAGTTAAATCGAACTTCTGTATTTCCAGCTTTTCTAAATTCACCATGAGAAACACCGTTTGATTCGCTTCCTTGCTGGATGACGTAGGGAAAGCTTACGCCAATATCCCAATCCTTAAGTAAGCCCACGCCTACGTTGAACTCAGCTGCCCAAAGGCTGTCATTAAAGTCAGTCCGGTTTTGGTTGGGGTCTTCGAGGTAAGGAAGCGAGTTGGCCGCATAATTAGTAAATACTCCCAGATTAAAAATACCTGGTTTGAGAGTCTCTGAAGAATGGACTGTTAAAAAATCAAGTCCGCTCGTGATGGTGTTGAAGTTAAAAGATCCAGAGCTCACTACATTTCCACTGGCTGAGTGGGCTAAGAGAAGGGACCCTACGCAAACGGATACTTTTGATTTCATAAGATCTCTTCATGTTAAAGGAACAATGCGAGTTCGGCGAGATTAAAAATGCTTATAAGAAACCTAGATGTCAAAAAGGCAACGGAGTGGGGTGAGTTACGCGACGCTTGGGTCTTGCTTGTCTTTTGGTAGCGTGACTGAAAATCTAAGCCCATGTCCACTACGCGTTTCTACTTGGACTCGACCACCGTGGGCTTCGACAATTCCTTTAGCGAGTGACATTCCTAGAGTTGAGGTGGAACTCATTGATCCTGGATTAGATTGGCTGACCTCAATTTCTAACTCCGACTTAGATAGAGAGTGGGCATCTAGCATCACTCGACCATCTTCGGGAGCAAGGCGAATTGCCTGATCAATGAGATGCGTGAGAGCTCGAATCATCTGATCGTGGTCTCCATGGACTTGGGTCATATCTTCTCTGTTTTCACTCTGAGGCTGGAGCTCCAGTGAGACCGATTCTTCGGCTGCAATAGGTGCCATAAGCTCTATTGCTTCTTTTAAGATGCCTAAGCCCGACAATCTACGGCGGGTCAGCGGATACTCTCCTGTCTCGATCTTGGTAAGATCGACTAGGTCATCGATCATTTTCTGGATGCGTTCACTTGAGTGACGAATCTTAACGGCTTGCTGAAGTACGAAGTGGCCGTACTCATCTGCTGCGGCACGACGCTCGAGCAATATGGCAGCGACCTGAATCAGGCTGATCGGTTCCTTGAGATCGTGAGAAAGTACTTCGATGACTTCATCCTTGAGTCTTAAGGCGTGTGATAGCTTTTCTTGCGTGGCGCGAATCTCGTCTATGTGTTTGTCGTATTTATTTGAGTTAAAAGCGAGCTGTTGTTTTGATTCTTGCGAAAGTTTGGTTTGGCGTCGGTAAGCTAAAATAGCCATAAACATTCCAAGTGTAACTATAAAAAGGAGGACGGGGTAGACACGTGCCGATACGGAGGGTTTGTTTGCATCGGCCGTCAGTTCAGTGCTGCTATCTTGAACCGCGGATGAGGCGAGTTGGGAACTGAGGGATCTAAGCTCATTGATTTTTGATTCAACATTGAGTTGAAGTGGCTGAAGTTCTTCTTTGTACTGAGTATAAGTTCGGGCAACCCCAGCGCCCGCGCGACGTCGAGTCATGAGGTCTTGGAGTTTATTTTGGTGACTTTGTTCAGAAGCTTCGACGGCCGAGATGAGGCGTTCCTGTTCAGGAGTAATAGTACTACGTTTTAGCTCCTGGATTTGGTTTTGAAGGTTTTTTCTGAGGTCCCGGACTCGTTGTGCCATGGCAGGTTCGGGCATCATGAGATAATTCTGAGCTTCAAATGCCTTTTGATGAAAAGTGGTTCTGATTTGCTCAATTTGTTCGATACTCGTCTCGGCAAGGGCTATCGAGTGTAGAGTTAGGAAAATGCCTAGAGTGAGAGCTGATAATTTGGCGCGGCCGATCATAACGAGAAACCATGCACGGCCTATTCCGAAATCACCCAAATCTGTTTATGATCGTTTTATGCAAATTCATGTGAAAAAAGTCGCGGTGCTCAGTATTGCCCTGGGCCTTGCAGTTGCTGCATGGCTTCACTTTTCGCAAAAACGAAATGAGCGTCTCCTCCTTCACGGAGACGCGATCGTCGAGTTGGTCGAACAGTATAAAGCTCAGCATGGCACTCTGCCGGTGGACCTCAAACAAGCGGGCGTCCAAGGCGAACTGGGTGAGCCGATTTTCTACAAGAAAGAATCAGACTCAAAATACCGGGTTTGGATCGAGAGAAGTTATAACGATACGTTGTACTTTGATTCAGATGCAAAAATTTGGGAGTAGTCGTCTTCAGAATACTACTTGTCTTTGCCCGGGCTCCACGGATGAGTTGGGTCATGGGAGCTTGACTTAAAAAACTGGATCATCTTTTGGCGTTCGAGAGCTTCGAGTTCTTCTGGGCTCTGGACCTTTGCTGCAACCTGATCTCGAGGTTTTAGTCCCTGAATAGGTCCATAACTAATGGGGGGGCCGCTGTTTCGCGGTACAAGAGGAAAGGCACCTTTTCCGTGGAGACTATAGAGCTCCTGGACGGTTGGCGGTTCTTTACCTGCCTTGCGTTTATCTAGGATCATCTTGTATGCGGCGACTTCCGGTCCCTGAGGATCGTAATGCTCAAGACGCTCGATCCAATCACGGAGTCGGTCAAATGGAACCACTATCGCGTCTTGATAACCGCGTTCACCAAGGATTTTTAAGGCCTGCTCGTATGTCATAGATGTACATAGATTAGAGCAGAGTTTTTTTTGATTTTGAATAATTTAAATAGCAAAAATTTAAAAAAATGAAGCGAGCAGCTATTGAGTAAACTCGAACTCCGCCTCGATGGGGCAGTGATCAGAGATGTTGTTATAGATCTCTTCAGCCGGAAGCTTCGGAAACTCGTCATGCAGATTGATGACACGGTACTTTTTTAAAGAGATGTCGCGATACCAAAAGTTGTCATAGGGTTTGTTGAGTTCTCTTTTTTTGGATCGAAGAGAGGTTTTGACTCCGATCATGGCGGCCTGAAACTTCATCGATTCGGCAACATCAAAAGCAGAATGACCTGAGTCGAGATTGTAATCTCCCGCGATGATGGTTGGTCCTGCGACATTTCTAAAAATTTCAAAAAGAGGCGGGACTTCGTATTGAGGACCATCTCCTGAAGGAACAAGATGAATTGAAGCTAGAAGAAAGCTTTGAAGCGTAGTCTTGGAGTAAAAGGTGCCAAGTGCAGGTTCACGAACGATTTGATCTGAATTGAGTGAGGGAACCCTTATTACTAGAGCAGCGGTTGAGGAACAGTCTTCCATTTTAGATCCATCCGTTTTGACGTATCCAATTCGTGAATTTTTCCAAAGATAACCATATCGCTCTACAGAGTTGCTTGGCACAGCGGAAAGGCCGCGACAAATTTTCTCACCTGTTTCTTTCCTGATTTGTGTCGCAATTTTCTGAAGTGCGACGTCCCCCGACTGAGTCGTGTTGACTTCTTGAAATGTAATGATGTCTGCGTTTTTGAGAAGGCGAGTGATCTCTTCGATTCTAAGGTTTTTTCGTCCAAGATGTTTAATGTTCCAAGAAATCACTTTTAGGACGGGAGAGTTATTTTTTTCCGCGACCGGTCTGTCCGCGACAGGCACATTCTGGATCGTAGGAGATGTTTTTGGTGGTAACTGCGATTTTTTCTCTTGGCTCTTGAGTGCAGCTAAGGCTTCCTCTCGGTTTTTAAACTGACGGCCTTTTAGCACGCCCGTGTGACAGTGGTACTGTCCCGTTGCTTGTTGAATATGGCAACCTAAGTCATCGCGTCCGCCGGGATGTGAATAGGCCCATATAGAAATGAACTGAGAACTGATTGCTGCGAGCAGAATCTTTTGAGCAATGCGCATGGCGTTGAGTCTATCCGCTAAAAAAAACTATTTCAATCTTGGTCCTAGTTATGAAAGATACAACCCATGGAATATCGGCAATTAGGCAAATCAGGTCTTAAGGTTCCTGTTCTCAGTTTTGGCACTGCTACTTTTGGCGGGCGGNNGCTTGGGGTTCCACCGAAGCTAAAGAAGCCAAAAGACTTGTCGATATTTGTATCGAAACAGGCCTTAATTTTTTTGATACCGCAAACGTATACTCTAACGGGGTGGCAGAGGAAATCTTAGGCACAGTACTCGAAGGCCGCCAGGGTCGTGTGCTGATTTCGACAAAGGCTACATTCCCAATGAGTGAGTTACCCAACGAGATAGGGTCATCTCGCTATCATCTCATCGAAGCTTGTGAAGCCAGTCTGCGCAGGCTTAAGACGGATCATATTGACGTCTATCACATGCATGGTTTTGATGCGGTTACTCCGATCGAAGAAACGCTTCGCGCATTGGATGATCTTGTTCGCAGCGGAAAAGTTCGTTACATCGCGTGCTCCAATTTTTCGGGATGGCATTTGATGAAGTCGCTCTCCTTATCGGAAAAGTATGGATGGTCGAGGTACATTGCTCATCAAGTGTATTACTCCTTAGTAGGGAGAGAGTTTGAGTGGGAGCTCATGCCACTCGGAGTCGATCAAGGCGTTGGAAGTATGGTCTGGAGTCCTCTTGCAGGTGGAGCTTTATCGGGCAAGATCAGTCGAAATCGACCTGCTCCTGCACAGAGCCGTGTTGGGCAGATTGAGTTCATCCCCTTTGATAGCGAGTTCTTGTTTAAGATCGTTGACGTTTTAGAAGACCTTTCTCGTGAGACTGGAAAGACGATTCCGCAAGTAGCGCTAAACTGGGTTTTGAGACGACCGACTGTGAGCAATGTGATCGTTGGAGCACGGAATGAGGAGCAGCTCATTCAAAATCTCGGTGCGGTTGGCTGGAGTTTGTCTTCGGAGCAAGTCGCTAGGCTCGATGCGGTGAGTGAGAAAAAACCGATCTACCCATATTGGCACCAGCGTGGCTTTCCAGAGCTGATGCCTCCTTTAGTCTGACAGATAGTCTGGATAAAAAATGACGCAGACGCGCATCCAAAAGTCGGGAGCACCTTTTGGTTGTCAAGCGTCTGGCTGCCTGTCATTCTATGGTTATCAACACCAAGGAGTTAGGCGATTATGGATAAGAATAAGAATCTCAGTTTCATGCGTTCCCTCTGTGCAGGTCAAATCGAAGAAGATGTGATTATTCCATTTCCTGAGATTAGCGAAGGCGAGAAGGAAACGCTTAAAACGGTTTTTGACTCTCTCGGGTCCTGGCTTAAATCGCATGAGCCTAATTTTCGAACCTGGGATCGCCAAGGTGAACTTCCGCCCGAAGTTCTTCAAGAGATGCGTGATCTAGGACTATTTAGTTTGATCGTGCCCGAAGAGCACGGGGGTTTAGGCTTCTCGAGTGCGGCTTACTCAAGAGCTCTTCAGGAACTCTCCAAGTATGACGGATCGCTTGCCATCACTGCCGGAGCACATAGCTCGATTGGAATGAGGGGCCTGCTTCTTTTTGGGACTGAAGAACAAAGATCAAAATATTTTCCTAAGCTCGCTACTGGCGAGATGATCGCCGCTTTCTGTTTGACCGAGCCAGGCGCAGGTTCTGATGCTGCTTCGATTCGAACAAAAGCTGTGAAAGATGGCGACGCATGGATCCTCAACGGCGACAAACTTTGGATTACAAACGGCGGTATTGCCGACTTCTTTACCGTATTTGCTAAAACAGAAGGACCTGAAGGCCATATGACCGCATTTATCGTGACTCGCGATATGGGCGGAGTGACGAGCGGGCCACATGAAGACAAAATGGGTCTTCGTGCGAGTTCCACAACTACTGTAAATTTTGATAATGTCCGCGTGCCTGATTCACATGTTTTAGGTGAAGTCGGTAAAGGCTTTAAAGTTGCGATGAAAATTCTCAACAGTGGACGAACTGGATTAGGTGGAGGCTGCGTAGGCGCCATGAAACACCTAATTGAGCTCTCGACTAAACAAGCAAGTGGTCGTGTGCAGTTTGGAAAAGCAATTGCCGAGTATGGCTTAGTGAAGCAAAAAATCGGGCACATGGTCGTTGAGTGTTACGTGTCTGAAGCAGTGGTCAGTATGGTTGCAGGACTTGTTGACCAAGGTTACGAAGACTACGCTGTTGAAGCTGCGATCAGCAAAGTCTATGCGACTGAGTGTTTATGGCGTACTGCCGATGAAGCTCTACAAATCGCGGGTGGTAACGGCTACATGTGCGAATTTCCATATGAACGCATGGTTCGCGACTGCCGTGTTAACCGGATCTTCGAAGGTACAAACGATATCTTGCGCCTCTTCATCGCGCTCACTGCGATGAATGATGTTGGCAAACAACTGAAAGAATTAGCTTCTTCGCTTGAAGGCATCTTTAATGATCCTATTAAAGGCTTCGGCGTTCTATCAGAGTATGCGAAGAAACGCGTGAGCCAAGCCACGGGTGTCGGTATGCAAAAAGGGACCTTCACCAAGTTGCATCCAGACTTGAAGTCTCGTGCTGTAATTTTTGAAGAAGGTGCACAACAACTNNGCTGCAGACCGAATCCTTCGTAAGCACGGAAAAGCAATTATCGGTAAACAATTTGCTACAAAGAGGCTTGCAGATATCATGATTGATCTGTTTGCCTTGAGTTGTGTGTTGAGCCGGGTCAATAGTTCGATTGCTAAAAAAGGCATCAAAGAGTGCGCAAAAGAGATCGAGATTTTAGATGTGTTTGCCGGTCAGGTACGACGCCGTACGCGAGGCAACTTTTCTAAGATCGACGACAATGATGATGAGCTGATTAAGTCTCTCGCTGACCATGCATTAGGCGCCGAAGGTTATACTTGGGATAGCGTTTAAGAGCTTGGTGAAGGGCCACCGCAATCAGGGTGGCCCAATCCTCTAGGGCTATATAAATAACCCTACATATAATAGACAAACCCATCACTCACGGGGCATAGGCTTATTTTTAAACAAATTAAGTTTATTACCTCTGCCTTCCGATCCTTACATTGCTTAATTTGGAGCTGATCCTAGGTCACTTTTGACACAACTTACCTGTCAAGGAATCTTGGGAGATAATTAGGATTGGTTGTACGTCCTTAATGTTAGGGGGCGAAGACAGGCTAAGGCCAGGCTTCGAGGGGTACGTAATGGGTAGTTTATATATTTTACTGCTTTCAGCTGTTTCTGTCAGTTCGTCCGCAGCAATTGTGGATGAGGTGGATCGCTTTGTAAAATGCTATCAGCAATTTACAGGTGAACTTCCTGCGTCCAATAACTCAAAACTCATTTCGATCAAAAGCGGGACCTTAAGCGGCACTCAGGCATGTACTGACGTACTGAAGTCCGCCAATTTGGTAAGTGGAGCGCTCACAAGCTCGACTAAGGATGAAGGCAAAAAGATTCTTCATACCTTCAATATTCTTCACAACAGCTTTTTCAAACACCTGCCCATCAAAGACGACAAACATCGTTGGGTCTACGACTATAATGATCGATCTTACTACTTGCTCAATGCGCTCTTCTCCACATCGAGTAATGGCGCATCCAACTATCCTATGAGTAAGATCTTCAAAGACGATGTGACTTACAAAGCAGTGCGAGAGGCGCAGATTTCGAGTAATCTTTATCGTCCGGGACGGCATACCAGTGCAGGTGTAGCAGTCTTTGACGGGATTTATTCTTTTACTCGATGCGGTTCTGGACATAACAACTGGCAGCCCTGTGCTTCTTACAATTATTCGTACCAGACAATTAACCAAAGGATGTTCGACGTTGCTAAAGTCAGTGTTTCGAGCGGAGTTCAGGTTAAAACTGCTAGCACAGGTCGCGTAACTAATAATGACAAAGAACTTGCGATCGGAGGTTATGGCATCGATGGGAACACCGATCATAATGCTGTCCTAGTGACCAATGACTGGACCTGGGGACTTCAAGAAGGTGTTATGCCTGGAACACTGGTAGGCCTTGAGCCACAAGCAGCTAAGACATTGCCACATATCCATCAAAGAATGTTTAATAACTCAGATGGCTACTATCGATCGTACGTGGGGCCAGCATTTGGTCAGCCCTATCCATTTCGAGTGGATGATATCTACGATAATTTAGGCGCCGGAATCCTCTTTACCCCCAATTATCAGGAGGCGCTGGGGATGGACACCGAAACGATTCTTACTCAAAACGGGGTCAATCAGATTCCAAGGCAGTGGTCTGAAGATCTGATTAGTGACTTTTTCTGTCGTGCCATTCCTGTGATCAGACAAGAGGATGCCATTCCTCATACCGTATCTCAGGTCAGTCAGCTGGCGCCCTTTAGAAACTCTGTGAGCTGCATGAGATGTCATGCAACGATCGACAATCTATCCTTTATCGCGCGAAACTATCAGTACTCTAAAACGTCTCCGCTGCATGGTGGACAGATATATATCAATCAATTTCATAAACCGACCTACGATGATCTTGGATCAGTACCGACCAATCCAGATGACTTCTTTCCAGTTCGAACCGCTAACGGTAATTTCAGATACCGGGACTATTCTGGAGTACTCCATGACGTGCCGCTGGTATCGACTAAAAATGACCCAAAGAGAGCATTTAGAGAACTTGCTCAGTATATCTGACAGATGGATGATCCATACGTCTGTTTGACGAGTAAGTATTTCAAACACTTCACTGGGATTGCGCCCGTGTTTTTCGATCCAGGTGACCCGGATTCGCCAACACTCAGTGCTCGAGACATTGCCATTAGGAACTATGTTTTTAATTTAGGAAAAAGTTTGAAACAGGACGGGGACTTGAGGAAAATTATCTTAGAGATTATCTCAACGAACCTTTACTTAAACCCAGAGGCAAGCTCGATCAAATAGCGCGCGAGGCGAGGATATCGATATGAACAGAAGAGAGTTTGTCAGAAATACAATGTCCGCGATTTTCCTCAATGATCTACTCATTTCGATCACCCGAGGATTAATTCAGGAAGCGTCTGCGCAAACCGCGACAACTCCTCTTCGTAACTATGTGTGCTTCTGGATGAGTGATGGTGCAGAACGCGTATGGTTTGATAATATTTTAAATCCGAACGGCAATGACGACTTAGGCGACGGCGCAACGGTCTTTAACTATATCGATGCTGTTACGGTGGGAAGTAAGTACAACTGGCAGTATAAAGCGACTGCCGACAAAGTGAACGGAAAGTATCACTTGCCATACCTTTGGGAATCGATGTTGCCCACTAGCGCTGGCGGCACTTTTGCGATGAAAAATTTGGCTGCCAATATGGCAATTATCCGAGGTGTCCATACGGGGCTCACATTCGATGCTCACAATCAGAACGTCGAAAAGATGCAGATGCCGTTTCCCAATCAGACGATTCTAGGCCAGATTGCGGACAGCTCAAACGATGTCTTGATTCCAGCCATTCTCAATAACGGTCGATTTATCACTCACGCCAACAAACCGGCTTCATCCATCGGCAATACTGATAATGCGAGTAAAATCTTTAATTCGCTTAAATTCTCGACAAATAATTCTAACCCCTATAAAAATGCGNNGGGTGTGGCGAAACTCGATAACGTGGTCAAATCATTTATCGCATCGCTTGCGCCGCAAATGCCATCTCGTAAATATAAAGCCGTTCAAGTACTTCAAGACAACCGGTCAAAAGCGGTCCAGTTACTTCAAAAGGGATTCGCAGGCATTGAGGCGGACTATACTGCAGCTTTCGATATCTATATGGCACTTATCGCGTCAGTGATGAATCCAGACTCCTCGCGAATTCTTAAGGGCCTAGATGATAAAGTGATTCGAGGGAGTAACGTAGCCTCTCTCGCCACGAGCTTTCAGTTTTGGTCAGATTTGCCAGGTTTCTATGATAGTTATGACCTGATCGATGGGTTTAGACAAGCTCAGTGTATTAATATGGCTCACGCGTTTGCTAAAGCCGAAGTTTACATTAAGCACCAGATCACCAACTGCATGCAGTTTGAGATCTCTGGAGTTTCTCGAATCGCAGGGCAACACACAAGTAACATTAACAATGAAACGATGGTTAAGACGCTCACGTTCGATGTGCACTACACAGGTGCACTGATGAAAGGCGTGATGTTCTCGCGTTTCTATCAATCGTTCGCGGCTTGTCTCAATCAATTTAAACTAAAGCTAAGTGGTATGCCTGGAAAATCAGGAGCAAACGCTTGGAATGAGACCCTGATTAGCTTGAGATCTGAGTTTAACCGTGGATCACATAATGATCGTGGGACCGATCATAGCATCAGATCGTGCGTTGAGACGTTCTTTAGCGGTGCAATTCAGGATGGGCCGATCGTGGCCGGAAATATTTCCGTTTCTGCTAATTCTGGCACTCACGGCGAAGGGACAGCTGTTTCTGAGATTGGCAATCAAGTGATCGATTCCAAGTTCATCTATTCGACTATTGGAAGTCTCATGGGCTATACGCCTTCACGAAATCACTCTCCGATACTTGCTCCGAGCGGAAATAAGATTATTTCTAAAGTCGGCGCTCCTAAAAACGTGAGGGAAGGATAATTTATGAATCAGTCATTTCTTATCCGCATCTTTGCGTTGAGCTCAGTTTTCATGGTTCCAGTCTTTTTGACTGCCTGTTTTGATATGCGTACAAGCAGTACTGCACGAAAAAAAGGCTTTGCTTCGACCGATCTGAAGTTGCCTCCGTCAGCAACTCATAACCCGTCAGCTAGTCCAAGCGCATCGGCAACTCCAGCGCCGTCTCCGGTAAACTCTTCCTACTTTACCCAAGCCTATGCAAAAATGCAGGAAGTGGGCTGCTTTAGCTGTCACGTCGCGGGATATGCCTATGGAGATTTAAAGAGCAAAACCTCTGAATCCCAGT
>DBAE01000156.1:5439-29330 GCA_002291495.1 Bacteriovoracaceae bacterium UBA1018 | reverse complement strand
TCATCAGTTGCTACAATGCCTCAGACCGGACCTCTGGCTCCAGAAGCGTATAACTTAATTCGAAATTGGATTTCTCATATTCCTGTGCCGACACCTACACCCACTCCGATGCCTAATTCCGGCGCAGATGAGTACAAAATTTCTCACACTCTTGTCGGTATTGAGCAATTTTTGAATCACTTAAAGCGTCTCTACTTCCAAGCGGGAAACAGTAGCCATATTCAACGATTTGCCGGCCTCTCCAATAATTGGAGACCATTTTGGGGTGGAGGTTGTGATTTCTATACTTCTTCGGTCAATAAAATTGAGAATGGCGCTCCGGTTTGGGATAATCCAACTCACGTTTGTGACGATGTAAAAGTACACAAGGGTCCGCTGGGAGATTTTTCCATTATTAAAGAGGGTGCTCGAATTAACGTCTGTGAATATTTTTCTGATTCAGACTCGCACTTGAATGAGTTCTTCGCTAAGAAGATCGTCCCTGATCAAAACTTTAATAAGGCAAATGCCGAAAAAGTTTTTCAAATGTACTATCCCGCGCTTAATTTTACGGACGCGATTTACGACGGATTTGTAAATTCTGCCAAAACTGCACATCCTGCGATCGCCACAGATGCAAAACTGATGTGGAGACTTTATCTTTCTACGCTTTGCCAAAGTTTATACTGGGAAGCCATGTAGTTGGTGCATCGTGGCATAATAGCCGAAAACGGTGTTACGTAATCTTCAATAATGCTCGAAAAAGTGACCTTTTGCCCCAAAAACATCGGTTTTCACTGAGCATGGAACTTGCCTTGTGCCTCTCGTCCTTGGAGAGGCAACATGAAAGTACTACTCAATCTTTTATCATCTCAGAAGTATCACCTGACCCAAGCCATCGCTGTGGGCGCAATGAGCTTACTTGCCACTGTTGTGGCATCTCCAATGGCGTCAGCTGATCCACTAACTTTAGCGTCTGAAGATCCAAAAGCGCTTCATACAGAAATTAATTATCAGTTACCTCACTCGGACCCCCAGTCTCCAGAAGCTCAGGTTCGAGTCGAGATGGAATGGATCCCGGTAGGATCGGAAACTGCCACAGGCGCCACTTTGACAACGGTTGCTGAGGAGCTTCGCGAAGCTCAGGATCAAGGTGAGATTTCTGCTGTTGGAGTCTATACAGATACTCCCCTGGAGCAAACAAAAGAAGCGAACGCTTCTTTAAAGTCTGTCGTCAATGCGCTCGAAGAACAAAAACTGATTACCGAAGAGTACATTGTTCCTGAAGATTATCGATTGAAGAGCCTCGTTAAAAAGCCGATCTTAAAACCTACTCGCGAAGAAGTTTACCTGGGAATCGTACGTGGATTTTGGTCAGGCGTCAGTTCTACCTATGTCTACTTTTTTAAGATGAAAGGCCTAACTCCAGAGATTGCCGCTGGTATGGCCGTTTTACAGACAGTTCTATCGGTCACTCACAGCGTATGGGCACGAACGTTTGATCGCGTTTTTCTAACCAGGCTCGCCGATGGAAAGGAACGAGTTAATCCTCGAACTGAATTTTTTAGACGGCAAGTCTATAGCATATTTCTCAACGAACTTTTTCGATGGATCGCGGGTGAAGCAAACGGCATCCCGCCTCTGTTTAGTATTCACGGCCAGTTAAATGTTTTAACCTTTGTAGCCTTATCGGATACGGGGGCCGCTCTCTTATCAGGCGCTCGTGCGAGAGCCTATGCGCAGAATCCAAAAGCAAACGCACGATTTAATTTCCTATCATTTATTTTGACTGCTCCTATTTGTTTTATGGAAGCCAATCATGTTTCCAATCACGTTTTAATGAGTATTGGTTTTTATGATCTGACCGATACGAGTGTGCTGTTACTTGCTACAAATTTGGCGCTCACTGCTGCAGTCAAATACGTACCTAAAAAAGTAAGCTGGCTCCTGGTCGACCTGCCTGAACTCATTAAAAATCGCGCTCAGCAAAGCTTTGCCGAAGTCAAAGCGTTTCTGAAGAAACCAAGCTGTAGTGGACTCTTGTCGTCTCAAGATGATGAGCCACTCCAAAATTAACCTAAACAAGAAGGGGAACCCGATGGAAAAGACCATGAAGTGGATTAATACGACTGTGCCTAGCCGCCTAGATCAGATGCCCTGGAGTAAATGGCATTGGAGAGTGGTGATCGCTCTTGGGATTACTTGGATCTTAGATGGTCTTGAAGTGACCTTAGTAGGTGCGGTAGCAAGCGCGCTTAAGTCTACCCAGACTTTACATTTAAGTGATGCTCAAATTGGTGCCACTGCAAGTGCCTACTTAATTGGCGCTGTATTGGGAGCACTCATCTTTGGACGACTCACAGACCGTCTCGGAAGAAAAAAACTCTTCCTAATCACCCTGGGTCTGTACTTAGTGGCAACTCTTTGTACTGCCTTCTCTTGGGACTTCTGGTCCTTTATGATCTTTCGCGCTTTGACGGGTGCAGGGATTGGTGGAGAGTATGCGGCGATTAATTCTGCAATTGATGAGCTATTACCAGCCCGAGTGCGTGGCCATGCGGACTTAGCGATTAATAGTACCTACTGGCTAGGGACTGCTTTAGGTGCGGCTTCGACCTTATTACTCCTGGATCCGTCTTGGGTGCCAGAATGGCTCGGATGGCGTGTCGCTTTCGGAAGTGGAGCGATCTTAGGTCTGGCGATCTTACTGGTCAGAAGACATGTTCCAGAGAGTCCGAGGTGGTTACTTCTTCATGGACGAGCTGATGAAGCAGAGGCGATTGTTTCAGAGATTGAAGACGAGATCAGAAAAACACAACCTCAGTGTAAACTNNATATGTAAACTTCCTGAACCTAAAGTTTGCCGTATTGCAGTAAAGGGGACAGTGACCTTTACTGAGATTGCAAAAAATCTGATTCATAACCACAGAAAACGTAGTATTTTAGGCTTCACACTCATGGTTGCTCAAGCGTTTGCTTATAATGCGATCTTTTTCACTTACGCTTTGATCCTTGGTAAATTTTATAACGTGCCAGCAGATAAAATTGGCCTCTATATCCTTCCGTTTGCGGTAGGTAACCTCATGGGACCACTCGTATTAGGGCGATTCTTCGATACCTTAGGTCGAAGATTTATGATTTGTGCAACTTATGCTTTAAGTGGTGTGCTTCTCGCTTTGACGGGTTACGCATTTTACCGAGGATGGTTGACTGCTCAAACTCAGACCGCGCTCTGGTGTGCAGTATTCTTTTTTGCCTCTGCGGCGGCAAGCTCTGCTTATTTGACTGTGAGTGAGCTCTTTCCTGTTGAGATGCGTGGGATGGCAATTGCACTTTTCTACGCGGTAGGTACTGCTGCCGGCGGCGTATTGGCTCCTTCACTTTTCGGAGTCTTGATTGAGNNGTTACTTATTAGGTGCCGCATTGATGCTTGTCGCCGCATTTGTCGCAATCATCTACGGAGTGGCTGCTGAAGGAAAATCACTTGAAGAGCTCTGCGAAACTCCAGCAGAAGAACCAAAAGCTACAGCTAAAACGGTAGGACGTAAAAAACGTACGTCTCGCAAAGTGGCTCCTGCTGAAGCGAGCTGAGTCATTGAATGAACAAGCATGATGAAGAGAAAGTACGATGAAATTCTTCTTTGATCTTTTTCCAAGTATTGGTCTCGCACGCATTGCTCTTGTATTGAGTATCATGCCGGCCGCCTATCTAGGTGGCCGGTTGATCGAACTCCTGGTTCAACGCTACTTGATTGCGAGGAAATGGATTCCTTCCTCATTTAGTGCAAAGAGACACTTCTCTAAATCTTGNNTTCTGGGATTGAGTATCGCGGTGCCCTTAATGCGGTTACAAAAGGTAACGGCGGGCAGGATCAGTTTGGTGCTGCAAATCGCTCTGGTGCTGAGCTGCGTATGGACGCTAGGCCGGATCGTTAAGCTCGTTAAGATTAGCCTCTATTCGAGGCTCGATGTTGCTCGGCCAGACAATCTTAGACAGCGCAAAATTAGGACACAAGTGCAGTTTATTGAGAAGATGATTCTCATCTTTTTGAATGTAATTGCAGGCGCTCTGATCCTCATGAACTTTGAGGGCGCTCGCAAAATTGGCAGCAGTTTGATCGCTTCTGCTGGATTGGCTGGGGTGATTATCGGTTTTGCTGCACAAAAGTCTTTGACTAATTTAATCGCTGGCTTTCAGATCGCCTTTACTCAACCGATTCGGATTGATGACGTCGTGATCGTTGAAGGTGAGTGGGGCAAGATTGAAGAGATCACCTTTACCTATGTAGTAATCAGGCTCTGGGATAAGCGAACACTCGTAGTGCCAATTACCTACTTTTTAGAAAAACCATTTCAAAATTGGACCCGAGCTTCGGCGGACCTTTTGGGAACTATTCTCATCTATGTCGATTTTAGGATGCCGATGGATCCATTACGCGCAGAGTTTCACAGGATCCTAAAAGACTGTGCCCTTTGGGATGGTCGAGTAGCTGCAGTCCAAGTGACTGACGTTCGTCCTAGCGAAATGGAGATTCGGTTTTTGGTCGGTGCCAGAAATGCTTCCGACGCCTTCGATCTTCGATGTACTGTGCGTGAGAAGCTGATTTATTTTATTCAGAGCCAGTATCCTGAGTGTTTTCCGCAAAAGCGAGTTGCAGCCACTAATACGCCAGCTGCGATCCAAGAACCCTATCGGTATGCGGAGCATGCAGGATAGGTTTAGATTCTGGATGGCTTTATGCTATAGCTGAGCCTGCAATGACTCAATTACCGCGTGGGATAGCTCCCGAACTTCTGATCTCTCAGATCGAAAATACGATGCCGTATCTCTTTCATACCAATGAAGACTACGGGCACAATGCCAAGGCTCACGCGATCCGGGCTCTACTTCCGTCACAGGTCGTCCTTGGACTGAAGGCTGAGTCTTTGGGGGAACTCAGTCACTTTGAATATTTTCGTTTGTGCCTATGTGCTCACTTTTTGACCGTGGGTACACCTGTACCTACCGATGTCGATAATCAGATACGACAAAAGCTTTGGCCGAGACAGTTGCCTCTTTCGGAAGCATTGAAGATGGCAGATCTGGTGATCGACGCGAGAAAGTGGGACTTTACGCTTTTATCGGCCCGATATGTATATGGGCCTCAGTCGTCGCAATGGGAAAATGAACCCGTCAGTGGACATTTGGGTGAGTGGTTTACTGTTTCATGTGCTGCGTATTGCGCCTTAAAACAATACCGCGACCCGCAGGCTCAGAAAAAGCGAGAAGAGATATTTGAAAAGATTCAGGATGAAATTCATCGGCACTCAGAGATTTTCGGTGCCCTTTGGCGTGCAGGTGATTGTCTCGGATCACTCCGGGCTGCTTCGAGTATTGCTCATAATTTTGGAGACCTTGATCGAGTGATGGATATGTGGGAGCTCGATGTGACGGATCCCTTAAGACTTTACTATTATAAGCTCACACAATTACCCTTTGATAATGATGGAAAACTTAGATTTTTGGGCCGCCTTTGGGTAGCAGGAGAACTTTACAAATCGATGATCGATGGAAGTTCGCTTGCTTTCGAAAATCATCGGCATTTTGCGTTAAGGAAACCAAGAGCACTTAGAAAGAGTCCGGAGTTTTTTATTCCAACTGGCCCGTTTTTCGACTCATGGGGAGAAAAACTTGCTGAAAATCTCCCTGCGAATGACTTGCTCGAAGTCATTGAAGCGCTGAAGCACGGCTGGGATCGACTCCCTAAAACTGTAGGCTATGCTAGGGCCTTGCGTGGGATCATTGCTGCCCGGCCTGAGCATCTGGGTCATTTTTCGGGTCTTTCTAAGGCTTCTCGAACACTCATCGACGTACCTAAGGACCGTTTTGAAAAGAAATGGGCCTCAGAAGCTCTTATATTGATGGATGATATCCCGTCGCGGGCGTAATAAAGGGATAACGGAGCGGCCAAAAAAAGTCCTCCCCATTCAAATAAATTGGGCTATAGTGGGTGACGAATCCGAGGAGCGCTGCAAGGCTTTCAAATTGCCCTAGGCTCGGGTTCAAGTTACCAAACGGCGCTCACTATTCATCGTGCCAAGTCTTATTGACTGATCAAGTGCACGAAGACGGTGAGAGCCTTCAATCAGGGTCTTAGATTTCTAGGCCCGAATCGATTTTCTCCCATCTTTGTCTGCTTGCAATGGTGCCTTTAAGGGACCGTAAGATAACGCTTGGTCGAACCGCTCAATAGAGGGAGTTATAATATCCATGGTAACACCAAAAGATTTCGTTGTTGCTGACATCAAATTAGCCGATTGGGGCCGTAAAGAAATTAAAATTGCTGAGACCGAAATGCCTGGTTTAATGGCAATTCGTGAAGAATATTCTGCGAAAAAGCCGCTTAAAGGCGCTCGTATCACCGGGTCTCTTCACATGACCATTCAGACTGCAGTTCTTATTGAGACTCTTTGTGAGCTCGGAGCTGAAGTTCGTTGGGCTTCCTGTAATATTTTCTCAACTCAAGATCACGCTGCGGCAGCTATTGCTGCTACAGGTGTTCCGGTATTTGCAGTCAAAGGCGAAACTCTCCCAGAATATTGGGACTACACGCATCGCATCTTTGAATGGCAAGACGGCGGCTACTCCAACATGATTTTGGACGATGGTGGAGATGCAACTTTACTTCTTCACTTAGGAGCACGTGCTGAGAAAGATCTCTCAGTTCTAGCAAAACCAACTTCTGAAGAAGAAACTGTTCTTTTTGCTGCAATCAAAGAAAAATTGAAAGTTCATCCAAATTGGTATTCTAAGCGCCTGTCCCAAATCAGAGGCGTGACCGAAGAAACCACCACGGGTGTTCATCGTTTGATTCAGATGCATGAGCGCGGCGAACTTAAGTTCCCAGCCATTAACGTCAACGATTCAGTCACTAAATCCAAATTTGACAACCTCTACGGCTGTCGTGAGTCTTTGGTGGACGGTATTAAGCGTGCAACAGACGTGATGATTGCGGGTAAGATCGCAGTTGTTTGCGGATATGGTGATGTGGGTAAAGGTTCTGCACAAGCTCTTCGTGCTCTTTCAGCTCAGGTCTGGGTGACTGAAGTCGATCCAATTTGCGCACTTCAAGCCGCAATGGAAGGCTACCGCGTAGTGACCATGGATTACGCAAAAGACAAGGCAGATATCTTTGTTACTGCGACCGGAAACTTCCATGTCATTACTCATGACCATATGAAAGCGATGAAAAACCAAGCGATCGTTTGTAACATTGGTCACTTTGACAATGAGATCGATGTCGCTTCACTTGAACAATACAAATGGGAAGAAATTAAGCCACAAGTCGATCATGTGATTTTCCCAGATGGAAAACGCATGATTCTCTTAGCAAAAGGACGCCTTGTGAACTTGGGTTGTGGAACTGGGCATCCGAGCTATGTGATGTCTTCTTCGTTTGCAAACCAAACTATTGCTCAAATTGAGCTCTTCACTCAAACGGATAAATACCCTCTGGGTGTTTATACATTACCTAAACACTTAGATGAAAAAGTGGCACGACTTCAGTTGAAAAAACTGAACGCTCAATTGACTGTTCTTCGTGAAGACCAAGCTAAGTACATTGGTGTACCTGTTCAAGGTCCATACAAAACGGATACTTACCGCTATTAATCGCTAAGAGTCAGACTACAAAAGTAGGAGGGCCCGAGGCGCTTGATGAGAGTGGCTCGGGCCTTTTTTTGTCTTCATTGTATTGAGTTTGAGCTCTACTTTTTAAGTTTGGGCCCGTTAATGATGTTTAATTTTCTGAACTCGTTTAGCTGGTCTTGATATGCCTTTTTGCGATCGGCTTCGCTCAGAGTAAAGTCATGAACAATCAGATCGAGTTCAGACTTTTCTTCACGACTGAGTTCCAGAAGTTCGTACTGTTTTGTTCGCTCGATAAATTGAGTGAGCTCGCTAGGTGTACGATTAAATGACTTCGCAAGTGCTTTGTATCTCGCTCGGAGCTGTTTTTGAATGTCATCGCCTTCAAGGTAGATGTAAGCGAGATGCGGGTACTGATCGAGGATGGATTCCGGATTATCAAAGCCAAATTCGTAGAGAAACCAAAGCGCGTGATCATCTCCGATGGGACCGGTGTTCAAAACCGTCTCAGCGTCTTGAAGATCTTCAGGGGTGATAGGGTTTGAAGAAAAGTTATCGGATGCATCTGACAAGAGCTCGCATACGAGCTTGGCGTTTTGTTGGCACACGACCCACAGATCGTAGAGCGTTGCGGCTTTTTGCAGAGCAATCGGATGAGGAAAACGTCGTAAATGCCAAAATGCGATTACGTCTTCAGTGACATTAAAAATTCGCATGAGCTCTTTTTTAGGGAATGTATCCGCCAGATACATCATGACGGCTCTTTGGGACGAAAATCCTTCAGGAACTTCTGGGATCGTTCTTGGAAAAGGGAGTAGGTCTACGGCAATATCGGTGATTGCACGAATGGGCTTGGGTGAGCGAAGCAGTTTTTCGTATTCGAGCAAATAGTCGGAATTGACGTAGGTCTGATAGGTCTTGAGCAGTGCTAATCGATGTTCAGATAAATAAATGGGCTGCCCATTCTCCCATCTCGAAATGGAAGCTTCATGGATACCAGACTTTGCCGCCAATTCTTGTTTTCACATCTCTTTTAAGAGCCGCTTGACGAGATCTTGATCTGAATTCACACCGAATGGGTAACCTCTGAGTGCCGATTTATTTGGAAAACGCTGTTCAACATGAGGGATCAGTCCTCGGTACTTTTCAAAGAATAATTTCATTAGTTTTTCATAGACCGCGTCAGTGGGCTCTTGTATGCCCGCCACGTAATTAGACATATATTTTTGATCCGCGCCTATGATTTGACCGATGTCTTTTAAAAGCATGGCCTGGCTACCCAGAAGGGATTGATCGCGCAACATATTGATCACTTCAGAAATAGGTCGATAGTCTTCTGCGGATTTGGGCAGCTTAAAGGTGAGCGGCTTCTTTGCTGTTAAAAACTCTAAGCACTGATACTTTAGCTTTCCGCTCTTTCCAGGATTCCGATCGGCAAGGGCATGAGTACAAAGAGAGGTATTCGCAAGAACGGCAAGAAGGAGTATAATCCGAGATGATGTCATATTGTGACTCACCGTAGCAATTAGCCGCTTATTCGTCCAGGGAGACTTTGAGATGCAAGCATGGGCCATCGGATTTTTGGCAGTTTTGGCAATGACAAATGAAGCGAGTGGAGCAGAAAGTGCGAACTCAAAACTGAGTAAAAATGGTTTATTTCTTGTTCAAAATGCTCCTAAGACTCTTCCAAAGACTGAACTTGCTAGCTTTGCGGCTGGGTGTTTTTGGGGGGTAGAGCAGGAGTTTAGAAAGCATAAGGGAGTGATAGCAACCGCTGTAGGCTATATGGGCGGACAAGTTGCCAATCCAACCTATGAACAGGTCTGTGAGGGCAAGACGGGCCATGCCGAAACAGTGCAAGTGGAGTTTGATCCAAAGACAGTTACTTACACAGAATTACTTGATACATTTTGGCACCTCCATGATCCGACGACACTCAATCGGCAGGGTCCGGACGTAGGTACCCAGTATCGATCTATCGTTTTTTATCATTCTGCGGATCAAAAAAAGCAGGCACTTAAGACCCGAGATGAACTGCAGGCTTCGGGTGAGTTAGAAAATGCGATCGTTACTGAAATTAATCCAGCCGCCGATTTTTGGAAGGCTGAAGCTTACCACCAGCAATATGTCGAGAAAGGAGGGCATGCTGTATGCCACATTCGAAGAAAGAAAAAATGATGACCCGAGCCGCCTTGATCTTCGTCCTCTTTGCGGCGTATGGTCCAAGTACTATGGCATGGGATGAGAAAGCATTTAAGAAAGCGCCTCCTGAAGAGCTGAAAAAGATACTGAAGCCCTCACAATACAAAGTCGCTTGTGAAGGTAGCACGGAGCCTCCGTTCAATAATCCCTATTGGGATCACCATGAGCCAGGTATTTATGTCGACGTCGTATCAGGTGAACCCCTCTTTAGTTCGATTGATAAATTCGACTCTGGAACTGGCTGGCCAAGTTTCACTCAGCCGATTGAGTCCAAGAACGTTACCACTCACGAGGACAAATCTCTTGGAATGAGCCGCACCGAAGTACGAAGTAAACATGGCGACTCCCACCTGGGACATGTCTTTGATGATGGACCGGGGCCAACCAAGAAACGCTTTTGTATTAACTCGGCATCACTGCGGTTTGTTCATGCGGAGAACCTGACCGCAGAAGGTTATGAGGAGTATGCTTCCTTGTTTCCAAAGATTAAGCAGAAGCCGAAAGCGCCAAAGGGCACACCACAGAAATAACGATGAGCCGCGGTCAGAAACGCTCCAGTTGGGAAACTGATCTTGGTCAACCTAGGTTCGTGCAGGGTCGTGACCATCAAGTGCGCGAGGTGCGAGAACTCTTTGAGACCTCCGCACGAGTGAGAGACAGTGTTTTTGATCAGATCTACCCTGAAGAGCTCAGAAGTATTTCAAAAATGCACTGGACGCCTGTTGATGTCGCACTTCGGGCGGCAGAGCTCTTGGTGGTTGATCAGCATACACGCGTGCTAGATGTCGGGTCAGGCGTGGGCAAGTTTTGCATGATTGGAGCGCTCTCCACTGCGGCCCAATTTACCGGAGTGGATGTCAGAGAGCATTTTGTAAAATTCTCTCGTCACTTTGCAATTCATTACAAAATCCCAAGGGTCAAATACGTCCATTCTGATATGGGTCGTATGGATTGGTCCGAATATGATTCATTCTATCTTTTTAATCCGTTTTGCGAAGTCGCAGTTGCTTCCATAAATATCGATGAATCGCTCCAGGTGAATGAGGCACTTCATGATCGCTATGTTGAGCAAGTGAAAGAAAAGCTCATTCATGCACGCGTCGGTACACGCGTGGCAACCTACCATGGATTTGGCGGACAGTTTCCTGACTCCTACCGCCTCATCCATGATGAAGCTTTCGCTCATGGAAGTTTAGAGATTTGGGAAAAGAAGGCCTAAAATCCTAGCTCTTTTCTGTTCTGCACCACACGTGAGATCAGTCCTAACTCAGTGGCGCGCTTTGGATCCAGCCAATGGTCTCGGTTCATCAATTCTTCAAAAATCTCAACCTTTGTGCCTGTTCTCTCTGCATAGAGTCGATGTAGGCGGTGTTTAGTCTCGATGATATCCGTCGCGTGAATTTCGAGTTCAGATGCACTTCCTCGAAGCACTCCAGAGATGAGCGGTTGATGGATCAGTAGTTTAGCATTTGGAAATGCAAAACGATTTTCTTTTTCTGCAGCTAGCGCGATGACTGAACCCATGCTCGCTGCAAAACCTGCAGCCAAGGTAATCACTTTGGGTTTAATGAAGCGGGCCGTATCGTAGATTGAGAAACCAGAAAATACTTCTCCGCCTGGAGAGTTAATCCACATTAAGATCGGTGCATCTGGATTGACCTTTTCCATGGCGAGAAGCTGTCGATTGACTCGATAGGCGAGATCAGAATTGACCTCACCGTTGATAAAGACAATACGAGACTCAAATATATGTTGATCGATCGGAGTAAAGGCTGATGGAGCTGGAGTCGCTGCCTTTTCGGTTTCTTCGTCGTGATTCGAAATACTTGGTTGGGAAAAGATCATGCTGTCCACCTTTCAGATGAATGATTATTGTTAAAAGTTAAATACGAAAGTAATGACTGAAGGATTTGTTCGAGGGCGGAGCTACACTTAATTTGATTGCGGTGCTGCCGGTAAAGAACCAGTGAAATAACTCGCGGATGAGACTTAAGAGTGGCTTGAGTTGTAAATTCTTGTTCGATGGCGAAATGGGTGCCATGACCCTGCGGCTCAAGGATCCATGTCACAAAAGTTACGTTTTCACTTTTGGGATCGGTTATTTTAAAGCTCAAACGATGCGGTACCTGGATCTCCTGGATCTCACATTGTTTTTCATGAAGAGGTGTGGGACCAGAATCAACGTCCATCCATTTGAAACGATGTCCTGGTTTGAGTTGGAAGTCGCCTTTCATCAGCCACTGTGAAAGTTCTTTTGGATCGGTTAGCGCTTTCCAGACTCGATCAATAGTCTCTGAATAGTAAATATCTGATCTAAGAAGTTTATTTTTCTTAGTTCTTTCGTTTGTCTTCATTTTTTACGATTCCTCCGTAAATGTTCTCCGAGGGACTCCATCTTCTTTGGCCAGTAGAGCGAAAATTCATCAACCCAGTTCGAGATCTCACGCAAAGGAGCAGCCTGTAAACTGTAGATGCGTTGTCTGCCGTTTCGGTGTTCACTGACCAGACCGGCGCCTTTCAGCGCTTTAAGATGTTGAGAAATTGCTGATAAAGTGATGTCAAAATGTGCGGCAAGTTGAGTAGCGGGCGTGTCTTTCGAGCGGAGTTCTACAAGAATAGCGCGACGGATGGGATGCGCGATGACGAGAAAAAGGTCTTCTTGTAAGCTGGTTCGTCCCATAGCTACTGATGTTATATTTTAGATTTATCTTAAGTGTCAATGGATACTTAAGATAAATCTAAAATATAGGATGGTCGGGTGCACGAGGCTTGAGGTTTGCACGGCCCTGAGGCCAGGAGAACAATCATGAAAAAATATAGTCTTAAACCATTGCTAGGTGCTGCGTTTGCGTTAACGTGTGCAATCTTGTTTTCGGCATGTACAAATAACCAGGATCAACAACAACAGCCCGGATCGGCTGCGTCACCTTCTATTCAGGAAAGCTCGGAATCGATGAGTGGTGGAACCAGTCAGTAAATCAGCGACCTCAGGAGACCAAAGTTCGTTGCTCTTTGCGCGAGTTTTGGTCTCTTAGTGGCTTGCCCGTTATACTTTCTTCAAAAAGCAGGTTTTCAGTACAAGAGTACTGCCGCCCACACGGCATTCGATATTGTCTGGGTCATTGATGAGGTGAATCTTTTTAATAAGAGTGCCGCGCTTTAGGTCGCTTGATCCACCTTTGACTTGTAGGTCTTTGATCACCTGCACCGAGTCGCCTTCATGAAGTTCGGCGCCATTGCTATCTTTGACAATCACGGCATCTCCAGTTTGAGCACTCTCAAGGGCATGGATGATTTGTCTTAGCCACTCGTGGGCTTCGCTGACCTCACCAAACCAACGGTTGGTTTCCGTCCCTAAGTCCTCTAAGGAAAGGTCAGGCTCCGCGCTATAGAGTTTGGCTTGATGAAGGACCTCTTGTTGCCGAGGGGCGGAGGTTGAGTCAATGAACTTTTGCACGGTCTGGAGATCGTTTTCTGCCTCGGATTCTGAAAAATAAGTAGAAAGAAATTGATGAAGTTCACGGTATTGACGAAGACTCATGGATGTTCACCATAATGCAGAACGTGAAGAACGAGAAGTCATTATTGTGAGGTATGTTGACAGTGAGGTTGACTGACTACATCGGATGAATCATTGTAGGGAACTATGTATTACGCATTCGGCCGATGGTTTCGCAAATACTGGGGCTTCTCAATATTTTCTTTATTGAGTGTTCTGGGTTTCATGCGGCTTTTGCGTCAGGATGTTCCTGGCCATTATCGGATTTTTGTAGGGGCCGCCCGTGCGCTGTGGACTGGGGTTAATCCGCACGGAACTGACTTTGGAACAGGTGTTGGGTTTTGGTTCTATTCGCCTAGTTGTGCCATGTTTCTCTTTGGTCCCTTTACGCTTATTCCCGAAACTCTGGGCCTTGCGATCTATATGACCCTGTCATGGTTCGTATTTGTCTTGGGGGCTCAGCAATTTCATCGTGCGGCGACGGTGTCCATTCAGATGCCCGCTGAACAGTCTAATCAAATACACAATTTCTTTTGGCTTGTCACTGCGCCACAAATGATGACCGCAATCTTAACGAGTAAGCTAGAAGTCTTAATGACTGGCATGCTCCTCCTAGCGGCGAGTTATCTCATCAAAAACCGAAGTCGTTTTCTCTGTGGTTTTGCAATGGCGACCATTTTAAATTGGAAGTTTCAGCCGCTTCCCACTCTCGGTTTAATTTCTATGGCAGCGGTCATCTTGGGCGTGAATTGGCAATTCTTAATGGCAATAGTACTGGGGAGTGTTTTCTGGATCGCAGTTCCACACGTATTTTTAAGTGCACACTTCTTGTCCGAAGTTTATCAGCGGTGGAAGGAAACGCTTAGTCCGTTCGTTGAGACTTCATTCATGAATTTCGATAATGTGTTTTCGTTCACCAAAAATGCACTTCATTTAGAGTTCTCGTATTCCATAGCTCAAATGATTTCACTCTTTGTTGGGTTCGTATTTGCCTGGGGAGTTTTTCAGTGGGCCTGGTATCGAAGGGAGCGCTACTTTAAAGAAAAGGTCTGGCGTGAAAGCATGCTGATCTCTTTGGGATTAGGCGCTGCATTTACCGTTACGCTTTCTCCGCTGAGTCAAAATAACTCCTATATTCTTTACGCTCCAATGTGGATACTGGGTTTTCTGGCTTTGAGCCAAGCCGCGGGACCGTGGAAAAACAGGCTGAAGTATGCGCTTGTCATTCTTTTTCTTACGATGACGTTTGCATACTCAGATGTGATTCCTCGAAGTACTCGCGAAGTCGTACGACACCTGGCTATCAAGCCAGCCATCTGCTTCTTGTTTAGTATTTTTATACTGACTTACTTAATGACGGTAAGGAAGAAGGAACAGGTCCTCTAGATTTCTCAAAATGGAGTAGTGCGCTTAAGCAAAGCAGGGTGCCCCAACTTTTCGCGGCATTGAGTTCTAAAAATATTCCAAACTTTCCCCAGACCTTTTCGGTGCTGATTGTAATGAGAATTAATCCTAATACCCCTAGTGCTTTTGCCTGAATCGATCGATCGAGATAAGAACGATTTAAAACGTAGGCGCCGAGAGGAAAAGTAAAGACAAAGAGATGCCACCAGGGCAGAGGGTGAACCACGGGAGTAAGAGCGAGCCAACCGATCCATTGGAGCTCTGATTTTAGACTGCGAGATAGCTTCCACCAAGCGACTCCAAGAATAAGAGAGAAAATTAACGCCGCCAGCACATCAGCCTTTGAGTTTTCAGCCGGTACTCGTAAGAGCTGAAGTGTATATCCGGGTAATCCCGGATTACTTCTACCTCTGACTTGTATTGGACTCAGGAGCTTTCCTGCCGAAGTAGCGGCTTCTTTCCAGTCTTTGATCAGCGAGATCGGGTTATGTCCAGGTTGCGTATAAATCGCAGGAAGTGAGAGACCTGAGACTACTAACCCCAGTGCTATCAATGCTCCTAACATCCGTTTTGACCAGCGCAGTCCAGCTAAAGGAAAGACTGTAAAGATCTTAGAGCTGAGGGCGATAGCGAGCCCATAGAACTTTACTCCGTAATTTGCTTGAGGACTCCAAGCCCAGAGCGCTAATGCGAGCATCATGAGGGAAAATTGGCCATCAAGCGCATGAACGATCCAGAGTCCCCAGTAAATAAGTAAGGCCGTAAACCAGATTGCGGGCTTAATACGAAGTCGCACCTGGAGCCATCTCACTATCGAGGCCAATGATAAGACTTCGATCATTCCCCAGATCCATTTTGCGTTTTCAACGCTGAGTAATCCAAAGGGTAGGAAAAAAGGAAGCAGCCAGGGTGGGTACTTAAAGACCATGCCTGCATCTCGCGCGATCGAATAGAGCGGTTCACCCTGAAGTGTAAGTCGAGCAGCGTTCCAGAATACATAAAAGTCGGTACCTTGAGATACCGTTGATCGAACCAGAGAAACTCCACCCGTGAGCAATATGAGCGCGCTGATAATTTTTAATGTCTTCATGAACCTGTAGCGATAGTTGGATGAGCCTGTATTGGAAGTTCTACAGTGAATATTGAGCCTTGGCCTGGATTACTTTGAACCTGGATAGAACCCTGATGAGAATCCATAATCTGCCTACAGATGTAGAGCCCTAGTCCCAAACCGCTGATGTTTGAAGAGATGACCGCACGTTCAAATCTCTGAAAGATTCTCTCTTGATCCTGAATCGCAATGCCTGTGCCCTCATCTTGGACCGAGATCTGCGCATAGGTCTCATCTTTTTTTACGACAGAGACTCGTACTCGCTTTCCAGGTGAATAGCGGATGGCATTTGTGATGAGGTTATTGACGACTTGTTCGATCCTGTAGCGATCCCAGTTTCCAATCACGTCAGTGGCAAGTGATTTTTCAACCGTACATTTTGCAGCGTTGAACTGCGGCATAAACTGCTCGATGACCTCGTTCACTAGATCAGATAGGTTAAATGAAGTTTTTTGAATGACTAATTTGCCGCTGTTAATTCGAGAGACATCGAGCATGTCTTCCACTAGGCGGGTGAGTCGATCAACTTGCTTGTCTGTACTTTGAACGAGCTGGACGATCGGCTCAGGAAATGATTCGGGATTGCGAGACTGATGACGCTTGTGGAGCTGTGTTTGTAGTTTCAGTGCAGTGAGTGGGGTTTTTAGTTCATGACTCGCAATGGATATAAAGTCGTCGCGAGTTTGAGTGGCCTTGATCTGAAGCGAAAGGAGTTCTCTCATCTGGTACTGACGACGCCTAGCTCTGAGAGCAACTTTCATCATACTGCTTAATGTGATTGGGCGAAATGGGCGCTCAATGAGATTGACGCTTCCACTGGTCGAAAAAGTTTGAAGGATTCGTTGTGCGGCCGCAGTCGCTTCTCCACGAGTAGTCATCACAGTTAAAGGAATATCGGACCAAGGCTCCTGAGTTTGCAAAGTAGCAGTCAAAAGCCGGATTCCATGCTCTGTTAAGGCCTCTTCTGCCAATAATATTGCTCCGGCCTCTTCCTTAAGTCGCTTACACAGCGTTGGAATGTCAAAGAGACAGAGTGAAGATATACCGTCTCGTTCTAATGTTTTTGCAATGAGCTTTGCGTCTTGCCCCGTTGGAGCAACAATCAATACTTCCTGTTGGGAAGAGGTCAGCTCAACTAGTCGATCTGTCACTCGGGCTCCCGATCATCGATTGTTCAGCGCCCTGAAAAACTGGAACGCCAGTCAAAACTCCCTGAAACTGATGCAGAGGTGCCCCGACTNNATTGTCGTTTCATGTAAGCCGCCTCGTTTTTTCAAGACTGAGACTGCTTTTTTTACCTCTCCACGTGCTTCAAAGTAGCGGGTAATGATCACCGTATCCGCAAGATACGTTAAGTCTACGGGCGTGCTCATTAATGCACCCATCATACCTTGTTGTGCCAATACGAGCAGAGTAACGACGCCTTGATTTCCTAAGAAGGCGAGAAGTTCGTGGAGTTGCAGTGTGAGGAAATCCTCTTGTGGCATTGCGTGTAAGTAGCCATTTAAGCTGTCGATCACGACTACACGAATACCGTCTTGGATGACTGAAGCGCGAATCAATGAAGCAAACGCCCCAGGTGAGAGTTCAGCCGGATCGATTTTTCGTATCTCCAGGTTTCCACTTTTGATGTGTTTTTCGAGATCCATACCGAGCGAGGCAGTTCGGCTTAGTAGGGTGTTCATGCTTTCTTCGAATGCATAAATTGCGGCCTTTTCGCCACGCTCTGCTGCGGCGTAAGCATACTGAATGGCTAGAGTGGATTTACCAGTTCCCGCAGGTCCAAGAAAAAGGCTGCTTGTGCCCAACTCAAGACCTCCACCGAGAAGATCATCTAACTCTCGGATCCCGCTTGAAAGCTGAGACTTTGGGTAATTTGTGAGATGCTCTGATGCAATCATGCGAGGAAACACGCACATGCCACCTTTTCGAATCACGTAATCGTGATGTCCGCCGGTGAAGCGAAGTCCTCGCATTTTGACAATATTGAGTCGTCGTCGTTCATCTCCAAATTCGGGACGTAGCTTTTGGAGGTTGATCACTCCATGAACTATGCTTTGTACTTGAAGATCGGTAGGAGAGGCTGTCAGGTCATCCAGTAGTAAGACCGTGCAGTTTTTTCCAGAGAAGAATTGTTTGAGAGCGAGCATCTGGCGCCTGTATCGAAGTGACGTGTCTGCTAGCATGCGCATTTCAGAAACTGAATCAAAGACCACACGTGTTGGTTGAACGCGATCAACCTCCGCAAGGATGAGATCTGTGGTTTGATTCATCTCCACTTCAGACGGATGAAATACTGTATTTTGAGCTTCGGGTTTCAGTTGCTGTTCGATTGCAGAAAGCTCCAGAAGATGTACATTGCTGAGATCCCAGTTATGAGAACGAGCAACAGCGAGTATTTCCTCGCGGCTTTCAGAAAATGTAATGTAGAGAACCTTTTCGCCTTGTGCTGCACCTTCAATTAAGAATTGAAGTGCGAGCGTGGTTTTGCCTGTGCCAGGTTCGCCTTGAACTAGATAGAGACGATTAGAAGGGAGCCCCCCATTGAGGATGGTGTCGAGTCCTTCGACACCTATTTTGCACAAAGCATCGTTCTTATTGGGGATTGAGGTCATGATGAGTGTTTATCCCTCGATTAGGTTCAGCGTCAAAATAGTTCAGGACGGCGGGAATAGCAAGAGTCCCCAATATACGTCACTCCGGAGGCGTATTTGGCTGGCGGTCTGCTTTTTCGATCTGCCCATTCACGGTGTGAAGAGCTCTCGCTTTTTTTACCCGTTTTCGACTGAGTTCGATCCCTATAGCGTTTAGACCGAGCTCGTTGGCAACGGCAAGAACGGTCCCGTGCCCACAAAACGGATCAAGCACAGTCCGGGTTTGGGTGTGTTTTAGGATGAAGGAGCAAGCCGCTTGGCATGCTTTAATGCCCGTGCCTCGAGTCCAGGTTGTGTCCCCGGCCTCAGGGAGGATGTCCGCAGTCGACTGAGATAGCTGCAGACGTATGTTTTTTGAGAAGCACAGCAGATGAGAATATCCCGGGCGACCAAAGCTGACACTTCCTGCCTGGCTCCGGGCTACGATTTTATGCCAGAGTAGTGCGTGTCCAGCTCGTTCTGCGGCCTTTAGGCAGAGAAACGCCTTGTCAACCCAGGCCCCTTCCTGCTTGATATCTGTCTGATAAAAAATCGATACGCCTTCACTTGGGCAACGGGTGAGTACGAGATAAGCCGCCTCGATAAACCACTCTTTCCACTCTTCAAGAGTCATTGAAGGAAACTCCGAATAGTCGGGGAGGGAAGTGATGATGGAGACTCCCGAAATACATTCCTGCTGTTTAAGCCAAGAGAGAGCATCTTGGCAGTAAATGGTTCTCGAGGGTTTCGGGTCTTGCATCAAACCGATGTAACAGTTTTTGAAATGATTGACAATCTGAGTCAATTGTCCNNGCAATTTACATCCTTCGATTTACTGCCGACTCTTCAAGAAACGCTCGCCGAAAAAGGTCTCTCTATTCCGACAGAGATCCAGTCCAAGGCAGTTCCTGCTCTTTTAGAAGGGCGCTCAATTGTGGGGGTGGCCGAAACTGGAAGTGGAAAGACCCTGGCCTATGCTTTGCCAGTCTTGCACCAGCTCAAGTCGCTTGAGAATGAGGGTGATTCTGTTCAACTGGATGCGCAGCCTAGGGCAGTAGTGTTGGTTCCTACTCGTGAGTTGGCCGAGCAGGTGACGCGCGTGTTTAAGCCTTTTACCCATACTACTCGTCTCCGTGTACGAAGCGTTTTAGGTGGCACTGACTTCGATGTTTCAAAGCGAAATGTCAGCGCGCCCTTTGAGGTTTTAATTGCTACACCAGGAAGATTGGTCAAGTTACTCGACCTCGCTCTGATTAGCTTAGATGATGTCCGTATTCTTGTGTTTGATGAGGCAGATCAAATGCTCGACCAGGGTTTCTTACCGAGCGCGGTTCAGATTGCTGAGGCCTGCCCGTCCAATCGACAAATGGCTCTATTTTCTGCGACTGTTTCTCAAAAAGTGCAACAGTTGATCAATCAGTTATTTTCAAAGGCTGAAGTGATTCGAAGTGAACGCAGCCACAAGGTTGTAGAAACGCTGACCACTAAAAACTTAAAAGTTCCAAACGGTGTACGCTTTCCTATTCTTGAAAAGCTTCTCAGTGCTGAAATTGACGGCGGCACGATGATTTTTACTAATACTCGAGAGCAGTGCGATAAATTAGCCAAAGAGATGAAAAATGCTGGATACACTGCAGTTGTGTATCGTGGTGAAATGGATAAGATAGAGCGTCGAAAAAATTTAAAGCTCTTTCGCGAAGGTAAAATTCAGTTTTTGATCTCGACTGATCTAGCGTCTCGAGGACTTGACGTGGATCACGTCGGTCGTGTGATTAACTATCATTTGCCTCAGCAGATGGAAAACTACATTCACCGAGCAGGAAGAACTGCACGAGCAGGTCGCGAAGGACTCGTGGTTAATCTGGTGACTGAACGGGACGAGGAATTCATTTCTAAAGTAGAAAGCCTCTCCTCTAAAAAAGCTTCTCGCGCAAAGGTTCTTTCTTCAAATGAATGGCCTGCCGAGCCTGAACATAAGAAGCCATTGCCGTCGAAGGTGGGCTTAGTAAGAGGAGAGATCATTCCTCAGGGTCGAATCGTCGTTAAGATGAGAAAATAGAAGCTAAGAAAGTAGCCCGAAACTCAGGCGCGCAATTTAGCTTAAATGTCCCATACGTCCACTTCGATACTCCATAAACGCTTGTCTGATTTCTGCTTCAGTGTTCATGACAAAGGGGCCGTAACCTACGACGGGTTCATTGAGTGGTTTGCCATTTAAGAATAGAAGCTTGCTGTCTTCGAGCGCATTGAAAACGAGCGTGTCTCCGTCTCGCTCAAATACAGCGAGATCGGCTTCGCTAAGTTCTTCTCCGGATTGAAGTCCAACCTTTCCCTTCAAAACAAAAAGGGTAGTCGTATCGCCTGCGTTCACTTTAAATTCGACACGGCTGCCGCCTTTGATTCGCAAATCCCAGACATTCATCGGACTGAAGGTGCTTGCAGGCCCTGCGTGATCTCCGTATTGACCAGCAATGACTCGTACGATACCTGCGTCTCCACTTAGTTTAACCTCAGGGATTTGCGTATTCGAAATCGTCTGATACTTCGGGGGGGCTTTCTTGTCTTTAGCTGAAAGATTAACCCAGAGCTGAATCATTTCAAATTTGCCGCCGTTTTTAGCAAAATCTCGACCATGAAACTCTTCATGCACAAGACCAGACGCTGCCGTCATCCACTGCACATCACCTGGGCCGATCTTTCCCCCTCCGCCAGCCGAGTCACGATGTTCAACCTCGCCATCATATACGATAGTGACTGTTTCAAATCCTTTGTGCGGATGCTCTCCCACTCCGCGTTTTGCTTCAGTGGGTTCGAACTGATGAGGCCCAGCATAATCCATCATAAGAAAAGGCGAGATCTCTTCAGCGATATCGGTGTAGGAAAAGATATTGCGGACTGGAAATCCGTCTCCGACCCAGTGAGAACCATTGCTTTGTTTGATGTAGGATAGTTTTTTCATAATAGTAGTTACCTTATTAGCATTCACTATACGCCAAATGAGAGTTGTGGATAAGGCTGAAAAATTGGGAATAATTGTTCAATGGAATGAACAATTATTCAAAGGTTGGATTAGTGGCTTGCTGGGTCTAGGTATTCAGCAATTCCGTACATGCCGTCTTGAGTAAAAATAAAGTATAGGGAGTTGGTTGTGGGGTTGTACCACATTTTTTTCCCTGCACATCTCAATGTCGTGATGGGTTGAGCCAGAGTCGTCTGCGCCGGAGTGCCGGTCATGACAAATTTGTAGAGGACTCCGCTATTGCAAAAGTAGATGTTGTGGACCGTTAATCCCGCGTCCCGGTGATACGCCCATAGTCCAGTGGAGACACCGGTCACCGTAGTTGCGCTCAATGTGCCGATGGTTCCGCCGGGAGTGACTGTTTTGAAGGTGCGATTCCCGTTTCGATACATGATTAATCGATTGCCGATGCTGTCCCATACGGCATTATTGGCAAGCCCATCAATTGCGGAGGTAGCGGCCGTTGATCCATCTGCAGCCCAGCCAGGGTTTACTCCCGCTACTCCAGCGATTGAAGATTGGGCAAAAGTAGTATCGAGGTATTTTTTGATCATGGTGTCGGTGTTCGGAAAGTACTGCCAACCTACAATGGGGCCGGTCCCGTCGTGCGCTAACGGATACACGTAACTTGATCCCGAGTAGAGACTCGTCCCGGCCATTCCGTCGCCAAGCGTAAATTTTGTACCACCGCCTCCGAACATAAAGGTCCAGTTACCCGTACTACGGTCCAGGCGCGAAAGGTTTTCACGAGAGTTTGCAATATACACGTCACCGTTCGTCGGATTAATTGTGATTCCGTGGCCCATGTTTGCGTGTGCGCTGAGCGGTGAGGTGAGAGCTGACGATCCGTTGGTGGGTGTGCCTTGGACACCATTACCGGCGATTGTCTCTATGGTGCTTGAATGGTCTACGGCAAACTCTCGAATACGAGTCTCGGCATTGTCGTAAACAATCAGCTGTTGAGTAGCTTGATTTGTCACTCCGAAAGATTCAATCGTATTAAATCGAGCTGCAAGAGGATGTCCGCCATCTCCGTGAAAGAGCGATTGTCCGGCAATATCACGCACAATGCCTGTTTCATCAATGGATTGGATTTGATTTCGATCCATGAAAAATACATTTCCAGAGTGAGATACATATATACCGTTTAGGGTTAGCTTGCAGGACGTAGCGAGAGTACCTGAAGCGCATACTCCTTCATCATTCGTAGTTGCGTCACCGGCGAGAAGATCCCAGTCGTTTCCTCCGGCATCATACTTAAATATCCGGGATTGATCGCCCAAGTAGAGCTCGCCGCTGGTGTTTGTGAAAAACTTAATATACGAGCCACCATCTGAATATGTTGGATAGTCGGGATGGCTTCCGGAAACAGCACCCGTAACCGGGTCAATTGACGCAAAACCGGATGCACCTGACGGACAATTTGTCGCGTTAGCGCCAGCAACTGAGATAAACATTTTTGAAATGGCAGAAGTGTTTGGATTGAAAATCACGCCAACAGATCCCATCTTACAGTTGGTTAAGTTAGCTGAAGCATTTTCAGAGTAGCCCGTACCGCTTGGATAGATACTCGTTATATTTCCGGTTGTCGCGTAATTGTACATTCGAATCCGGTAAGCAATGGGTGCGCTACTTGGGCTCATGCTTCCAGTTTCACTTCGAAAGATAATATTTCCATTTGGAAGTACGATCAGCGGGCTTCCATCTTCGAGAGGGTTTGTTTTAGCGTCGTAATAGTTAAACTGGACATCTTGAAGTGAAGTGATGGTGTCGGCCGTAGATGTGCCGCCCGTGTCTGTTACCTTGGTGCCAATTCCAATCAAAGTATCAATCGGTAAACTGCTATCAGTAACATCAATCTTACGAATGCTGTTGCGATCCCGAATGAGGAGGCCGTGTATTGGGCTATAAACGATTGGGCCCGCGATACGCAGCGAGGCGCTGGCAGCAGGGCCTTCGTCACCTGAGGCAGTACCTGTAACGGGTATCACTAGTTGAAGAACGCCATCCCTAGGGTCAATTTTGTAGATACCGTAAATATCTCGAATGAACATGGTTCCATTGGGCAGTATTGCGATATTTTGTTGGTCTGATCCCGCTGCAGTGATGGGTACATAGGGAATCAGCGCTGCAGAGAATGCACTAAAACCAACGCCGCGATAACTATTTCCGGCAAGTAATCTGATTTGTGGCACATTTACAAATTGCGNNTCCGTTTGTGTCTTCGACTCTAGCTCGAACTCGAAAGTAGGAGTTTGAGGGAGATCCGTTTGTCCAAGTGTAACATCCGGTATGAGGAGCGGTGAATGAGCATCCACCATTGGATCCATTGACGAGTGGTCCAGTTGTGATGTTCGGATAGGTCGTGTCGTCGGTTGTGTAGTCCAGTGTAATGGGATTCGATGCAGCAAGACCAT
>DBAE01000156.1:0-5424 GCA_002291495.1 Bacteriovoracaceae bacterium UBA1018 | reverse complement strand
GGAGTTGCTGCACCTGTGTACGAATTTGTTGTCCAGACGTCACTGACTGACGGAGGAGTGCCAGGATCGTAGAGAATTGAATAGCGATCTTGTCCTAAGGTTCCTGCTCCTGCATTGCTTAAGGTTGAAATATTGCCTGCTCGGTCTTGGGTCCAAGCGTATATATTATAAGTCGTAGGAGTGAATCCTAGAAAGACGGTGTACGGATTACTTGTAAAAGCGACACTCAGGGCCGGGCTGATATTAGGAGCCGGGATTTGATTCACATTGACCCAACACGAGTCTGCAGCAAGCGGTTGCGTTGTGGAGTTCACTTTAAAGCAAAAGCGAGTGACATGGCTTAATGTATCTGTGGAGCTAATTGTTATCGGTATGTAATTACTTGAAGTGGTCGCAGGAGATCCACCATTGACTAGCATCTGTGAGGCGGTCAGAGTAGGGCCCGTCATATCAATTGCGAAATCATGACTTGAAGTGTCTTGCGTTGTTAAAGCCGATGAGTCCGTTACCGTTACTCGTACTCTTGCTGTTCCAATGTTGAGAGAGGGCACTGGGTTCCAGGAGTATGTGCCGGAATTAGCTAAACCGCTCGCGATCGGACTCCAGCTCGTCCCACTATCGACGCTATATTCGAGGGTGATAGGATTAGCTAAGAGGCTGGCTGTGCCAGCACTTGCAGTCCAAGTGATCGTCGTACTACCACCGCCTTGGATGGACTGATTCAGGCCTGTTGGACTCGTTAAACTGACGACAGGGGCACCTGGGGTTGAGCTCGGAGAATCTGGAAGGGTGACTTTGAGTTTTGCTTTACTGGTGTCACCGATAATTCGAGGAGTGCATCCAGATAGAATGCAAAGCATCGTTCCAATGAGGCAAAGTTGTGCCGTCAGGGATGGCAAGCGTAGCGACGGTGTGAGAAGAGACAGTGCCTTATACATACGGTCCACAAGATACACTCGGTTTATATATATGATTATTTTAATATAGTATTAAAAAATGTTCAACTATTTAATATCATTAGGATTGTCTATAAATAATTTATAAACAATTGATATTTAAAGGAAATTTAAGACGGATATAAGTGGGCTGATGGGCTTCTAAAATGATGGTCGGAATCAGGCGTTCTTCGACCATTATTTAGCGATTTTTCGGTTTTTGTCGTAAATCGCAAAAAGTATCAAAATAAATGCACTCAAGCGAATGAGATAGATGAGCGAATGGTCTTCTTGCACGGGATCGTTAAGAATCGCTAGAAAAAGTCGCTCAATGGCCATTAACCAAAAGGAAATGCCGAAAATTAGGAACAGGCGATCCCTGGTCTTCTTCCAGTAGGTGAAGAAAAATACTCCTCCGGTCCAAGCTCCAAAGCAGATTGAGCCAGAAAGGAACTGATAAAGTCCAATCATGGAGTATCCCATATAAACCCCCAAACCAGAGCGCCAAAAGCAATAACTGCTGGTGTAGTGCGCACGATAGAAAGATCCACTTGCGGTACAAAAATGACATCGATCACAAGTAAGTAGTTATTGAGTGCCAAGCAGATAAAACAAATGCTGCTCCAAAGTAAGAGCTCTGTTTTATTTCTGCGATAATTAAGAAAAAGAAGAGCGGCACAAAGGGTGCTCGTTAATGCACATAGGATGTATACCAGCGCTGAAATCATGTCTTGTCACCTCTTAAATTAAAGGCATCGGCAAATGCACGTAACGATTTGGCAGGTTTCGAATAGATCGCTTCGATGACTCGGTAAGGACGGAGTTGATTTTCCTGTGCCAATTAAACGATCACCGATTTAACTTCATCTGAACTCGGACTAAAACGGTGTTGGTCTTTCTCTGCGAGTTCTCGGACGAGTACTTTCCGTGAATAGAGGTCTTCCAGACGTTTGATGATCGACGAGTTTGCACTTCGCAGTTCCGATGTGATGTCTGAGATCGTCCAAATACGTGCAGGATTTGAGTGAAGCAACAGAAGAACTTGCAGCAGTTCGACTGAGTCGATGCGTTCATTGATAAAATGTAGAACTTTTTCTGGTATGTCTTCTTTACTCACGTTGCTTAGCTCATATCCATTTTCGGTTAGTTCTGCAGCGGAAGAATGACTGTGAAAGTTGAGCCTTTACCGAGATCGCTCTTAACAGAAATCTTCCCGCCGTGAGCTTCGACGATTTTTTGGCTAATGTAAAGCCCNNAGTCCTAGCCCGCTCACTGAACTTGCTGAAACTGCCCTTTCAAAGCGATCAAATATTCGATTGAAATCGGCGGAGGCAATTCCTATTCCCTGATCTTTAATTTCAATCATTGCTATTCCTTCAGTCTGATAGAGAGACACGCTGATGGGCTTTCCGCTGCCATACTTAATAGCATTGATGACTAAATTTGAAATGACCTGCTCGAGTCTAAGTCGATCCGCTTTGATCTCGATCTGCCCCTGGCTATAAAAAGAAAGTCGACAGCCTGCTGCGTCGCAATGTTCTTCAAAACGCTCTAAAGTTTCTCGAATGAGCTCGGGCAAAAGCAGTGTTTCGACGTCCAGCTTCAGTCTTTNNATGCGAGACGATCAAGCTGACGGTCTGCGCCGTTGATAAACTTAACTGCTTTTTCTTGAAAAAGTTTGATGTCATTTTTTTGGTATTGCCTCACTGCGGACTGAACTTGGAGCTTCAGTGAAGTAATAGGAGTCCTAAGTTCGTGGCTCATGATACTGATAAACTCATCACGGGCGCGAACTGCATTTTCGAGTTGCAGGGTGCGTTCTTGGACCCTTTGATCTAGGAGTTCGTTGTTACGACGTAACTTTTCTTCCATTCGTCGGCGCTCTGTCATGTCGCGAGTCACCTTAGAGAAGCCGATCAACTTTCCTTCAGGATTTCTCAAAGCGGTGATTACGACATTTGCCCAAAATCGAGTTCCATCTTTACGGATTCTCCAGCCGTCATCTTCGAAATAGCCAGTGAGAGATGCTTCTTCTAGTTCCCACACCGGTTTCCCAGTCTGGATGTCTTCGTGGGGGTAGAATACCGAAAAATGTTTTCCGATGATTTCACTAGGTGTGTATCCTTTAAACCGTTGAGCGCCTTCGTTCCAAGTTGTGACTCGGCCTTCAGGATCGAGAAGAAAGATAGCGTAATCTTTTACTGCGGTGACCAAGAGCCTAAACCGTTCTTCGCTTAAGCGCAGTTGCTCTTCAGCTGCTTTTCTTTCGGAAAGATCACGTGTTACTTTTGCAAATCCGACAAGGTCACCGTTTTCATTGTCTAATCGTGAAATGACTACATTAGCCCAGAAACGTGTACCGTCTTTACGTACTCGCCAGCCTTCTTCTTCAAATCTTCCAACCCTTTTAGCGATTTCCAATTCATGAGCAGGATGATTTCGCTCGAGATCTTCAGGTGTATAAAATATGGAGAAGTGTCGTCCAATGGCTTCTTCTGGAGTATATCCTTTGTATCTTTGAGCTCCAGGATTCCAGCTCTGAATATAGCCTTCTGGATTCAGTAAGAAGATCGCATAGTCAAAAACACTTAATACTAGGAGCTTAAAACGTTCGTCGCCCGATGAGATGGAGGCTCCGTGTTGCTGAAGAAGATCAGCTTTTAATTTTTCGGGAGCATTCTCTTTTGGCATATTAAGATTGAAGTCCCTCTTGACGAGATTTTTCTGCAACTGACAAAAGCTTGTCCAAATCTAATGGTTTTTTGATGTACCCTTTGGCGCCTGCTGCTTCAATGCGTCGCTGATCAACGACCGCAGAAACCACAAAGACTGGAATCAGAGAATAGGCAGCGGGCAAATGTTTCTTTGCTTCCATAAATTCCCAGCCATCCATAACAGGCATCATCAGGTCTAAAAGGATAAGGGAGGGCCTAGGTTCAGTTTGTATTCCTGCCAGTGCCAGTTTTCCATTTTGAAATGCCTTCACGCCATAACCCTCTGTCTCAAGTGCGTCCTGTATGCTTTCTCGGATGCTCTCGTCGTCTTCTATAACAGCGATGACAAAGTGTTTGTTCATTTTTTCAGATTCCTGGTTGAGCGGNNAGTAAAGTTTTAGCAAAAAAAAATTACGCGCCTCGATGTGTCCACTTATGACAAAACCTTCATAAAAAGGCGATCGCAACGCGTCTTTTATGAGGTCACACCCTATAGAACGTTAACGCGAGCTCTCAGAATACCCCTTTGCCGCCAGTGCCGCGATGCAAATAGCGGTCGCTGGATTGCCTGAAGTCGCATCCATCGCGTGAGTTTCCAACGTATGGGAAACGGACTTATAAAAACGGGCCTGCCAGATCTTACTGCCTGTGAGCTGAAGTCTGAAACCCATTTGGCAGATGACATCTACTACTTGCCAGGCCTTTGAGATGTCTCCACTAAAATCAGGAACTATGATTTCAGTTTCTGAGTCATCTGGATACCACCGCCCTTGAACTTTACGCCACTCGAGTACATGAAAGGCGACAAGCTCATTGAGTTCTTTTCCAGGCTTCATAAAATACCTCCTACAGCATAGGCGACATGAGATTTGCCGCTCGTGCGGCTATCTTTCGAAGTAAGTTTTGATTCTGAAAGTAATCTAGGGTGAGTAATTCCGATCGTTTTAGGTCTTTGCTGAGCATATCTGCAACTTGCGAAACAAAAGCCGCATCGGTCGTAGCTGCCATAATTTCAAAATTGATAAAGATAGATCTAGGATCAAAATTAATTGAACCGACTTCGGCAAAGTCGTCATCAACAAGGAGTACTTTTTGATGGAGAAAGCCTGGCATATATCGAGAGAACTTAACTCCAGTTTTGAGTAGTTTTTGAATATAAACTTCTGAAGCGAGCATGACCGCACGATTATCGCTATAGGAGGGGACAAGGACATGCACATCTACGCCTCTTAGGGCGGCTAGAGATAACGCATTAACTATTCCCTCTGGAGGTACGAAGTAAGGGCTAGCGATCCAAAGACGTTTGGTGGCGGCGTTGATCAGTGCGATGTGTGCAAGCAGACAGGAATCCGCTTCGTCAGCTGGACCTGTATGAAAGACAATGACGTCAGCGGTACTCTGCGAATCGATGCCTGTATGCTGAGGCGTCCAATCCACATCCGGAATTTTTTCCATCGCCCAGTACCAGTCTTTAATAAAGGAGAGTTGTGTAGCTAGGGCGGAGGGGCCTTTCAATGAAACGTGGGTGTCTCGCCAAGCACCTAAGCTTGGCCATTTTCCAAGGTAGTCATCTCCAATATTGNNATATTGTGTCCACCTACGAACGATGTGTGCCCGTCAACAACGATCACTTTTCGATGGTTTCTAAAGTTAATTTGAATGTGGGATTTGAGCCCCTTAGTACTGTCGAACTCAGTAGTCTCTATACCGGCGAGTTCCAGCCGCTGAATAAACTTTTTGCTGAGGTCGCTGCCGATGCCGTCATATAAAAAATA
>DBAE01000146.1 GCA_002291495.1 Bacteriovoracaceae bacterium UBA1018 | reverse complement strand
CTTATGCAGGTACAACAGTCAGTACTCAAGCTGTACGTGACAGCATCGGACTGATAGCGGGTCAAACCTTGCTTGGAATTATCGCAGGAGTATTTAAAAGAAAGCCACTTGAAGCACTGAGTCTCGTCGATCAAGCCTATCAACAAGGGCATGACCTGAAACTACTTACTCGAAGTGTGATTGAGTTTTTACATGCGGCAATTTTAGCTAAAGTGGGAGCATCAGGATCAACCACTTTGGAGCTTTCAGAAGAAGAGTGGAAAGAACTCGCCTCTCTTACTGAAACACGATCACTCGAAGAAATTGAGATGGTCTTTCAAGTTTTGCATCACGGTTTAGACTGGATTGCACGCTCTCCTCAACCCAAATTGGTTTTGGATGTACTGCTGGTAAAATGTGCTACCGCCGATGCTCTAGTAAAAATTGGACCTCTAGGTGTGACACCTACAGGTGGAAATAGCCAAGTATCGCAAAGCACTTCGCCTCAGATTGCTGCTAACTCACAAACTGGGTTTACTGCAGCACCCATTCCTGCTCCAACTCAGTCTGCGCCTGTCGCCGCAACACCTGTGACATCGGTGGCATCAGCACCCGCACCAATTTCATCGGCGTCACAAACAAGACCCGTAGATCCATTGAGCCTGATTGCTCTTGAGAGTCAAAATCCTTCGCCGACCAGTTATGCTCCACAAAGGGCGACACCTGTTGCAGTGTCCTTAGATCCAGCTCCAGAAAATCTCTCTACACTTCCGCCGAGTGGACCGATTAGCTGGGAAGGTTTTATCGCTCACGTCAGACCCAAGAGACCACTTCTGGCGTCGATCTTAGAGCACGGGCATTGTGATCATTTACCGGTTCCGGGTGCTGGCGCCACTTCATCTGATCTCGATCATACTTTGAGTATTTGTTTTCGACCTGAGGATGCTTACTTCAAAGAACAACTTCAATCTCGCGTTTATAGTGAGCAACTCTCTGCACTCACGAAAGAGTATTTCAGACAACACGTGCGCCTGTCTGTAGAGTTAAGAAATACCGGTGAGAGTGTTGCACTGAAGCGCGAACGTGAACGCCAAGAACAAGATCAAGCTGCACGTCACAAAGCACAAAACCATCCGATCATTGCTGAAGCAAAAGCACTCTTTGGTGGTGAGCTTGGTCCAATTGAACTCACGACAGGCGGTGCCTCCGGAGGTGACAAACATGTCCACTAATCGGCAGGACCCCGTTTCAAAACTCATCTTCGAACTTTCTAAACTTCCTGGAATTGGCGAAAAGACCGCAACTCGCCTTGCGTACTTTATCTTGAAGCAAGACACATCGTACGCACAGTCACTGTCTGAGGCGGTCGTTAACGCCAAACAAAAAATTGGGCTTTGCGAAGAGTGTTTTACTTTTACAGACGTGAGCCCTTGCAGAATTTGTTCAAATCATGAACGCGATATCGCTTCCATTTGCGTAGTTGAGCGGCCTTCCGATGTTTTCTCAATCGAGCAAGCCGGCGTGCATCGCGGTCTTTATCATGTTTTGCATGGAGCTCTTTCACCCCTCGATGGCATCGGTCCAGATGAACTGAAGATCCGTGAGCTCATGCAAAGAATTCACAAAGCACATGATGCTGCAGAGGCTGGTACCCGACCTGCGCTACGTGAGATCATTTTGGCCACCAATCCAAGTGTTGAAGGCGAAGCGACAGCGCTTTACCTTACACGCTTGATTAGACCTTTTGGAGTTAGACTTACCCAACTTGCACACGGACTACCCGTCGGTGGGCAGCTTGAATATACAGATCGTCAAACATTAGGAAAAGCGATGGAGAATCGCGTGGAGATGACGTGAGTTTCATCAATTACGCTACTCGAGAGATTAACTGCAAGATCATCTACTTTGGACCAGGTCTCAGCGGAAAAACCACTAACGTTCAATATATCTATGAACAGACTCAACAAGAGCAACGAGGCAAACTGGTTACTCTGAGTACCGAAAACGAAAGAACTTTGTTCTTCGATTTTCTCCCCCTATCTGTAGGTGATATCCGTGGTTACCAAACTCGGTTTCATCTCTACACCATTCCTGGACAGACCTTCTATGAAGTGTCTCGTCAATTTATTCTCAAAGGAGTCGATGGCATTGTGTTTGTTGCCGATAGCCAACCCGAGCGTATGGAAGCAAATATTGAAAGCTTCGAAGGCTTGGAAAAGACTTTAGAGAAACAAGGTTACGATCTTCACAAAGTCCCGCTCGTGTTTCAGTACAACAAGCGGGATGTGGAAAATGCTGTGTCGATTCGAGAACTCGAAGCGACCTTCAATTCTATGCGCAAACCGTATTTCGAAGCAGTGGCGAATCGCGGTCAAGGCGTCATGGAAACTCTACAGGCGATTAGCCAGTGGATTATACGTGAACTCAAAGGGGGGAATAAACCGTGAGAAAGGAAACGCTTAAGCGCTTTAAAAAGATTTTTGAAGCGCAAAAGAAGTCGATCATATTTAATGATCGAATCGTCCGCGACGACTTCAGTGTCAACTCGGATGATCGATTTGACGAACTTGATCAAGCCACGATCGATATCGAGCAATCGATGAGAATGCGCCTCTGCAATCGAGAGATTTTCTACATCAAGAAGGTAGAGGAAGCACTCAAAAGAATCGAAGACGGCACCTTTGGAGAATGCATTGAATGTGGCGAAGATATCGAGCTCAGACGTCTTGAAGCTCGCCCTACGGCAACCCTCTGCATCTCCTGTAAAGAAGAACAAGAACACCGAGAGACTCTGACCGCTTCAGGACGCGAGCATAAGTCTTTGGGTCAAACTTTTTCTAGACGGTATGCTTAAAACGTAAGTCTAAGCGACCAAGCAGTACACACGTATTATCAAAAACGCCGCTGACGAAAGTTAGCGGCGTTTTTGTTTTAAAAAGGTGGTCCCGACTTTTTGGTAGCGCAGATGCATCACAAAAGATCGCGCACTCCTCTTCGCTGGCGAATTGGCACCACTGTGTAAATTTGTAACGGTTTCTACACACCTCAGGTCCCATATATTTAAGATGAGCGGGCAATAAACGGCAGCTCATCTGACGCATATCTGTAAGTGTATAATATTTTACATAAAATCAGCGTGGCACACCTCTCGCACTATAGCCGAGCCAGAGGTTGTGAGAGAAATTGGTTCTCTCCCAAGTGAGTAAGTCCTAGTGAGCCTAGGACAGTAAATGAAAAGGAGGCTCAAATGATGTTTTTCAAGAGTAATTTAAAAAAGGCTTCTTCTTTTTACAACTTGGTCGCTGCTTATTACGTGAGCAACAAACCTCTCTTCTGGTCTGCGTTTAGGAAGGCTGATGTTTACTCACGGTACTACAAGCATCGTATGTATCGGACTTACCGTACCTATCGGTACGCATATGCAACGAAGTAACTGAGAGTAAAAATCTGAAATTCTAAACCGACACGGACGTTACAGCCTAAGCACATCCTCAAGGATATGAGGATCTCAAAAAAGGATTTTTGAGTAAGCGAAGGCAGAACCTAGAAGGAATAACCCCATGAACTCCACAAAATTTTTAAACCGATCCAGTTCCCAACTTGCTTCAATATTTAAAGCTCAGTTTGAAGCAGAAAAGAAAAAATTATTATTCAGCAACAGCTACATGAATGAGCAGTTTCATTTACAAAAAGACGATCTCTTGGATGAATTAGATCTGACTACAGTCGAGATGGAAACATCGATGAGAATGAGACTGAGAAATCGCGAAGCGATCTTCTTGAAAAAAATCGAAGAGTCTTTGCAACGAATCGCTGAAGGCACTTTTGGCCAATGCGAGTCCTGCGAAGAAGAGATCGAGTTCAAACGATTACAAGCTCGTCCGACAACAACGATGTGCCTATCATGCAAGGAAGATGAAGAACGACAAGAGCATATCCACATTGACGGCCACCGTTCTAAGAGCTTGGGCGCAAAGCTCAAATTAGCCTAAGACGTGAGTCCAAACATACACTCATCAAAGCGCACTCATGGATTGAGTGCACTTTGATGAACGAATCGATTGGTCGATAACTCAAGGATGACTTTTCGACCCACAAGGAAGTGAAAAAACAAATCGCAAGGATGGTTGGACGGACGAGCAAGCGCGCGGACAGAGGCTTTAATTTGGACGTTGGGGCTTTAGTTTTCGCAGCTGCTGCTCAAGTGGGGGACGGGAAGAATCATGGAGGTTCTTCCCGTTTTTATTTTATCGAACCTCGATAGGAATTCTTGCGGACTCACCCTTAGAAAGTAATTTGACTCCAAGACTCTGGCAGCGTTCGATCACTCCGGGATCATCCGAACGACTGGTTACTAACACAGCATTCTCACTGAGGGACAAAGATTGAATGACGTCGAGACCAGACTCGGTTGAGGACGCAGTCGAGTCTAATTCGAAATCGATCAAATAAGTTCGTCTTGCGGTCCCGTTTTCAGATTGAATAAACCAGTGCCTAAAGTCTTGTACCGATGAAAAGTGTACGAGTTCTTTAATCAGTCCTTTTCGCACATAGGATCCTAATCTGGCTTTCCACATGAGGTGGATCGCCTCATCATCATCTAATACAACTATTTCGGAGTCAGATTGAATTTGAAGATCGTGCAACTCGAGAGAAGAGCTCTCTTGATTATAAGCCAGGCTGTTTAACTGCTGTGCGATCGAGTTTAATCGATTGATTGCCGCATTGAGCAACGCTAGTTGATCGTTACTCAATCCGTCCCTCTCGTTGGAGAGTGCCTTTAATGCGGCTAAAGGAGATCGCAAATCATGCGATACCTGAGCGGCTAGATTTTTTGATGTTTCGTATACTTGATGCACACTTCCCTCGTCCTTCGCTACTTTAAGGAGCAAGAGCTGGGCCCAAGTCAAAAAACATTAATAGCCAACATTCCAATGACTTATAATATTCCTATAAGTCTCAAACGGGGAGCTGTAGGCAAATCCCTACAAGTTGTGGGGTTTTACCTACACTAGTTTTCAGACGATTGTATCGCCTTCAAAACGTTCAGGCGACCTCCGGTCACCGTTTTATCCGACAATGTAGAGACTTTATCGCTGGCGTTTAAGAGTAGTTCTTTAACTTTTTTATAGCTCCACGATGGATTCTGAGCCCAAAGAAGTGCTGCTGCTCCCGCCACATGAGGTGCAGCCATCGATGTTCCAGAAAAGGTATCGTACTTATTATGAGGTGTTGTACTTAGAATACTCGATCCAGGGGCAGCGATATGAACCGTTTTTTTTCCATAATTCGAAAAGCTAGCTAAGACGTCGTTTCTGTTACTTGCCGCCACAGAAATTAGATTGTCGTTATCGAACGAGGCTGGATAGGCAGGCTTCTCTCCGTCATTATCAGTGCCATCATTTCCGGCAGCAGCAATAAACAAAACGTTCTTGGCTTTTGCACGCTCAATAGCGTCATATAGAGCTCGATTAAATCGACCGCTATCGCTGGACCAACTATTATTTAGAACTTTTGCACCATTTCTAATCGCATAGTCCATTGCACGGATTGCGTTAGCCGTATTTCCTTTTCCATCGGCTCCCATAAATTTGAGTGCCATCAGTGATACAACCTGGTTTACCCCAGAAACTCCCTTTCCATTGCCCCCCACTGCGCCAACAATTCCTGCGGTGTGGGTTCCGTGATGATTATCATCGTAAGGCAATCCATCGTCGTGAACGAAATCATATCCAACAGGCTCTTCATTTTTACGTCGCAGATTGCGCCACATATTGAAGGACAAGTCTTCGTGGTTGTAATCAATTCCTGAGTCAATAATTGCAACGATGACCTTTTTACTTCCACGCACTTTCTTCCAAGCCTCGGTCGCGCCAATCTTTTTTAAACCATAGACCTTCTTTAAGTCTGGATCTTCAATAGCGGGTACGGTTTCTTTAGGTGCGGCCCCTACTACGGGACGAGTTACAGAGGGTGGTGAATCACTACATCCGGGCGGAAACGGAATCCCTGGGATAAGACACGGAACATAGACCGAACTCGGACAGCCCGGAGATTCAGCTCCAGTTTCACATGGTCCATCTTCTGGAAGTAGAAAGCTTCTGTAAGTCAATTCACTAAATTGAGGAATCGATAAAATGTAATTGGGTTGAGCGTATTCTACATTCGGGTCTTGCAACATTGCGTGGATGGCATCTTCAACCTTTGTGTCTTCATCTAAATAGAGGTGTTCGAGGCCTCCAAGACTACGGTCAAAACGTCGAACTTTCCTTACGCCAGATGAGTCGTATAATGCATCCATTTGATGCCTCGTCCTAACTGAACCGTCCTTATACTTAACTAGAATTTCTCCCGGTCTATATTCATCACCAACTGCTGCAATCAGATTAGTTAGGATGCCTAATGTCGCGAACAATAATCTAAGTACGAATAATTTGCTCATAGTTCCCCCAGCAGTGTGCTTGCCCAGTCTATGTGCCTTCCTACATTTTTCAAATATTATGCGCAAATAACGCGCTAGATTATTTTCAAATTGGGTTAATGTGTGCAGGAAGTACAAGTTAGATTCTTAGGAGCGACAACATGATTGCTATTGTTACAGGTTCAGGTCGAGGGTTAGGTGCTGCAACTGCTCTGAAGTTAGCTCAAGGTGGCGCAGACATCGTTATTAACGATCTCAACGCAGAAAACGCTGAAAGTGTCGCACAAAGTGTAAGAGATCTGGGTCGGAAAGCTCTCATCAGTACTCATGATGTTTCTGATTATAAGAAGGCAAATGAGTTAGTCATGGAAGCAAAGAATACCTTTGGACGTATCGACGTCCTGGTGAATAATGCTGGCATCACAAGAGATGCCATGCTGCATAAATTATCCGAAGAAAAATGGGATGAAGTCATTCGCGTAAACTTAAAAGGACCATTCAACATGGGCCAGGCTTGCGCAAAAGTCATGATGGAACAAAAGTACGGAAAAATCGTCAATCTTGCATCTGTGGCTTGGCTCGGAAATATTGGACAAACTAATTATTCAGCTTCAAAGGCCGGCGTAGTCGGTATGACCCGCACTTGGGCACAAGAACTTGCTCGATACAATATTAACGTCAACGCCATTGCTCCAGGCCTAATCGACTCAGCTCTCACCCAAGCAATCCCAGCGGATGTGAAAGAAAAATTTATCGGTCGCATTCCTTTGAAACGAATTGGTGCCGCAGAAGATATTGCGAATCTTGTCGCATTCTTAGTCAGCGAGCAATCTTCCTACATCACGGGTCAATGTATCCAGATTGATGGCGGATTAACTTGCGGAATTGCGGGAACGTAATCTCTATTTATGCTTCGTACAGTTCTACTGCTCTTCGCATCGAATATCTTTATGACTATGGCGTGGTATGGCCATCTGCGCTTTAAGTCGACTCCTCTCATTGTCGCAATATTAGGAAGTTGGATGCTTGCGCTGCCCGAATATGCCCTTCAAGTCCCAGCCAACCGTCTCGGATACGGACAGCTCAGTGCCTATCAGCTTAAAATTTTGCAAGAATGCATTACCCTAATCGTATTTATGGTTTTTGCGTGGTTAGCACTAGGCGAAGTGCCAACTTTTCGACATTTTGTCTCATTTGCTCTCATTCTCGCAGCCGTAGCGGTTGCGTTTAGATAGCTTAGCTATATAATATCTATTCTATCTTTATGAAATCCAACACAGATCTAGGCAAGAGACTCCTTGAGGTCATACCTCCACTAATGCACCAAATTCGGATTGAAGTTCGTGCGTCTGCAAAAAAGGAGTTAACGATTCCTCAATTTCGAATTCTTGCTCACATCCAGTTAGGCGTTAAGCATGTCAGCCAAATTGCTGAGCTTCATGGAGTCAGTCAGCCATCCATGTCAAAAATGGTTGAGGGTCTAGTGAAGAGAGGTTTGATTAAACGAGCACCTCATTCTTCTGACCGTCGTCAAATCGTTCTCGAATTGACTGGAAAAGGAAAAGCCCTTTACGAAAAGGTAAAGATTGCAGCTCAAAAAAATCTCAATGTGAATTTAATAAACTTAAGCACCAACGAGCGGACTAAGCTGTCTCAGGCGCTCGATCTGATTGCGAAAACTTTTAAAAACCAACAAGACCGAAATAAGGACCAGTCATGAACTTAATCGACCTATCCATCAAGCGTCCAGTCTTTGCGTGGGTACTTATGTTTGCACTGATAATTTTTGGGGCAATCAGTTTAAACAAAATGGGTATCAGTCAAATGCCCGACGTAGACTTTCCCATCTTAAACGTTTCTGTCACTTACGAAGGTGCAGCACCTGAAGTAGTCGAAGCCGATATCATTGATCCACTTGAGGAACGACTATTAGCCATTGAAGGCATCAAAGAAATGAGAGCGAGCGCCAGTCAAGGCAGTGGCCGAATTACGCTCGAGTTTGACATTAACCGCAATATCGATGTGGCCTTACAAGAAGTACAAACTGCNNTACAATTCGGAAACAAAATCCTGAAGAAGACCCTATCGTAATCGTATCTATTTTCAGCAAATCTGAGCTGAGAGAGATGCTCAATTGGACTGAGCGATCCTTGCTCGATCAACTTCGGTTTTTACCAGGTATCGGCGAAGTAGACATTGGCGGTTTCAGTTCGCGAAATCTTCGGATTTGGCTTGATCCAAAGAGACTAAAAGATCTCGATTTGGCTATCACCGACGTAATCGACGCCCTCAGTACTCAACACTTAGAAAGCGCTGCTGGTCAGTTTACTGAAGGAAAACGAGAACTGCGTGTCCGATGGCTTGGTGAAGCCGTCAATGCCGACGAAGTTGGCGACATATTGATACTTCGTCGTGGCGGACAAACAATTCATAACAGCCAGATTAGAATCAAAGATGTTGCTCGAGTTGAAGACGGGCTAAGTGACGTAAGACGTATGGCGCGATTTGAAGGAAAAGCAGCGATCTCTCTTCGGATCAAAAAACAAAGAGGTACAAACGAAGTTGATGTTGCGGCCGCAGTGCATGAAAAGCTTAAGGAAGTCAAATTTCCGGAAGGTTACGGATATCGAGTTAACGTCGATTTCACGCGATCAACAGCATCCACCGTAGACCTTACGCTTGAAAAACTGTGGGTCGCCGCCGGTATCACAATTTTGATCTGCTTCCTTTTCCTCGGGAGCATTCCAGCAGCAATTAATATCTTGTTTTCAATCCCGACTTCGATCGTCGGGACCTTTATCATTCTTAAGTTTTCTGGTTTTACGCTCAATCTCTTTACCCTGCTCGCTTTGACACTATCGATCTCAATTGTCGTAGATGATGCGATCATGCTGCTTGAAAACATCGTGCGACATTATCGGATGGGCAAAGGATCAGTGCGAGCAGCATCTGAAGGTTCAAAAGAGGTCTTACCAGCAGCTGCAGCAGCTACTTTAGCCGTTATCGCGATCTTTATTCCCGTAGTATTTATGGAAGGAGTTATCGGAAAATTTTTCTTCCAATTCGGAATCACGATCTCTGCAGCCGTATTACTCTCTCTATTAGAAGCTGTGACAATTACTCCTATGCGTGCGGCTGCTTTTTTGGCGTCCGAACCTAAAGTCGGGAAATTTGAAGCATATCTTGATCATAAGTTCGAAGGCTTTGCTGAATCCTATCGAAAGTTGCTTGCTGTAACTTTGAAGTGGAAGGGCACTGTTGTAGCGGTTTCAATGATCATCTTTGTCGTCTCGTTGGTCCTAGTCAAAAAACTTCGTCAGGAGTTTGTTCCATCTCAAGATCAAGATATCCTGATCGTTCAGGCACAAACTCCGCCCGGATCGTCTCTTGAAACAACAGATTCAATTTCGCGAGAGATGGAAGCAGCCATGGCAGGAATCCCTGAAATTTCTGGATTTGTAATTTCTGTCGGAGCAGGTGGACCTAACTCTCAAGTTAATCAAATCTTCATTCCGGTATCTCTCACTCCTAAAAATGAAAGGGATAAAACACACATAGAAGTCATGAACTCGTTGCGCGAAAAATTTAAACCGATCAAAGGTGCAAGAATTAACATGCGCGATCTGTCGGCAAGAAATCTTTCATCGGGTCGTCAAAACCCGATTGCAATTAACTTGCGAGGGCCTGATCTAAACGTTCTTAATACTAAGGCTCAGGAACTTATGAAACGCCTTGAGAGTGAAGGCCTGGGCGTAGATCTAGATATGGACTTCCGAGCTGGAATTCCTGAATTGGTGATTGAACCTAACCGTGCTGCAATGGCGGCCCGAGGAGTCACTGTCGAAACAGTTGGGCGTACTTTGTCTGCAGCAGTTGGAGGATTACGGCAAGGTCGATATACGGCGAACGGTCGCCGATACGATATTCGATTTAAGATCCCGGATCATCTCGTTCGTTCTGCGGCTGACATCAAACGCATCTATGTCCGAAATAACGCGGGTAACTTATTGCCACTCTCCGAGATCGTTACGATCAAGGAAGAAAAAGCATCCTTAGCAATCAGTCGCGTAAATCGACAAAGAGCCATTTCCGTTTACGGCAACTTGGCTCCAGGCGTGTCTCAAGCGAAGGCACTGGATCGAACAAAGGAGATAGCTGCAGAGATATTACCGATCGGATATACATTTGCACTCGAAGGAGCGTCTGCCGGGTTTAGCGAAGCATTCGCTAGTCTCTATGGAGCGTTACTTATCGGTGTACTAGTAGCCTATTTGATTTTGGCAGTTCAGTTTAACTCCTTTGTACATCCCATCTCTGTGTTAATGGCACTCCCATTTAGCGTGACGGGAGCTCTATTGGCCCTTTGGATGACAGGAGTATCACTTAATTTGTTCTCATTTATTGGTTTAATCGTATTGATGGGTATTGCCAAAAAGAACTCAATTCTACTTGTCGAATTCACTAATCAACGACGAGAGGAGCATAAGCGAGAAGGAAAAGATGACGTTGCTCATTCCCTTCTTGAAGCTTGTCCCGTGCGTTTGAGACCAATCATTATGACTTCAGTAGCGACGGTGGCAGCGGCACTCCCCCTAGCTATTGGTCATGGAATGGGTTCCGAAGCTCGGCTTCCGATGGGACTTGCGATCATAGGTGGTACCATTGTTTCGACGGTTCTTACCCTTTTCGTAGTGCCGGCGATCTATCTCATGCTCACCAAGTTTGAAAGTAAGCCGAAGAAGGTTCTGAGTTAAACTGTAGGCTTGTCACGACACTCCATACTCGAGGCGAGCCGTATTTTCCCACCATCTCTCTTATATTGCTTTTTAAGGCTTATGGATCACTGGCAGGGCTTGTGCACTGTGCCCACCTTATAAGAGAGGACTATTATGAAAAGACTACTTTTAACCGTCGTTGGATTCATACTCCTGACGTCGAGCGCGCAGGCGCACGAATGTAAACTTGATCACGCCATCAAGATTCCAAGCTGGGATGGAAAGGTCGTAAACGAACTCAAATTTAAAAATGCCGAGTTTGATCAGGACCCACGTTTTATTGAACCTAGAAATGGGAAAGCTCTTTTTTTGAAGGTGTTTCACCCCAATGTGAACGGTAAAGATTCTTCTTATCTTGGAGCTAGTGTCTATACTCTTGAGTCGAATGGCTCATACGACGGTCTTCAGATCGAAGGGTTCTCTTCACATGAGGCGGGATGGACACCGGGATTTACAGGATCGAACTTAGAGAATGGAAATAGATTTGAGTATTCTACGTCTCGACACTCAAAAATCTATGGAATCGACGAAACGGGAGCGAAGGTAAAGGGAGTTGACGAAATTTATGAGTTCAAAATGGTAGTCGACCAAGGCCAACTCCTCTCACTCGAGTTTACCTTTCCATTGGATACAAATATAATATTTGCGGACGGCCACTCTAGTTATTGGCAAACAGGTGAGCATCAAACTCTGTGTCTGAAAAGTGCAGAGCTCGTTCAATAAATTTAAACTACAAAAAACAAAAGGGGCCTTCTGCCATGAGCAGAGGGCCCCTTTTCCCTTACATCACTTACCCAGGGAAAATTAGAGTTCGCGATCTTGCTGACGGCGCATGTACGTTGGAACGTCATACTCATCGTCAGTTAGATTGGTGATTCCAAGTCTTTGAGCAATTGCACGTGCTCTCGCCAACTCGCCGCCTTCTGCGCCCGTTCCCATAGCCTTTGAAGCAAGACCTGGGTTCATAGGAGCTTGTGGTGCTGGAGCTGCAGTTTGCTCGTAGTATTCTTCAAGTGCTGCTTCTTCAGTAGCTTCAAAAGTGGGTTGAGCTACCGGAGGAGGAACATATTGAGCTTGTTGAGCAGCTGGTGCCGCGGCTTGTGGAGCTTGAGCCATAACCGGCTGAGCAACTTGAGCTTGCGGAGCAGGAGCTTGTGCTACCGGTGCTGCTGGTTGAGCCATCACCGGAGGAACGTTCATTGCCGGAGCCTGAGGAGCAGCAGCTTGTTGAGTGTAAACTGGCGCAGCTGGCTGAGCTTGAGTATTCACGTTCAATGTTTCACGAGCTGGAGCAGTAGCGTAGCTATTGATTACGCCAAGTCCAGTTGCAATCACTGTCACTTTTACTGAGTCTTTGAGGGATTCATCGATCACAGTACCGAAGATGATTTCAGCATCTTCATGAGCAGCTTCCATAATCAGTGTAGTCGCTTCATTCACTTCGTGAATCTTGAGGTTCGATCCGCCAGTGATGTTAATGATGATACCTGTTGCACCTTGAATGGAGACATCTTCAAGAAGCGGGCTTGAGATTGCGCTGGTTGCTGCTTCAACCGCACGGTGCTCGCCTTCTGCGTAACCGATACCCATCAATGCAAGACCTTTATTTTGCATAATGGTTTTGACGTCAGCAAAGTCACTGTTGATCAATCCAGTGTGGTTGATCAAGTCAGAGATACCTTGAACAGCGTTCAAAAGAACTTCGTCAGCTTTTTTGAATGCATCAACCATCGAAAGAGTTGCGCCAGAAATCGCGAGAAGTCTTTGGTTAGGAATGGTGATCAAGGAGTCGACATTTTCACGCAACCAGGTCATACCTTGATCAGCGTGCTTAGCACGTTTACGGCCTTCAAACATAAATGGCTTAGTTACAACACCTACGGTGAGTGCGCCGATTTCCTTTGCGATCTTCGCAAATACTGGGGCTGCACCGGTTCCGGTTCCGCCACCCATACCTGCAGTGATAAAGACCATGTCTGCGCCAGTGAGTAGCTCAGAAATCTTTGCGTAGTCTTCTAAAGCAGCTTTACGGCCAACTTCAGGATTAGCGCCTGCACCAAGACCCTTGGTGAGTTCTTGACCAATGGCTAACTTCGTAGGAGCCAATGATGCATCAAGAGCCTGCTTATCGGTATTTGCTGTAATAAATTCTACGCCTTCAAGTCCCATCCGAATCATCGTGTTAACGGCGTTACATCCGCTACCACCTACTCCGATGACCTTAATTTTCGCACCTTGGTTCGCCAATTGTTCAATTTCAAACATATATAAGAAGATCCTCTTCTTCGCTTTTTAGCTCGGCTCCGCTACTTAGCATTTCGCTTTGCTCTGCAAGTTGGAACATTCCGTTTCCGTGAATACCCCGTTCAACACCGCATCTGGAGCCCTTTCGGTGCTCCGGATACCCCCTATTTCACATCAGTTTAAAACAAATCCTTGATCCAATTCCTCATTGAACCGCGAACTTTGTCATAAATATTTTTTTCCCGAATCTGAAACTTACTTTTGTTTCCACTTTGTCCGCCGTATTTCAAAAGTCCTACGCCGGTCGCAAATTTTGGTGAGTTCACTACATCTCTGAGGCCACCAATATTTTGTGGAATGCCACGTTTAACCGGCATTTCAAAAATAAACTCAGCAAGTTCTGGCATACCTTCTAAAAGAGTAGTCCCACCTGTGATTACTACCCCGCTTGAAAGAAGATCCTGATAGCCAGACTTCATGACTTCGCGCTGGATCAGCGAAAAAATCTCTTCAACACGTGGTTCAATTATTTCTGCTAACAAACGACGAGAAAGAACACGAGGCTTGCGACCACCTACTCCGGCAACTTCGATTGTCTCATCTGGTTTAACAAGTGAAGCAAGTGCACAGCCGTGCATAACTTTGATCTTTTCGGCTTCATTTTGTGGAGTTCTCAATCCAACAGCAATATCGTTAGTGAGATGATTGCCGCCAATGGCGAGGACTCCAGTGTGGACGATAGCGCCGTCTTTAAAGATTGCGATGTCACTTGTTCCACCACCGATGTCAACGAGGATGACTCCAAGTTCTTTTTCGTCGTTTGAGAGAACAGCCTCTGCTGAAGCAATCGGCTCCAAACAAATTTCAGCAACATTAAGTCCGGCTTTGTTCGCACATTTAATAATATTTTGTGCGCTAGAGACTGCACCGGTGACGATATGTACTTTAGCTTCGAGACGCACACCGCTCATTCCGATTGGATCGCGGATCCCGTCTTGCTCATCGATCACATATTCTTGAGGCATGATGTGAATCACTTCGCGATCTAGTGGAATTGCTACTGCTTTAGCAGCATCAATAACACGTTGAACGTCTTGCTCTGTGATTTCTTTGTCTTTAACAGCGACGATACCGGTCGAATTGAATGATTTGATGTGGCCACCGGCAATACCTGCGTAGACGCTTGAGATTTCAATCCCAGCCATCAATTCAGCTTCTTCAACAGCTTTGGTAATGCTTTCGACTGTTGAGTCGATGTTGATGACAACGCCTTTGCGTAGACCCACTGAAGGAGCAGTACCGATACCAACGATATCAATCGTAGTTCCTGCACTGGTTTCGGTGATTTCACCTACGATGCAACAAATCTTAGTGGTTCCAATATCTAAACCAACTACAAAGTCCTTTTTGGACATACAAGAATCCCCCCCATGGGAATCTGAGAGCTGTCTTGCTCCTCAAGTAGTGATCGGCAAAAATTGCCTTCTCAGTGATTCTAAGAACTACGAGCGATCTTGACAACTATTTTCTTTCCAAGATCGGCCCAGACTTGTTTTACGGGGATGGAACGCTCGCTTAGATAGGAAAAGACAGAAGATAAGCGGCCCAATAAGGCTTCTGTTTCTGTGTCAATTTCTTGACCTAGGTCGACTAACGCACGACCCTTTGCTCCCTGACGGGACAACGGATAGCTAATGACTGCTCTAAAGCCTCTTTCCTGATCATAACTCAAAGAGGATAGCTCACTGGTCTTGCTCACGTCGGAGCGCTCCCAGAGCAGAATGAGCTGAAGAGATCGCGCCAAGTAGGGACCTGCTTTACGGATATCGAGCGGCACATTAGAAATCATCGGGAGGTCCCGCACGTGGGCGGGATCGACTTTTACAAAGACCGATCCATACTGGTCTAGGTAAGCTAATTCGCCGCCGTGGCGCTGTACAATAGCTTTGGGTTCACGCAGCTCAATGTTGACGGACAGCGTACCAGGAAATCTTTTAGAAATCGTCACCCCATGAATCCATGGATGATCGAGTAACCGTCGTTCAATGGGAGCAAGCTCCAAAGCAAAGAGATTGATCGCGTTAGGGCGAACTTGAACAAGGTCGGTAATCGTAGATGCGTCAATGGGTGAATCCTCTGGGAGGTTAGAGATCTCTACGACCCGAATCAAAAAGAGCGGCGAGCGCATGATTTCTTGAACTCCAAAACAGAGTCCCGCTATCGATACCAACGCGAAAAAAAGAACCAAAAGTCGTTTACAAAATTTTCCAACGCTCGCTTTTTCCATGAAAGATAAGATTAGCATTTTATTTTTTGAACGTGCTAATTTTTGTTCTCTATGAAAATCCGATCGGCAATTTTTGCCTCCTCTTTTAATACTGCCTTAGCTCTAATCTTTTGTAGTCTCAGTTTAACAGCATGTTCGACTTCAGGAGTTAAGAGATCCAGCGTCCCGGGTGAGGAGATCACCCTCTTAAATCAGTTGAAGGCAAAGCGATTCAAGTTTTCCAACGGGCTTACACTAGTCGTACTGGAAGACCATTCATCACCTACTTTTTCCTATCAGACTTGGTTTAGGGTCGGCTCACGCAACGAAGTGCCTGGATACACGGGTCTCGCCCACCTCTTTGAGCACATGATGTTTAAAGGAACTACAAATAGGAAAGATGGCGAGTTTGATCGAATCCTTGAGGCGGCTGGAGTAGACGGTGAAAATGCATTTACTAGCCAAGATTATACAGCCTATGTGCAAGAACTTCCGTCGGACAAGCTGAGACTGATTGTTGAACTCGAATCCGATCGCATGAATAATCTCGTGGTTAATGATGCAGCATTTAAAACTGAGCGTGAAGTAGTCCAAAATGAACGAAGATTTCGTACCGAAAATAGCCCTGATGGTCTCATGTTTCAGGAATTATTGGAGCTCGCTTTTCAGAAACATCCGTATCATTGGCCNNGCTACGAAAAAGACCTGGCAAGAATGTCGTCTAAGGACGCCGAAAAGTTCTATAAGGCTTATTATAGTCCAAACCAGGCCACCATTGCTGTCATTGGAGACGTAGATACGGATCAGGTCTATGAGACAATCAATGAGTTTTACGGCCAGCTTCCTT
>DBAE01000291.1 GCA_002291495.1 Bacteriovoracaceae bacterium UBA1018 | reverse complement strand
GATGTAGTCCGGATGGTCTTCAACTTCGGCGATCGCGCGGCGACGATCTTTTTCATAGAGCTCGGGTGAGTAATTGATCTTCACTTCGGGAGTAATAGGGTTCCCGTTATCCCAACCTGGTCGATCGACGTCGTAGACATCCAGAGTTGAAGCAACTCCAGTTACAGCATCGAGATGGACTTCGATCTCGCAGCCTTTTCTAACTGAAGCCCAGATAAATCGCTCTGAAGAGTCGAGCTCTTTATACATCGTTTTCCAATCTTTGAACTGTGGTTCGTATCCATTTCTTTCGAGCGTGCGTTGAAGCATCGCTTGGCCTTGTTTGTCTTTAATGAGGCCTTTATCTTTGAAATGTTGAAATGAGATGGTTTTGATCCGGCAATCTGGATGATACAACAGATCTCCATTGAGGCCGCCATTAGCTTTGTGCGGAGTTCCTGCAATTCTCCTATCCGGAGAATGTGAACAACTCACCGAAAGTAGGCTGACAATCACAAACAATAAAACACCGGCTTGTGTAGGTCTTTTCCTCATCATTTCTTTAGTATGAATGCTCTTTGTCATAAAGTCTCTAGTATATTTTATACATCTATTAAATAAGCAAAGTCTCCCTAGAGAACTCGGTGGCCTCTAGAGAGACTTTTGGGCTTATTGAACTCGGTGGACAACATTATCCCGCGAGTTCTGGCGCACTGTCAAAATTGAGCCATTTTAGCGTCAATTCTATAACTAGTTCAACAGTTTCAAAGCTGCCATTGGAGCCGTGTTGGCTTGCGACAACACTGAGATACCAGCACTTTGAAGAATGTTACCGCGAACAAGTTCCGAAGTTTCAGCAGCCACATCAGCGTCAGCGATACGGCTACGAGCATTGGACAAGTTCTCTTTAGCAATACCGAGGTTATTGATGGTGGAGTGCAATTTGTTTTGAGCAGCACCTAATCGAGCGCGAGACTCAAGCACTTTACTCAAAGCTCCATCCACTTTATCCATCGACTCACGAGCATCATCGATACTCTCATAGCTAATGCTCTCGATACCTAATTCACTTGTTTTTACGTTGTATTCATTCGGTCTAAAGGTGATGCGGTCTGCACCATCTTGTTCCTTACGGATACCGACTTGGAATTGAAGTTCGCTCTTGCTTGATTCACCATTCAACAGCTGAGTGCCGTTGTAGTTGGTGACGTTTGCAATACGATCCACTTCTTGTTTTAAACTTTGAACTTCTTGGTTCACGAATGAACGCTCTTTATCACCGATGGTGTCGGAAGAAGCCTGAACCGCTAACTCACGCATACGGATCAAGATATTTCCAATTTCATTGAGTCCACCTTCTGCAACTTGCACGAAGGAGATACCATCATTAGCGTTTCGCTCTGCTTGACCTAATGATCTGATCTGAGCGCGCAAGTTTTCACTAATAGACAAACCTGCAGCATCGTCACCTGCTTCGATAATACGATTACCAGAAGCTAAGCGCTGATAAGTCTTAGCTTGTAGAGCGCTTGTTTTACCTAATTCACGAGCGGCAGACATAGCTGCCATATTGGTTGAAATTCTTAAGCCCATAAACGTACCTCCAAGGAACAGTCGAGCCCCCTGACCCTAAAAGCCGTACGCGTTCACCATGAACGCATTGCGTCATTTAGAGGGCCAAAAAAAGCTCGGTTTTGCCGAGTTTGAACGTCTGAGTTGATAAGCGACCGCATACGAGCTGGGACAACAACCCCAAACCCGTGGGACGAATGAACACATCTATGATCCCGCCACTTGTAACAGCATATACACGAGGCAGACGTTATCAGTTGTTCCAGTCTAACCGGGTGAGGGTCTTTCTGGCTGACAATAGACCTATCGGAATTGGGTAATAAAACTTGACTAATAGCGTCAATCTTAACAGTTGGATTTTATCTGCTTTAGAATCAAGCAGTTAGGAGGGTAGAGATTGGTGGGGTTAGGAGCACGGGAGCACCCCTAACCCACCCGGTGTGTGTTGTTCAGATTATCCGATGAGCTTCAATGCCATCATGTTGTTCTGATTTGCTTGACTGAGGACCGAAGTACCAGCGGACGATAGAATGTTATTCTTCGTCAACTCGGCAGTTTCGGAAGCCATATCCACATCGCGAATACGGCTATTAGCAGCTGCTAAGTTCTCAGTGTAAATGCCGATGTTGTTGATGCTGGATTGCAGACGGTTCTGCAAGGCGCCCAGTTCAGCACGGTTTTCGCTCAGTACGCTGATCGAAGCATCGATACGCTCAAGGTTATTTTGCGCATCTTCTTTCGTTGCAACGCTGATCTTACCAAGACCCATACCATCTGTGGTTACGCGAGTCTTAGAAGGATCAAGAACGAAACGATCTTGCAACGGATCGTTGTTCATACCGATTTGGATTTCAAGAGGGTTACCCTCACCGCTGAGCAACTTTTTACCGTTATATTCGGTAGAAAGGGCAATACGGTCAACTTCTTGATGAAGTTGTTGAACTTCTTTATCGATAAATCGGCGCTCGGTATCACCAATAGTGTCCGATGCAGCTTGAATTGAGAGTTCACGGAAGCGAATCAAGATATTTCCAACTTCGTTCATCGCGCCTTCAGCGGTCTGAATCATGGAAATACCATCGCTTGCGTTTCTCATGTCCTGTTGCAAGGATCTGATGCTACCACGCATTTTTTCAGAGATCGCAAGTCCTGCAGCATCATCTGCTGCGCGAACAATTCGCGAACCTGAAGCCAACTTCTCGAGAGAAGTTTTTTGCGCACTTGAGTTAATGCCCAAATTTCGCTGCGCTGCGAGTGATTGGACGTTTGTATTAATTCGTAAACCCATACGTTCCTCCGTTGTACGCGTAGCTGTGCCCTTTACTTCGGGATCGTTGGGACGCATTTCGCCGTCATTAGACGCCTAGTCTTTCTCGAAAGAGAGACCGCATATCCGGTTCAGGTCGAACGTTTCCCCGAGCTCCAAAAGAACCCAAAAACGCACTCATTAAATTGTGGCTGGAATTTGCTGTACCCCAGCCAAGGACCACCTGTAGCCTTTTGAGCTACACGCTGCCCTTTCATAGATCATTTCGGTCAACTATTCACAGAACTTTAGAGTGTTTTTGTCAGGTACTACTTTTTTTTGAAATTTTGGCTGGAGAGCCAGGCCTAGAGCCTGAAGAGAGGGTGAGGTGATTTCTTTGTAATAGTTATGTAAGAGAAAGGTTCTCGTTTCTATTAAATACATTATTAATGTTTAATAATACCTCATTCACAAATCAACAACATGAAGAGGTATTACATGAGATATCGCAACGGAGTATATTTACTAGGCTTAGTCAGTCTGAATGCCTGGTCGGCCGGCAATGGTCTAAAGTCCGAGTACTACGACAACAATAACTTTACCGCATTGAAAACGACACGTGTCGATTCAGTGATAAATCTCACCGCCGCCCCTACAAACGTTGGGTTAACAGCTGCTACTGACTTCTCGGTCCGCTGGACAGGACAGATCATCGCACCCGCGACACAGACTTACACTTTTTATACTATGTCGGACGACGGTGTCCGCCTTTGGGTCGATGGTAAACTGATTATCGATAATTGGACCAGACACACCCCAACCGAAAACCGCGGCACGATAACGCTCACTGCTGGTAAAAGCTACACCATCAAAATGGAGTACTTCCAATCAGGCGGAGGGGTTGTCGCTCAACTCTCCTGGTCGTCGCCGGCGCTTGCTAAACAAATCATTCCGACAGCCCAGCTCTACTCTGGGACTACTCCCGCCCCTACTGCTACGCCTAGCCCAATTACCACGCCGAAACCTACGACCGCGCCGGCGCCAACAGCAAGCCCTGCTCCGATTTCGAATTCTTCGAGCGGTCTCCATTACACCCCAGCCGAAGTTGCAATCTGGAAACAACGGATGAATAGCGGTCCATTTAAAAATAAAAGCGATGCCTGGACCAATAGTCCCGGTGATTGGTCACGAATCAAATCGAATGCCGACGCCTTTATCACAAATCCCGACGCTGATCTTTGGCGCCCAAATGCCACTTTAGGCGCAGTAGTTCCTGACGTCGAAGGGATTAAAGCAAAAGACGCAGCATTTGTTTACTTACTGACTGGTGACAAGCGCTACGGCGATGCGGTAAGAAATTTTCTCTTACGACAATTAGATATTCCTCACTCCGATCTTGGGGACTGGACTGACAACGCAAATGCTACACAAAAATCAGCAACGATCGAAGGAAGAGTCAACGGCTACCTCAGGGAAACCGGTTGGTTCGAGTCAGAGTGGCTCACACGGATGCTCTTTGCATATGACTACAGTAAAAACCTTTTCACTGCTGCTGAAAAAAATAAGCTGAATGCTTACTTCAAAAAATCAGCATGGACGATGGCTTACTCGATCGACGGCATGCTCAATCAAAATTTTCCTAACCGTCTGAAAGGTGACTACAGCGTTAAAGGACGCGATGCTTCAGGAGGAGCAAAAGACTCTGATTGGGCCTACTACAACTCACAAGGTGTAGGTCAACATCATGTCTCTCTGCTCGCCAAACATTATAATAACCGCCGTGCATCGAAGATCATGGCTGTCGGTATGGTTGGATTTTTCCTGAATGATCAAGAGCTTATCAAACGTGCAAAGATCTATGTCAAAGAATGGATCACTTACAGCATGTTTGCCGACGGAACTGTAGGTGAGTATGAGCGAAACGGTGATTACGGCAATCCTCAGCAAGGACTGATCTACAACACGATTAACATCCAGGCCGCTGTAATGATCTCTGATCAGTTCGCAAGACGTGGAGATTTTGAACTCTATGAGTTTATTACCTCGGGTGGAATGCATGGCACCGAAGGTGGCGCCAAAGGTTTGAAAATGCAGATCGAAATGCACTTCAAATTAATTTCTGGGCAAATCAAACGCTACTACCCTTCGGTCAACACCTGTAACTTGATCGATACTGCTTCTGAGTGCTCCAATCGTACTCATTGGGTAAGCGAACTCTTCTTTGCTCCAATGGCCAATCAGTACTACAAGAGTCAATTTGTTAAGGATGGATACATGAGAAAAGCCGGATTTCCACAAACTCCAGCCACTGGCCTTGGTACCGCTGGTCCGAGCGGCGCACCTTATGGGGGAGTTGGAGGAGTATTTCCTGGAACTCTGTTCATGTTCGGTGATCTCGAAGGAAAGGTCAGCGTTCATCCCGGACGATAACTTTTATTGATAGAGATTCAGTAAGGAGCCGTGCCTCGCTGGGGCACGGCTTTTTTATTCGCGGACAATGAATTACGTCGCTCCTATCCTATCCATCAAGTTTCCTTAAAAACTCTCCGATTAACAAAGTAAGGAGAGCCGAGACGTGGCGCTCAAGCAATCAAAATGCCCGTATAAGGCCTTAAGCTTAATTGTCGTTCTCCTTTTTGAAGGACTTACAGCACTCGCGTCAAGCAACTGTTCAAAATACAACGTCAAACATCTGCCAGGACGCATCTTATGCGATGCCGATCCATGTTGTGTCGTAGCAGGCTCCGCAAAAGCTAAAAATTGGGCCTGCCACCAACAAACCTCTAATCCGCTTTGTCCTTTGAAGTATCCAAAGAAAGAAGTCGAAGAAGGAGTCTCGTTGCCACCTTCTCCGCCCAAACGCATTGAAGCCTGCGAACCGATCAAACCTCGGGATCCACTTCTTGATCTAAACAGTCTAGCCGAGTCGATAGTTACAGAGGTTAAGCCTGTAAAAATCCCTAAACCACATAAACCACCTCAGAAACCAAAATCCACTTTAAGCAAAACCGTCCGCGACTATTATACAAAAACTAAAAAGTGTCCCGAAAATCTTGTGGACATAAAAGACATCAAAAAACTAGCTGAACAAGAGATCAAAAAAGGATCCTACAAAAACGTCGACGTAACTCCGTTAATCAGCAACAATCCCGAATCGCGTCTCAGCTTAGTGTGTGGGTTTAATTCTAGTTTCTATATGTGGTTCTCGCTTTCATTCTATTGCAAAGATCAAAACAATTGTTTTGATCAAGGGACGGAAGGCGCTCCAAAAGATTGTGGACCAATTGCACGCTCTGCCAGTGAAGAGGGCATCTGGATCGCAAAAAAAAGCTGCCAAAATCGTGAATCTTATCGAATAAATGAAGACGGATTAGGTGATCACATCCTGATTGCAATTGGCGATGGAATCTACATACATATTGTTCAGAAGACGCAGAAGAACCAGTCAGATCGTTATTACTACGGTTTGATCATCGCGCCGAAATAAACTTTTATACCCCCGAGATCACATCCGCCGCTTTGTACGGATCGATTTCGCGCTTCACTAACTGATCTAAGAGCTCTTGCCCGGACGTAGTCTCAAACGCGCCCTTCAGCGTATGATGAAGTCGCTCTGCCAAGATATCTGCCACTTCATTTTTCAAAAACTCACGCGCCTTCACATCGCGCTGACCACTCTTGGTGAGATACTGCTGATGCGCTTCGATCGATTTGATCACTTCGTCTACGCCAAGGTTACGAAGGGCCTCAGTCTTATGAACCGGGATCATCCAACTCTCTGCCGTATGATCAGACATTCCGACCATCGTCACGAGTTCACGCACCATCTTATCTGCTTCAGGACGATCGCTCTTATTGACCGCAAAGACATCCGCGATTTCCATGAGGCCTGCCTTCATCACTTGGATCGAGTCGCCACTTTCAGGTACGACGATCACAAGCACGCTTTGAGCAAGTCTCAAGACGTCGAGCTCCGTTTGGCCAACACCTGCAGTCTCGACCAACACAACATCAAACCCAGCTGCATCTAAGACCAACACCACTTCTTTAGTGGCATGGGATAGACCGCCATGCTTTCCACGAGTTCCGAGAGAGCGGATATAAACACCAGTATCACCCGAGTGTTGTTGCATGCGGATGCGATCTCCTAGGATCGCTCCACCGGTAAATGGACTTGAAGGATCTACTGCGACGATAGCGACCTTTTTGCCTTGGGCACGCAGATGCTGAGCCATGCGATCAACCAAAGTCGACTTACCCGCTCCTGGAGGACCGGTCACACCCCAAACTTGAGCCTTACCCGAATGGGGATAAAGCAATTTCATGATGGCTGCGAGATCGTCATCGCGATTTTCAACTTTAGAAATGAGACGGGCCAATGACAATCGATGTCCAGCCAGCATATCGGTGACAAGTTTTTGAGCTCGATCCATCTTACTTACTTAAAAAGACCGAGGTCCCGAGTCAAGAGATGGATCACCTTACGCATCCAGTCAGCATCATTTTGTTCAAAAATCTCGGTAGATTTTGCCCAGTTAATTGCTTGGGCCGTCTAGTCGATAGGTGCTTTAGGAGAAGTACCTGATGAAGCCAGGCATGAAAAAGACACTCGTAGATNNCAGATCGCTACCGATCTTTGCTTTGATCCTGGGAGTCTACTTTGCGCTAGCGATCGGATGCATTATCGTTTCTTTCTTGCTCGCTCAAGCTCTTTCACTCTCGCCTACCAGTCGAGCCATTGTCTTTTGCGCATTCATCGTGATCTCCATTATGCTTGGTTTTGCTTTCCACTTTGCGAGTGGTCCGATGCAACTTCGGGCTAAGCTTGATCCAGAAAAGATCGAGGCCCCGGTTCAGCTTTCCCACTTCCAAGCGGACTTCTGGAAAGTCTCCCCGCAGTATTCCGAACATTTCTTTGGGCATAATGTTTTAGTGACAGGTTTTAAATTTGGCAAAGGTCCTTTTAAACCAGCGATCTTTATTTCTGAAAAAATCCTAAACCAATGCCCTCACGACGAACTCACTGCTATCCTTAATCACGAGATGGCTCACCTTTCCCAGAATCATTTGCTGAAGCGGTGGCTGGCGACCTGCATTTCACATCTTTTTACAAGTTTGATGATCACAGCGTCGATCGTGATCAGTCGACAAAATGTTCAAGCACCACTCGTCATGCTCTTTATCGGCGCGTGTATTATTGTAGTTTCACTTACTTTACGTAATCAGGCCGTGCGCCACGAATTTGAAGCAGATCTCGTCGCAGTCAAACGTTTCAATACCGATCCATTGCTGATTATTTCTGCGCTCAAGCGTCTTGCGCTCATCAATGGTCAACAGATGGCTCCCATCACAGAGCAAAGAATCAAAGCTCTTCAGGCATTGGTAAAAGACTCACCTTCACAAATCGAAAAGGCTGCTTAATCAGTTACTCGAGGGGCTCAAGCCCATCTTCATTCGAAGCAGGAGCTTCGGGTGATGCCAGGAGATCTTGGTTATCAGCCCCAGACTGTTGCGGCGCCGGATCTCCCAGTAGCTTCTGAGCAGGAGTCCTAGATCCATCCATCCCGTACTTAGATAAAACTTCGTTTTCGAGATGAGTCCGATCGGTAAATAAAGCTTGAGACGGAGTCACTCTTCTATAAAAGAAGTACTCGCTGAGTTTTTGATATCGGTTCACCGCTAACCGAAGATATCTTGAATCATTAAACTCTGAGTAAAATGCACGCGCGACTGGGGTCAGAAATAGATAATGCTGAATGANNCTTCTGTCTCTCATCTAAGAAGAGATCTTTCCGCAAATCATCTTCGAGCTGAACGATCTTAGAGTAAAAACACCAGTGATAGGCAACCGGATCCTTTTTCACCAAGGCTCTTACGCCCGCTTGGATCTCTGCCCTGCTATTGGTTTTTTGACGGAGATCAAAATATTCTTTCTCACACGTTTGATAAGTCTCATGTGAGGGCGCTTCTTTCTGAACCATGAGGGCTCGGACATCGACATCATCCAAGGTGGGTGGATGCGGCACATGCACGTAGGGAGGCGGTGCTGGCGGAATCACAGGGAGCGGAGCTACCTGAGTCGTTGAGCATGCCATGATGAATAGTCCTATGGCTC
>DBAE01000191.1:3361-15130 GCA_002291495.1 Bacteriovoracaceae bacterium UBA1018 | reverse complement strand
TTGACGACCTTCATGACTTCTGCCTTCAGTTCTGGGTTTTTAGTTAAAACCGATCGCAGTTTGGCCATTGAATCGAGGCATTGTGCAAAGAGGACATATTCGTCATCACAATCAAAAGACTTGCCTTTCATGTCGAGTTGTTCCAGCATTGACTTGAATTGCCGGTAATCATTCTGTAGGTCGGTCAGGATTCTTTTATATTCTTTCATGGTATAGTCGACCGAAATATAGAGGAAGCCTTCAGCAGTGACATCATTATAGTCTATAAAAACGGACGAAACTTCGGGTGGAGTGAGCACTAAGTGCCTAAAGTTTTTAAAAGTTGATGTAAGCCCTTCCGCACTCATTTCTGCAAGAGCAGCTTCGAAATCTTTCAAGGAGGTTACACACGACTCGTATTGTCGATCTGTCGCCTTACTATCCCTGAACACAGGCGCGCAGGAAACTCCAACATCGTAGGTCTCACGAATTCGTTCTGAAATATGATTCGGCTTATCTTGGGCAAAAACAGCCGAAACACTAAAAATTAGGCTTAAAAATAAGACAACTGAGACCGGGTACTTCTTCATAAAACTCCTAGAAATGAGCTCACTCAATACGACGGTGTGCCCTACTTTGTCACTGAAAAAGAGCTATTCTATCGGGTAATGCCAACAGCGTGGGCGGCTTTGCTTTAATACTCCAGCAACCCAGGTATCGAGCCGGCATTGCAAGAAGAGATCGGCGTAGTTGGTCTTAGTGACTACTTTCTGACTTTGCGCACTCAGGGTCGGAAAAGCTGTATCCTCAGGATCTCGCAATGATGGAATTTTGTAGAAGAGTTGCATCATTGCTTCAACTGATGTGAGGGTTCTCACGCAAGCTTGCAGATCCTCTTGGGTGTTATAGACAGTCACGCATTTCAGATAGGCAACTGAATTAGGGTCCGTAGCGATAGGCGTAGTGAGAGAATCTTTTCTAAAAGCATTCATGATGCAGTCTTTCGCCGCCCAATAATCTGCTTCGCCCTCTGCAGTAAGGCCGAATCGATTATAGAGTTTTTCAGAGCCCAAATAGTGCCCGATTTCATGACATAGGCTCAAGTAAAGGTTCTCAACCGTGAGTCTTGAGTAATTTCTAAAGCCGCGTGGAAGCCACACACGTTTTGTATCTGGCAAATTAAAATCTGGATTCACGTACGTGATGAAGTATCGATCTGCTTCATCGAAAAGAATCTCAAATTTGAATCCTTTTTTAGTAAAGGCAGGAGAATGTTCGACCTCGAGCGCATCCATTATGGATTGGATCTTTTCTTCGGGAATAGAGTTTTTAAGGGTGGAAGTTTGGGCGTAACTCACATTGAGCGAAAATATTGTACTTAGGATAAGTACTGACAGCTGTAAATGTGGTTGTGATTTCATAGTGTGTCTTGGGGTGGACTACTAACTATCGAAGTTCTTTCATTGCCTTCTCAAGTTGTATTTTGAGCTCTTTGAGAGTCGAAACGACTCTTAAGTTAACTAACGTCGAATCTTTGGAATGAGCAGTTTTAAATTTTTCCCCAAAAATCAAAATATCGGCTCTGGCATCGAGCTCTTGTTTGAGTCTTGGCTCTTTCTTAAGAAGTGCTTTTAGACCAGAAATAGCGTTTACGCATTGAACGAAGGTAACTTCATCTTCGTTACACTGAATACCTTCAATGTTCTTAAAGCCAATAGCTTTAAAATAGCGTCGAACTTTTCTGTAATCATTCGACAAGTTGAGAATAGTAAATTCGATTTCTTCCTGGGTCGTTCCAACACGTAAATAAAGGTTTCCTTCGGCAGTCACCTCATTTGATGCGTGATGAACCTGACTGTCCGTCGGCAATGTCAAAATTATTGAATTAATATACTCAATAGTATCGCCGTTTTCCTCTGCTTTCAATTTAGTGAGCACTGATTCGACATCTTTTAATCCATCAATGCACTGTATGTAGTCTGCTTTTTTGGCGTCATCTTTCAGCAGGTCGTACGAGCAAAGAGCATGCATGTTGAAGGTCATAAATATTCTTGCGCTGATTTCTTTATGTGGCTCTTCAGCAAAGGCATGAGTCGAAACAAATCCTACTACCAAAACTGCTAAAAACTTTTTCATACGTCTCCTTAGCCAAAGTGCGCCGGAGATATATCCAAAGAGATCTTAACAGTAAAGCAATTTTGTCGGGTAACTGCCTGGCTACTCTTTATACTGCGCCTTGATCTCATTATCGACGCGCAAGTATTTGTATTTATTCATGATAATGTCAGTGCCGTGATAATTAAATAACCAAGGTTGAAGGACTTGATAGTCCACATGATGGTAACCCAAGACCCATGGGGTCTCTTCTTGAAGGAGCTGATCCATCTTTGCGATCACAGCAGCTCTTTCTGGCCCCGCTTCCATGACTGCCATTTTTTCGTAGAGCTTATTCATCTCCGGGTGATCGTACTGCGCGAGATTGGGGCCTGGAGGGGTGTAACGGCCATATAAGAGCTGATACATGTTTTGTGGATCTGGATAGTCCATCGACCAGGCACCATAGGCCATCTGCAATCCGCCCTCGCGAGCTTTTTCAAGATACATAGGCAGAGTGTTGTAGGTGACGTTGAGGTTTACGCCGATCGCAGCAAGTTGTTTTGTGAAAAAGTCTCCGAGCTGACGTGTGATCGTGTCTGCTCCACGCATATCGAGAGTGATTTGCGGAAGTCCTTTACCCTCTGGGTAGCCAGCTTTTTTAAGAAGCTCTTTGGCTCGCACTAAATCAAAGTCATACTTGAGCTTCGCATTTTTCACGCGATCCGGAATGCCAGGAGGAAGGGCAGTCGTAGCTTTCTTAGCACGACCACTCGTAAAGATATCAATCCATCGCTCGCGATCAATGGCAGAGGAGATCGCCTGCCTTAAATATTTATTATTGAGGACGGCGACTTTCGTATTGAACAAAAGATAGTGCGATACCACGCCTGTTTCAATTCTCAGTTTGATGCCTTTTTGTTTGAGTCCGGGAGAGAGCTCAGTGCGGTTTTTAAGCGCTTTTTCAAAGCTATCTTTTGGAAGTTGATAGTAGTCAATTTCGCCACGTAAGAAACCGAGCCACGCAGGCTGTTGCTCACGCATAATTTGAACTTGGATTTCATCCAAAAATGGCAAAGGTTTGCCCGAGTCGGGTCCACTTTTGATGGGATAAAATTCAGGATGATAAGTTGGATTGCGAGCAAGTGTGATCTTAAAACCATGGTCCCATTTTTTAAGATAAAACGGACCGGTCCCTACGGGGTGATCATGCACTTGGCCTTTTGAGTCACCATACTTGGCTACCACTTCGTGGGCCATAGGGGCAGTAAAGCTCATCGCAAGAATATACAAGAGTTGAGGGTAAGGTTGAGTCAGTTGGATTTGGAGACGGCGATCATCGAGTGCTTTTAGTCCTGCGATCTCTGAAGCAAAGATCTTGGCATGCTCTTCTTTGTTTGATGCTTTGGATAGCTTTTCTCGAAACTCATTGAGGCCTTTAATTTTCTTGTCGAAGATCCACCAACCTGAAGATTCAGTCTTTGGATCGGCGAGACGTTTAAAGGCATAGACAAAGTCTTGAGCCTTAAGTTCTCGACCTTTGCCTTTTGTAGCCGCAAAGGCCGCATCGTCATGAAACTTCACACCCGCCTTAATTGGAATCATGACCTTGAGGCGATTGTTTGAAATCGTCGGAAGGTCCGAAGCCAAAAGAGGTTCCATCACATATTCATCTGACGTGTATTTGTATTGATAGAGGGCCTCAAAGATCCCTGGCATGAGACTAAGACTAATCGGATCAAATGCGATAGCAGGATCAAAAGACTTTACTTCGTCCTTAATCATGCCGCGATAGATCTGTCGAGAATCGACTCGTGGTGCACCTACGGACTGAGAATTCCAGACGGCGTTAATGGCGCCAGTTCCGATTGCAAAAGCACAAAACGCCCAAAGAGACTTTTTGAAACGAGAGTGAGTCATGATGCTTCCATCATGACTCAGACTCATCCTAAAATCATCTTTTCTGCTGCACTTAAGACATCTTTCAGGCCTGCCGCTTTTGTTCCGCCGGCCTGCGCTAGATCGGGTTTTCCGCCGCCCTTGCCTTCAATCAGAGGTGCAAGTTGTTTGAGGATGTCATTTGCACCCAGTTTGTTGGGAGCTTTTGGTCCCACTGCGACAAGAAGTGATGCTTTCTCAGATTCTGGATCCTTCATTCCAAGGACAACCACTGAGTCAGGTGCCTTTTGTTTCAAGCGGTCAGCTAGATCTCTTAAACGCTTAATGCCTTGAGCATCTGGAGCGCAGATCGAAGCGACCAATCGACCACCTGCAATGTCTTTGGCTTTACCAAGCATCTCGTCTACTTCATTTCCGGCGCTCTTGGCGTGGAATGTTTCGATTTGTTTACGTAGCTCTTTTTCGTTCGCTAAGATCTTATCGATGCGGCCCAGTACTTCGTCTGTGGAGGTCGCCTTGATCTTATCGCGAACATTTTTGAGTTGTTGATCCCGTGATCGTAAATAATCGAAAGCACCCTGGGATGTATAAGCAATAATGCGTCTTACTCCAGCTGCGATGCCGGTCTCGCTTGCGATCTTAAAGAGATGGATCTCAGCCGAGTTATCGACGTGAGTACCGCCACAAAGTTCGGTAGAAAAATCTCCAACGCGCACCACACGAACCTTTTCGCCATATTTCTCACCGAAAAATGCAATCGCACCAGCAGCAATGGCTTCGTCTTTAGGCATTTCTTTTTTGGCGACGGCTTGTGAAGCCCAAATCTTTTCGTTGATCATGTCTTCGATCTTTTGAATTTCAGCTTCAGTCAATGGGTTAAAGTGAGTGAAGTCAAACCGCAATAAGTCTGAAGCGACGAGAGATCCTGCTTGTTTGACGTGAGTCCCAAGGAGTTCACGCAAAGCCCAGTGGAGCAAGTGTGTTGCTGTATGATTACGAGCCGTGAGGGCACGCAATCGCTGGTCTGTTTCTTGACGATAGACCTTGCCAGTCGCAATGGATCCTTTGATCGGACGGATGTGCGCTACAACTAAGTCTGGAACCGGTTTCTGAACGTCAATCACTTCACCTTCGAAGTCTCCGCTAACCACTCGACCACGGTCACCTACCTGGCCGCCGCTTTCACCATAGAATGGAGTTTCGGAAAAGATCGCTTCAATGATGACGCCTTTTTCGGTGCTATCAGCAGTCGCCGCGAGTGATGGAGCCTGGAAGATATTGACTCGCTTCATTCCTTTTTCTTCAGGAACTAAGATTGCGAGACACTCGGATTGGCCAAGGATGTTTTCGTAGCCAGTAAATTTAGGCAGTTTGCCAGATTTTTTAAGCTCATTAGCAAGCTCAAGGTAAATCGCATCCAGGGCTTCTTGGCCTGATCCCTTCCAGTGTTTACGAGATTCTTCACGCTGCTTTTCCATCGCTTTTTCAAAGCCAACTTCATCGATGGTAAATCCGCGCTCAGCGCAGATCACGCGAGTGAGGTCGAGAGGAAATCCATAAGTATCGTAAAGCTTGAAAGCAATTTCGCCAGGAAGGATGGAGTTTGCCTTTGATAGCTTTGCGGTTTCTTCGTCCAGAAGAGCCAAGCCTCGCTCAAGAGTTCTGAAAAACTGCTCTTCTTCAGCGATGATTGCTTTTTCGATGAACGCGCGTTTTTCCTTAAGATCAGGATAAGCTTCGTTCATCTGGTCGATTACGTATCCAGCAGTCTTATGTAAGAAAGGACCAGTAAATCCAAGCTTCTTACCGTGACGAATTGCTCGTCGCATGATGCGTCGGAGAACGTACCCACGTCCTTCGTTGGATGGAAGGACGCCGTCACTGATTAAGAAAGCTGCAGCACGAGAGTGGTCCGCAATAACGCGAAAGGAGACAGCTGTTTCTTCTTTCACGTCGTAGGCGATGCCTGCAAGCTTTGCAGTTTTTTGAATAATGGACTGAAAAATATCTGTGTCGTAGTTGGTTTCAACTTCCTGAAGGATCATTGCAATCCGCTCGAGACCAGCACCTGTATCTACGGATGGCTTTGGAAGGGGAGTGAGTTTTCCTTTGGCGTCGCGATCAAATTGCATGAACACCAAGTTCCAAAACTCGATAAACCGGTCGCAATCGCAACCCATGCCACAGGTCGGTTTGCCACATGAATACTGTTGGCCACGATCGATGAAAATCTCGCTACAAGGTCCGCATGGGCCGGTATCACCCATGGACCAAAAATTATCCTTCTCGCCGAAACGGTAAATGCGATCCATCGGAACGTTTTCTTGCTTATTCCAAATTTCGGCAGCTTCGTCGTCAGTCTCAAACACTGTAACGTACAGGCGATCTTTCGGGAGCTTTAGCTCTTGAGTGATGAACTCCCACGCAAAGTGAATTGCTTCTTTTTTGAAGTAATCGCCGAACGAGAAGTTTCCTAACATTTCAAAGAAGGTGTGATGACGTGCAGTAAATCCGACGTTCTCGAGGTCGTTGTGTTTACCGCCTGCGCGAACACACTTTTGAGAAGTTGTGGCGCGAGTGTAGGGGCGTGGATCCTTTCCTAGGAATACATCCTTGAATTGCACCATGCCGGCATTCACAAAGAGCAAGCTAGGATCATTCTGAGGAACGAGCGAGGAGCTCTCGACCACTTGATGAGCATTTTTCTTAAAATAATTGAGGAACCGAGAACGAATTTCTGCCGTTTGCATAGTCCGTCATTAATAGCTTGTGTGGAGCCTTTCAGGCAACCCCGAGTTAGGGCAAATCGCCTGGTTGGGTCAATATTTATGTACGATAGCGTAGTGTTTTGGTTGGGTTAGAGGATCGGAGCGAAATCCTCATTATGAATAACCCTTTACTTGCCGACCGGTGCGCAGTAATTGCTTTACCTGGGGGTGGAAATTAATGAGATCAGTATTCGTTTTTCTGGCACTTTTCTTAGCCAACACGACTTTGGCATCGGAAGACTGCAAGGTGGATATTTCTGGTATCCATTGGTTGCATAGTCAGACCATTCCAGATTGGAATGAAGAAAAGATGCTGATCTTTTACGACTCCATCGAAGAAATTCTTGTGAAGCGTGGTTACTCGGTATGTGTTTACATGCAACCGTGTGATTACACACTTACTATGGAGCACTTGGTCCGTGAGAATCAGATCCAACTTAAGTTGAATAGCCACGACGATGAGTCAGGTAACATGATTCTTCCACTGGCAGGCGAGGTTCCTTCTTCTTCCATTCGACGTTCAAAAAAGCAGAGAAGACAGGGCGTGCAGACTCAACATCAATTATATTCAAATGCGACTGATGCGTTTTTCAGGCAACTCGATGAGATCCGACGCTGCCCAAATTCAGAAGAAGACGCGTTAGAATAACTTGATACCGAAGCCATCTCCGTCGGTATCAAAGGTTATCCCGCCGCCTAGATTAATTTTCATGCTTCCGTCGGTGAGATCCATGCTGAGGCCAGAGCCTAAGCCAAGTGAAGGTTTCATGCCTTCATCCATATCAGCGACTATATTGAGGCCAGATGAATTAGAGCTCGAGTAAGAACTCGAGTAGGCTGCCGTATTATAGCTTGTACGAGGTTCGTACAGAATATCCTCAGGAGTGAGAAGCTCCAGATATGAAATGCGGTTTGCTTTTTCAAAGTTGAGATCGTTCAGGAACTTAGCCTTTCCATTTAACTTGGCATCGCGGAGTGCGAGTGTCAGAACNNCTACAGAGCCGTCTAGTTGATCTGCCTTTTCTAGATATTTTACTAGTGCCTTGGGCTGGATACCTTGCCTTAAAGCATAGATCGTCAGCCGACTAAGATCTTCATCTATGATATCTGGAAGTGAATGACTCTCATCAGCTAATTTCTTAATTTCAAAGAAGAGGTTAGTTACGTCTTCTATCTTTGTACCGAATTCGTGCTTGGCATACACGAGTAGAGCCACACCCAGATCGTTGATATAAAATCCAGATTCGGTACTTTTTCCGATTTGATAGATGCTGAAAAATTCTTCCATGACCTTATTGGGTGAAGCCGTGGTTGACGCCACTATTCCGGCAAGTAGGGTTATGGATTGATCGCTTAGATGAAAGTTTTTCAATGTCGTACGACCGAGTTTTTCGATTTCAAAGTAGCGATCTATGAACCAAGCGGGCGAAGCTTTGTTTTGATACGCGAAATGGAGTAGAACTGCGGCTGCATTTTCTTCGATATAATATGAGGATCGTTGTTGTCCTCCTTGATCGTAAGTATCGATATAGTCATCGGCGACTTGTTCGATTCGCTTATTATGATGAAAAGCGATATGAGTCAGGACGACCGATAAGGTCGCCACGTCTTTCATCTCTGCTACTCTTAGCTTCTCGTGAATTTCGGAGTATGAGCTTACTATTTTTTGGGCAGAGAGTTGATGTCTAATCGACAGATTGGCTAATCCGTTCATGACTTCCGAAGGGTAGCCTCCCTTTGCATGTAAGGTCATGGCTTCTTGAATCGCTTGTACATGTCTTCGTTCGAGATGTTCAATGAGCCGTGTAATGAGAGGATTGATAGAGGGAGGGTTAATTCTGGTCAGCAATATATTGTATAGAGTCTGAGTATTGAGCTGAATGGTTTCGAGTGTTTTTTGGAGTTCTATTACCCGATCTACATTTTGTGGCGCTCTTGAAATATCTTTGATCATCGCTCGAACTTCGATCAGAGAGTTAACTACGGTCACCGTTACCCATTCGTAAGCAGTTTGTTCCTCACGACTGAGTAGTGCCGAAGTCCTAACTTGTTTTTCAAGTTTGGTATACTCGTCTACTAGCGATACGGCTTGATGGGCCAACTTTTCAATTTGTTCTTCTTTCGCTATTTTTACTTTGAGGTCCAAAGTGACCGGATTAGTGGAGGATCCATAGATTAGCCTTTTAAGCCAACTTCTTGGGTCCTTTTTAGTACGTTCAGATTCCGGGCGCTTTAATTCGTTTCTTGCTCTGACGTTGGCCATCGCGGCTTGATCTAAGGCAGCAGCTAACTCATTTTCGAGGTATACAATAGAGTGTTTCTTACTCTCGGCTCCTGCAATTTCGGGTTTGTAGAGTTCTAAGAGGTGACCGCAAAACTGATCGATGTCTCCGCTCTGACTAATATTCTGATTTTGTGTGTATCCGGTCGTAGAATAGAGAAGTGTACCCACCAAGAATGCGTAAAGAGCTTGCTTCATGGCCCCGGTACTTAGCATGGTCGACAAAGCGAGTCATACGAAATCTTTAGACCGGTTCGGCTGAATCCCATCCTAATACAATGAGAAAAAATGAACCTGCACACGGCTCTTGAGTGGAGCTCGAGCGCGTTCGGATTTGGCAATATTCGGTAGAAGTATCAGTGACTTCGACATCACAGCCATCTGAGATACACGTCGCTACAGCGACGGGGGGTCTCGCAAAAGGATGGCTAAACTTTAAGATATACTGCCCAATTTCGTGCGAACTTACGGTGCCGTCAGATCGTCCTTCTTTAATGTCGATACTTTGCTCTTGGCTCTGGCCTTGAGTTTCGACTCTGACTTTAAAAGCCAACATTCTTGGAAGACGCTGTGTTCCTTTGAGTTCCCTAAGCATCGCGACTCGCTTTGTGGTTTAAGCCACTTCTATCGGAGCATTTGTAGGTTGTTCATTTGTTGCGTAGGTATCCTGATTTTCGTTATCAAAAAATCGACCGAGTAAAAAACCTGCCGATAGAAAGATTGCTAAATTGACGTACGGGTATTGTTTGCTCATGCGTTCAGCTTCTTTAGCAAACGAGATGACCTTATTGAGGGTAGTTGCGATATTTTGAATTCGACCGTCGATGTGGTTAACCGCTTCTTCTACTTTAAGACGATTGAGCTCTACTTCTCGTTCGGCCGCTTTGATTTCGTCATGCTCGATCATGATACCCTCTTTTCAAAAATGACGGCTTCGGTTTCCACCGAATTTTCTGCCGTACGAAGTGGAGTCACATTGTCTTGATGTGTAAGCTTATCCACTGCATGGCTTGCCAATGCTTGGTCTTGCTTCAGATTGTTCTGAGTAGTTTCTAATGAAACGCCGGAGATTAGGTTTTTATAGGCGCTGTATGCCAGGAAACCCGCAGGAACTAAGAAAACGATCGAGACAATTAGCGCGCTTAGCCAAAAACGACCGTCCAAAAGTTCCCCAAGTCCAATTACTAAAAATGCAATAAAAGTCCCTAGTCCTGCAACGCCGAGCGCTGCAGCAGCGCCGAATTTACTCAGGGATCGGACAAAGTTTTTTGTGCTGACCTTGACCTCAGTCTTGGCCAAATGGATCTCGCTTCTAATCAGCGCAGTGATACTTGTGATAAGTTCCTTAAAACTGGTTGAAAATGAAGTCGGATCTATAGAGGATCTCATACGGCTCTCCTGTTGGTCAGCACAGTCTGCAAAAGATGGGCCGACATTTTAACCGATATTTTAGCCAACCTATTAAAAGAGGAGCGCGATGAAATTCGCCTTAATGGATGCTGTTGTCTTAATCGCTTACTTGCTCGGGACTCTATTTCTAGGTCTTTGGCTAGGTCGGGGTCAGAAAAATGCTAACGACTACTTCATTGCTAATCATCAGATTCCTTCTTGGGCCATCCTGCTCTCGGTAGTTGCAACGGAAACCAGTGCGCTCACTTTTATCAGTGTGCCGGGCTTAGCTTATAAAGGAGATTTGAGTTTTCTTCAGCTTGCCTTTGGCTATCTGGTCGGGCGCACGATTGTCTCATTCACTTTACTTCCTAGATATTATGAAGGCGAGATGGTGACTGCCTATGCTTTCTTAGAAAAAAGATTTGGATCTGCGACTCGAAAGTTTTCTTCCATAATTTTTATGATGACCAGACTTCTAGGGGATTCAGTCAGACTTTTTGCGACAGCGATACCCATCACACTCATTCTCGGAGCGACTGTTTCTGAGGCTTGGCTTGCGCCAGTATCGGTGCTCGTGCTGGCAGTTTTCACAATTCCGTACACTTACTTCGGAGGCATGAAAGCCGACGTCTGGACAGATGTCATGCAGATGGGCGTTTATCTCTTGGGTGGGTTTGTGACGATCTATCTTTTAGGTAACCTCGTTCAAGGTGGATGGGGAGAGATTTTTACTTATGCTCAGCAAACGAACAAACTCAGAGTCATCGATCTGAGCTGGGGATTTACTAATCCTCACACACTCATGGCTGGTGTGGTTGGCGGCGCATTTCTTTCGATGGCTTCACATGGAGTTGATCAATTATTAGTGCAACGGCTTTTGTCTGCACAAAGTGTAAAGCACGCAAGGATCGCTCTCATTGGGAGTGGGGTTGTAGTAGTTCTTCAGTTTTTGCTTTTTTTACTGATTGGAACTGGACTGTTTGCTCATTACCAAGGCCAGGAATTTTCCGCGCCCGATACGATCTTTCCTAAATTTATCATCGAGGAGATGCCCGCTGGGATGGTAGGTCTTGTGATTGCAGCAATCTTGGCTGCGGCGATGAGCACAGCCGGAAGTACGCTCAATACTTTATCGGCTGCCACTACTCATGATCTCTATCTTCCGATCACCAAAAAGAGGCCTGATGACCCAAGCCTCCTTCGGGTTGGTAAGAACTTTACCTTGATGTGGGCAGTACTACTCTTTGGAGCAGCACTGATGTTTCGCGATCGAACTACACCGATTGTCACAATTACACTTTCGATTGCTTCGCTCACTTATGGATCGCTACTCGGAGTTTTCTTTTTAGGGATGTC
>DBAE01000191.1:0-3343 GCA_002291495.1 Bacteriovoracaceae bacterium UBA1018 | reverse complement strand
GATTAGTGGGAATGGTGCAGATCGTTTTTGCAAAACAGTTGCTCGCGATTTTTCCAAATGCCGATGGTTATTTTGCGCCATTAGCCTCTATTGCATGGCCATGGCTGATCTTGATTGGAAGTACGATGACTACTCTTGTTGGAGTGATTTCATCCTTATTTTTTACGGGCCGCTTTTACCAAGACAGCTCGTCTCCTTCGTAATCAAAGAATTTTCCGGTCTGAGATTTGCCAAGACCTTGAACGACTTTGATGATGCCTCGAGCAGACTCCTCGGCTGGTGTCGGAGCCTGAGGTCCACCCATGTCGGTTTGTACCCAGCCTGGATGAATGACCGCAGTGATGATTTCCGGGTAGTCGACTGAGAAACTCTTACAGAACATGTTGAGGGCAGACTTGGACATTCGATACCCATACGAACCGCCGCTTGTGTTGTCGGTGATCGAGCCCATTAAACTTGTAATGTGAACTATCTTGGGTTGCTTACTTTGTTTGAGCTGGGGCAGCAGCGCCTGGGTCATGCGAATCGGTGCGATCGTATTGACATCAAAAGTATCAGTCACTTTTTGCAGAGAGAGTTGTTCGAGACCTACGTCACCATCCAAATACGCACCAGCGTTGTTGATCAAAACATCTACGACGGTAGCTTCTCCAAGATCTCTTACAAATGATAGAACTTGTCCATCCAGTCGGACATCGACATTGTAGAGCCGAAGCGTTTCTGGAAACTTTTGCTTAAGTGATTGCAGTCCGGGAGCCTGTACTGAATTACGTGAAAGGGCAGTCACCACTTGGCCTTGCTGAAGGAGCTGCTTGGTGAGTTCGAGGCCAATGCCGCGACTGGTTCCAGTAATGACGTAGTGATTCTTCATGGGCTTCTCCTCAGTTAGAGCTGTTTTTGAATCGCGCCAAGGATGACATCCTTAGGCAAGGCTCCTACTAATTGATCTACCACTTTTCCGTCTTTAAACAGGATAACAGTTGGGATCCCCCGAATATGATATTTGGACGGAGTGCTTGGGTTGCCATCGACATCCATTTTGTAGACCGTGGCTTGATCACCTAACTCCTGAGCTATTTCTTCAATGACAGGGCCTAATACTTTACAAGGACCGCACCATTCAGCGCCAAAGTCGACCACGGTCAGTTTAGATGAATTGAGTACCTGCTTTTCAAAATTTTCGTCCGTAACGGAAGGAAAGTCCTTGTTTGCGCTCATATTATCTCCTTTGTGCGATTGTTCTATATTCATCGAACAATATCAGGTTACTCCTAAGACATTAGGCCGTCAAGGGGAGCTGTTTGATTGTTTCCTAACAATCGATTATGTATGAAAAAGATGCGCAAATCATACCTCCCTAGTCTTAATAAAGTACCGATGTCGGCTATCTTTTATGCATTAAGTGATCCGGTAAGGCTGGAGATAGTCCGCTGTCTGCTCAGCAAAAACGAAGTTTCCTGTGGAGAATTCAAAACTTCCGTCGCTAAGTCCACCATGTCGCATCACTTCAAAGTCTTACGAGAAGCAGGGATCATTCAAAAACGTGAAGAAGGTACAAAGCAGTTTAACTCACTTCGTAAAAAAGAAATAGAAGCTCGCTTTCCTGGCTTACTAAAGATGCTTACGGATTCAGACGGGCCTCTTTAAATATAACCTAGGTTTCTGACATAATTATTGAGCGAGAAGCAGTGTTCCACCTGTTGCGACTCTTGTGCTGTCTGAACGAACTAAACTAGGCTCGGCTTTGTGTGGTTTTTCTAGGTAATCAGCGATGATGCGATTGCCTTCTTTTTTGTTCTGAATGTCCATCAGAGCTTTGAAGGTAGCTAGCTTCATAACCTTCGGATACTTTTCGACGAGCTCGCAAAACTTCTTAGGTTCATGAACTGCCATTTTCTTAAAATCTTCGAGATGATTGGCTAAATGTATATGATCTGGAGCAGTAGCGCCAAATAGATCCTCAGAGATCGACCAAACGAAACCAACTCCGCCAGTTAGGCCACCCAAAGCGACTTTGACCACGGCTCGTTTTGCGACTTTTTTGAAAATAGCTTTTTCAGCCTTTTCCGATACCTCACTCATTACGGCTCTATTCATTGTATTGATTAGATCGTTCATTGCCCAAGCGGCAACTCCTGTCACTGCAAAGCCGGCAATTAGGCCTCTCTCTTTCATTCGGGTGTCTCGGTCTTGGATATACTCATGGAGACTCTGAACAATCTCTTCGGACTCTTTGCAGTATACTTCATCATCCGCGATCGCTTGTGCGGACAAGGACGTCACGACTAAAGCCGATATCCATGTGAGTAGATAGTGATTTCTCATGGTGCCCCCACTAGCTTCCTTATTTGGTTTGCAAGATGACTCCCGACTGGATTACGCGAGTGTTGTCGGATTGAACCGTGACCGGTTCAATTAAGTGTGGCTTAGTTCGGTACTCTGCAATCATGGCATGAGTTTCTTCTTTGTTTTGAATGTGAGCAAGTGCCCTTGATGTTGCGAGAGTCATGACTTTTGGATACCGCTTGACCATTGTGCAAAATGTAGCTGGATCAGTAACTGCAACTTGGATAAATTGCTCTATATTATTAGCCAGAGTGATATGATCTGGCGTCTTAGCAAACATAAACATGTCAGCTGCGATTAGGCCAAATCCAACCACGGAAAAGGCGCCAGCAAGTCTAAGTCTTAAGCCAACTCGCCTGACCGCTTTTTCCCGAACTTCGTCAGCTAACCAATAGTCAGACATCTTCATATAATCGTCAATGCCTGTTCCCAAAATCGCGACACCTGTTCCAACGCCTCCAAATCCAGCAACTGTAAAATTGAAATGATTCTTTTCGTAAAACTTCCAGACGCGATCAACAATCGTATCTGATTCAGAACAGCTTTCTCCCTTTACTTTTTGGGCGAGTTGTTCAGATGATACGTGATTTTTTGGTGCATCGTCGGCGTAGACAGCAAAAGATGGTGCAAGTAAGTTTGCTGCGACTACTAAGCTCAATATATTAATTTTCTTCAAAATGAATTCCCCCCGGAAACAATTATTGGTTCGTTACGATCTTTCCTACTTTAGTGACTCTGGTGTTGTCGGACTCAATTTGTNNCCGCCGGATGTGGTTTCGATAGGTAATCCGCAATCATGGCGTTGCCTTCTTTTTTATTTTGAATGTGCGCAAGAGCTTTTGTGGTCGCAAGGTTCATGACCTTCGGGTAGCGCTCGACCATGGTACAGAAAGTGCCCGGATCTAATATTGCGGTTTGTATGAAGAGTTCAGGGTCATTGGCTAAAGTGATATGATCTGGAGTCTTAGCTGAGGTGAGCACATCCAAAGCGAGTAGT
>DBAE01000044.1 GCA_002291495.1 Bacteriovoracaceae bacterium UBA1018 | reverse complement strand
CCCCAGAAGCGCTCGCGCCAAAACCTAGTATCGGAAACGAAGAATACGAAGCATCCGTGAAAGAATACGAAGCAAGAAAGAAAGATAGGCATTACCGGCAATTGAGAACTTCGGTTGCTCTGAATGATTTGAAGCTTCGAGTACCCTTTGTAGCGGGAATCTATTGGGGTGGCAATTTTTCCGAAAAAGTTAAAATCAGCCCGAACTGCACAGTCGTGTTTCGATACACAAATCCTCTGTGGAGAGGAAATGAGACTAATAACGAAATAGTCGCTATCTACAAAGAAGGCTCCCCCTCAAAAAAAGCACCTATACGATACATGGACAACAAAGGATCCGCAAAAACGCTCCACAACATCTTTATGGATCCAGGTTTACCTGACCGCGTGCTCGCTGATGTCTGTGGTGATCGAGGCGTCTAATACCGCCGTTAGACTCCAGGAATACCTTTCATCAACTGCTGAATATTACCGAGACTTCGGTAGTCTTTTGGAGCCGTAAACTCAGACTCATTTAGGGGACCGCTTTTGATATCAGTAACGGTCGTGACAGTGTCTTTTCCACCTTCTCCTTGGACAACAGTTTTAATCGAAGGCACTTCTTTTAGATCATTTGGACGCCAGAGTTTAACTTTTGATTTTTTGTTCTTATGGCTTACTTCACCTTCGTAAACCGTGCATGGATGCATATCTAAAGTTTCTTCGCCCGTTTTTTTAAAGCCTTGCTTCTTAAGACAACCTTCAATGTCGCTTACAGAACAAATCGGAAGTTGTTGCTGCACTTGTGAAAGATCTCCATCCATCTTGAGCTTCTGTGAATGCATTAAAGCGAAACTTTTCTTCGATTTGAGATCAACAACCACGGACAGTTGCATCGGGCTAGTGAGATCGACGCGGGTCTTGTGGCCCTTCATCTTAATAGTTCCTGGGATCTCTCTTTGACTCCCATCACTCTGAGGGATCAACGTTACAACTTTGCCCTGCCAATCGGCAGAAGCAAAAGATGCCAGGTTAATGGCCAAAAATGACACTGTCAAAAAACCGACACTAAAAAGCTTTCGACCCATTTTCTCTCTCACTTTCTAAGTAGCTGCCTTTTCAAGAGATTTTATCTCTCTCGCGGATTCACCATTTCACTTTAGAAAGACCATAAATTGCCGATATTTAAAAGAAAACAAATTGTTTGCCTTTAACAACATTATAAACTATTATTAACATTAACGTTATCATTCTATTTAAGGAGCTTGTGTGGATACCAAAAACACTTCTAAAAATCAGGCTAAGGTCATCGGAGCAGTCGCGCTACTCGTCGTGATTTTGGTTTCAGTTTTGGTGTGGAAATCCAAGAACGGCTCCAAATCAGATGTTGATCCTGCGGGCCAAACTGCTGAGTCAGTAAACCAAGATCCATCGATCCAGCCTCAAAATGCTGCGAGCGAGACTGAAACTGCAGCAGTCGGAAATAAAGTTTCAGGCGAAGCCAAGGTAGACGGCACTGAGGGAGATGCGGCCGATCAAAAAGATTCGACAGAAAAACTTGCAGAAAAAGGATCTTCCACAAATGTAGCTGTAGTGGGCGCAGATAAAGTTTCAGGTGATCAAAAGCCTTCAGATCAAACCTCACAGCAAACTGCAGCAGATGCTTCTCAAAAGTCCGATTCTCAAAAAGATACTGCTGCTAAATCAGGTGGTTTTTTCGGTGGATTAAAAGCCATGTTTGGTTTTGGCGGAAGTAAAGATGCCAAAGCGCCAGTCGCAGGTGCAACCACTGATTCAGAAAAATCAGTAGACGGAAAAGTAGCTGCAGTTGGAGCACAAGATGCCGCTCCTGCCGCCACTCCTGCGCCACCAGAAAAAGGCTGCTTCCGAGTGAGCTACCAGGAACAAAAAGGTAAAGTTAAAGGTCCACATCGTAACTTTCTCCGTCTTGCTCACAAAGAAGTTAACCTCAAGTCTGTTTGCGTAAGAGTGAACGGTACGCCTGTGAAGTATGAATACGTCCAGGAGCGTGGAAAAAAAGAGATGAGCGGATTTATGCTTGGTGCTCTAACTAAGACTAGCGCTCAAGTTACTGTTCAATACTGCCTAAATAATAATGATTGTCCATCTCTAGCGAAACAAGATTGCAAAATTCCAAAAGACGAGTTCATGGATGCAATTGGTGGCGCTGAAGAAGACACACGCATTCAAGTTGTAAAGTGGNNGGATCCGAAGGACACCACCAATAATACTGACGTAGCAGCTGAAATTGATTCAGACCTCAAAAAAGAACTTGCTGAAACTGACCTTCCGGTCTCAGACGACTGGTCTGCAAATCCGGAAAAACTTTCCTGTTCCTCAGGGAAGTCGCAACACCAAGCATCGGCTAGTTCTGCCACGAAAGGCTAATATATGTTGTTCCGAAAGACTGCCATTCTCACCACATGTGCGCTTTCTACGTTCAGCTTTCAAGCGTGTACGTCCCAGTCTCCTGGTTCATTTCGCTTAGAACAGCAAGAACAAGCCTTTTCGTCTCGCGTGGAGATCAACACTAAGATCGACCTACTTTGGGTCGTTGATAACTCCGCGAGTATGGATGCTTCACAAGAAAAGCTACGTAAAGGTTTTGATAGCTTTGCACGTACCTACATGAAGCCAGACTGGGACATTCGCGTTGCTGTTATTACAACAGATACATACTTAGCCAACTCTCGCTTTTCAGGCTACCTCAACACTGTCGTTCCGGGCAGCGTGGGTTGGCAGTCCACTTACATCAATTCTCGTCTTTCAACATGGAATAATCCTTCATGGAATCCTTCTCTACTCAATAAAACTACCGGCACTTTCGACGCTGGCTTTAAATACAAAGAAATGGTTCCAGTTTGGGGACCAAACTACGCAAAGCTACTACCGGGCATGCACGATGGCCCGATTACAGCACTTTGCTCTGAAGCACTTCCATACTTTTTGAATGGTATTACGCAATGTAATATCCGAGATGATCGAGCAAGAGCTACTGGGACCGGCAAATGTCTCTATCCGAATACTTCAGGTGGTGAAAGCAGCCTCACCGAATGTGTAAACACATTACAAAACGATACCGTTCGATCTGGAAAAGGCTTCATTTCAACACTACTCCCTACAGCTTGGGACAGTTCGAGCTGGACCAACCAACTGGTCCGAGACTTTTCGATCAACGTTACCACTGGTACCACGGGTCAAGGATCTGAACGAGGCTTCGAATCTGTGCTTCAGCTCTTGGCAGACAATGAAAATACAGCAAGCCGATTTTTTAGAAAGGACTCATTAAGAGGCATCATCTTCGTCTCCGACGAAGAAGACCAATCTCTTGTAGCGCCAACCACATTGCCTTCTGGATTTAACCCTCAAACTTACTATAAATGTGACCAGGCATCCTTGGTTTCACTCAACGGTAGCGCTGTAGGAAATGGTGGCGGATACTGTTGTGCCGGTGGAAGCTGTACTTATGGCTCTCAAGGCACAAGCTGCGCGCCAAAGACTGTCGATGGGCTCACTTACACTATTAGCGTTTGCCCAAGACCTGACATGTTGATGCCAGTTGCGAGCGTAAAAAGCCAGCTTGATCAGTTCTTTCAGAACTTAGATGGATTAAGCGCGCCAAATAATAGTTATTTCGTATCTGCAGTTGTTCCGATGACCGCTCAGGCAATTCAAGACCTACAGGCAGCACGCACACAAAATGATACGGCCGTAAACCAAATCAAAACCTTTGCAGTAGACCGAGGTGATCGTTATCTTGAACTCGTCAACTCAGTAAATAGCAATGGATCCCTAGCCATGAACATTGCCGACGAAGACTACTCTCCAATCTTGGATACGATTGGCCGTGCGATTATTGACAGAAAGAGCACATTTACCTTAGAGCGAGCACCCACTGGCCAAGAAGACATGATTGTCAGCATCAGACATTCTGACGGAAGCCAAAGCATTGTTCCGACTAGTGAATATACAGTCACAGGCAAGGACGTCAAATTTTTGAACTATAGCTTTGTGCTCAATTTAAGTGCAACGGACTCAATTATTGTGAGCTATCAACCGAAAACAGTAAATTAGAGGAGATCGAAATATATGGGTAGTTTCTTTGATTTTTTACGGACAAGCTTCTGGCACGTATTTCCACTTTTGGTCTGTGCAGTATTTGCAATCGTGATTGTTGTTGAAAGAGTAAGAGCACTCTTCCAAGTCTATCCGATCAAAGACACTCCCGCATTCTTTGAAAAGATCTCTGATTTGATCATGGCTGGTAAAATGGGTGAAGCGATCAATCTTTGCGACAAGCATGCTCTTAAGCCTGCTGCAGTGATCACCAAACAAGCCTTACTTCGCGCCAATCAACCTGAGAGCTTAATTGAGCACGGTCTCCAACTTGCAGTCGGCGACGCAACCAAAGCAATTCAAAAAAGAACTGCTTTCCTTGCAACTATCGCAAACGTTGCTACCCTTTTGGGATTGTTCGGTACCATCGCTGGTCTGATTCACTCCTTCGAAGCTGTTGGTCACGCAGACGCTCAGCAGAAATCAGCTCTCTTGGCAGCTGGTATTTCACAAGCGATGAACGCTACGATGTTAGGTCTTGGTGTTGCTATCCCTTGCATGATTGCATTCAGCTTTTTAATGAATCGCACTAACGGATTGATTTCCGATGTCGATCAATCCGCTGTTAAAGCCTTGGATATCTTAAAGCAACGCTACTACGCGGCAGAGTCTGAAGCGATGAATCCACGTAATCCTCGTGACGAAGTTCCTGAAGACACTCGGAGAAGTGCATGAGAGCCGGCGATAACGATCAAGACTTTGAATTAAACATTGCCTCTATTATCGACTGTTTCACAGTGTTGATCGCGTTCATGCTCGCCTCTGCTTCCTTCCTTTCGATCGGGATATTGGATGCAGGGATTGCGGCAGCCGGAGCAAGTGCTTCGAATGAACCGACTCCACCAACAGTACAAGTTGCAATCGAGTTGAAGAAGGATCTTAAAGTTGAAATCAATCTTTCAGGAAAGGTGACTCAAAAGTACACCATTGCACCTAAAGATTCTAACTACGATCTTGAAGGTGTAACCAGACAACTCGCCTCTGTCAAAGGGCAATACGCTGAAGTTAAAGGCGCGGTCTTAAGCGCAGAGAACAAAGTAAAGTACTCTGAAGTGATTCGCGCAATGGAAACGACTAAGAAAACACTACCGGCCGTAATGCTCGGGGGATTCTAAAATGAAAAAGGGATTCTTAAAGAAGCGACGCAAACTCAATGAAGACATGAGCCTTCAGATTACTTCAATGGCTGATATCTTCACGATCCTGCTAGTTTTCTTACTGAAGGGTTATAGCACTGGCGCTGTTAACATTACCCCAACTAAGGGTCTGATGTTACCTTCTTCTGTAGATGCTGTAGCCGCAGTCGAAGCCCTTAAAATCGAAATTTCTGAAAATGCTGTTCAAGTCGAAGGTCAACCCGTGAGCACGCTTAAAGCATTTGAGTTTGACGCCGCTGACCTGGTTGTCAACGGCAACTCTAGTACTTCAAAGTCGTTAGGCGCGGTTTTAGAACGCGAAAGAAAGCGTCAGCTCTTGATCGCTCAAAATAATCCAGACGTCAAAATCGACGCTAAAGTGATGCTTATTGCGGACCAAAGAGTACCTTACGAGACGATCAAGTCCGTATTAGCGTCGGCAGCCCTCCAGGGTTACACCGACTTTAAACTAGCGACCATCAAGCCCGAGTAACTGTAGTCCAAAGGACTACTCAAATGACAGCGTC
>DBAE01000275.1 GCA_002291495.1 Bacteriovoracaceae bacterium UBA1018 | reverse complement strand
AGATCCCTGTCGCAATACTTCGTCACATTTCAGTCTCAGCTCCCGCACGCTACTTCTGTGTAGCGTTTGGTCGCTTCGCTTCATATTCCTCGTCTTGCTCGGGTCTCTTTGTAAGATTGGTTGATTTAAGGTCAATGACGGACAAAAAGTTCTCACCAGCCCCGTTAACTCCGTTACCGCCACTGGTGGCGGTGGATTTTTATCAATGATGATGTGAAGACCCCTGCCCTGCGAGAGTGGAATCTTTGCGTTGGGATTCGCTCATAGGTTCCGATTGATTACCTTCACTCAAATTGGATGAGCTGACGCCCGCGGCAAATCCGGGTGTTTTATAGCGTCGATAAGCATAATATCCGGCATATCCGATGAGACCCACTAATCCACTGATCCCTGCACCTTTCCAAAGTGGAGAGCGATGTTCTTGAACCCAGTCTCTAGCTTTGAGGACACGGTCACTGGACCAAGCTAACCAAGCCTTGTCCTCCAGGTTGTCCAAGCGGCTTTGTGATGTTTGAGATCCATCTTTTTCTTTGTTTTCGAATTCCAGATTCTTTTTAAAATCAGCGTNNCGTTAGCCATGGCCGTCTCCTTTTCTATAAGTCTTATTAATAAGAGCTCGTATTGCTCACTTTATTAGCAAGTTCCGGACTGACGGCCTTTGACTTACGCTTTTGCGGTCTTCTTCACGGTGTCCCAAGTTCGCGTAGTAATATCTTTACCAAAAGTCGATTCCAGAAGTTTCATAAATACTGGGCCTTTGGGACCTGGCACATACGCACTGTATACTTCGCGTCCTTCGACTTTAAGAATCGATGCGCCATCTTTTTCAATGGGTAATCGGGGCAATTTAGATGAAGGCTTCTCACTGACGAATGTAATAACTTTTTTAGAATGAGTTTCGAGTTTAAACTTCTGAAACTCGTCTTGATCAATCAGTTTTTGAAGTGACTCGACTGAGCGAACCAAAGTTAAGAAGCTACGAGTCAGATGTTTGGCCATTGCTTTTTCAATTTTTCGTTCGAGCTCTGATTCGCTGGCTTTAGGCGAATCAAACACCACATTTCCACTGGAAAGCACTGTCTTTACATTTGTAAATCCCGCCTTTTCAAAACAGGCTTTGAGCTCACTCATCTTTGCATTGAGCGGGCTCACTCCTCTTAAGTAGGCAACGTATCTAGGCATGGAGCCAAGATACCATCAGATTAAAACTTCTGCTATAAAGGCGGTATGATCATACCACTCCAGTGCACATGCGGTCAGTTCCAAGGACAGGTAGAAGTTTCACGTCCCTTAAATCGCCGATTTGTTTGCCTTTGCAATGATTGCCAAGCTTATGCTCATTACCTGGATCGTGTAGACCAAATGCTCGATCAAAATGGGGGGACTGACATTGTCCCGGTTTTTCCGGCGAGGATGAAAATTACACGAGGCTTAGAAAATCTAACTGTTGTTCGACTCAGCGACGACGGGATTTATCGCTGGTATACGAAATGTTGTAAATCTCCCATAGCCAATACACCTCCGGCAAAACTTCCATACATCGGTCTATTTAGTCAAACCTTGAAGTTTGCAGACGGTAAAGCTGGGCTCGAAAAAGCCCTAGGCTCAGTCTTCGCACGAGTGAACGGAAAATACGGGATTCCACCTCTTCCACCAGGCACGGCGAAAAATTCGACTCTACCCGTCGCGTTTTGGGTGAGCGCCTTTATGGCTATCGGATATTTGAAAGGCCTTCGCTCACCCTCACCATTTATCGATTCAAAAACTGGAAAACCTATCTTGGAGCCTAAGGTACTTTCTGATCCAGAGTATTATGCGCTGATTGATCGAACGGGACGCCATCCGAAGATCACCCATGCCAAAAACTAAACCTTCACCGCCTCAGAAAATTGAACTGAAGTACGTCGCGATTGGTCGCGTCACTAGCAAATCAGTCGAAAAGCATACTGGGAAAAATTGGGATGAGTGGGTCGAGATTCTAAACGACTTAGGTGCGCACGTACTGACTCATCAAGAGATAGTTGCGCTGCTCAAAAAGAAATACAAACTAACGCCCTGGTGGCAACAGGAAGTGACATTGGGATATGAGATCGCTATTGAGCGCCGCCTTCCAGGACAGACCGCCAAAGGACTCTATACGGTCACTGCCACGAAGTCGCTCGCGATTGACGCTAAAAAGCTCTGGAAGCTCATAAATTCAGACCAAGGAATTCAGATCTGGCTGAAACCGATGTTTCCCGTGAAAATCAAAGTGGGCGAAATTTTTGAAACGACCGATGGCTATTACGGTCAAATTCGGACACTCAGAAAAGACACGCGGATCCGTCTCAGTTGGCAGGACCCGAACTGGAGTAAAAAGACTTCTCTTCAGATTTTTATCGTTCCCAATCCCAAACAGCGATCGATCCTCGTTTTTAGCCACGATCAAATCGATGGCATCAAGAACCAGGAGCTATTTCGAAAGCGCTGGAAATCAGTCATAACTGAGCTTGCAAACACTCTTAATAAGGACGTTTCTCGCAAAGGGACAAGTCCGCTTTAGCAATTGCTGAGGGACTAGCTCCAAATTTATTGGCGTCGAAATCATTCCACCTTGCANNATCATTTCCTTTTAATGCGGCTTTCCAGAACCAATCCAGAGCAGTCGAACGATCAGCACCGACTCCTACACCTTCAAAATACATCCAAGCTATTGAAAAAGGCGAATTATGGCATCCAGCATTATATGCTCTGATGTACCACTTTAGAGACTCCTGAGCGTCGAAGATAGGCTCATTAATTTTCCCTTGGGCATTAAAAATAGATCCAATGATTTCCATTTTCCGATAGTCTTTTTCTGAGAAGGCTAGCTCACCCGCTTTGACATACCATTTCCTTGCTAGAGTGAGGTCCGGTGAGACACCCTTCCCATCTCGATAGCGAGATCCAAGCTCAACCATTCGGTTGAAGGAGTTGCCCTGCTCAGCTACCTTTTTCAGCTTATTAAATGTATTGGCATCTCGGATATTTTTAGGAGGGATTACACCTGCAGCTTCGAGTTCTTTTGCGTGCTTAGCTCCAGCAGCCCTCAGTTGATCGTAATAGCTTCGTGTATGTGCCTTGTAACTCGTCTTAACGTAATCGAGCAAGGTTTGATCATCAAATTCATCGACGCCATTGAGATCAAGTTCCCAGATTTCAGCAGCATAAGTAATAAAGTCATCCTGATAATTATCAGCAGCGTGCTTGAGAATACTCAAGCCACCAAAGTACATATCAAAACCACATCGCAGTTCTTCAGGCGGGAGTTTACTCCAAAGGTGTTTCACTTTTTTACTAAGGATGTCGAAGTCATCCCCTTCTTTCTCGAAGTCTACGCAAGNNAAGCCGCTGCAAAGATCATCTTCTCCCAACCCAGCTGACTACTCGAGTCATTACGGAGGTCGTAGAGATGCCCACATAGGTTTTTGACCTTACTAGGGTCTGGCGTACAGTGTTCGCTCGCGGAAGCTGAAAGGGTGCTTAAAACGGAAAGAATGAAGGATGCATACAAGGCTGATTTCATCAGCACTTCTTATGCCGCTTGACGCAAATAGTCAACTTATGGCTCATAAAAACGCCGAAATACCTCATTAGGGGAGATATCTNNGCGTCACGCTAAATAAGCAGAATATTTAAGAAAGTTATCCGCGAAGCAAGTAGATCACAATCAATACGGAGGCAGGTATTCCCATAAGCCACGCTAAGATATACCCAATGGCACCTTCTTGAGATTTCAGTATTTTTAAGCTCTTTTTCATAATTTTTATACTCCCTATATTTATCTAGCCTGCAAGCTGTGATTCTTTAGCGAGCAAAGCTTCCTTTTCTCGAAGGAACTCTTCACCAATGCGTACCGCGTCTTCGCGACTCAGTTCTTCACNNGGCCTGCATCATGTCCCCGAGCTCGCGCAGTTCGTCTTCATCGAAGAGCTGCCGCGCGGCCGCGAACATCTGGCCTTCTTCTTCCTTGATGTGATGCTCGAGTGCTTCCGAAAGCACTTCTACTTTGGCAGTCCAAATCTCGTCATCCACAGACAGGGCTGAGATTTCATGAAGCAATGTCTCAGCAACATGATGCTCTTGCTCACCTTCAAGTACGTGAGATCGCGCTTCCTTCGAGTCTTTGATCGCTTCATAAAAAGTGTGCTCTTCAGCATGCGAATGAGCCTCAAGCAAAGCGCGTAACTTTTCGAAAATTTCCGTACGAGTTTTCACCGCGCGTTCCGTGGTGTCTTTCAAAGTGTCGCAGTAAGATTTGATCTCGCGATGGTCTTCTTTGAGTGCTGTAAAAATATTCATAGTCGTAAAGCTCCTTTATTGTATGGGCAACCCTTTTACGGGTGCATCCGTTCCGAGGGTGCATCCTTGAGCAAGGGTTAGACCAACTCAAACCGCCTTAAAACCGAGTTCAGCCCGCCACCCAAGCATATCTCCAGGCGTTTTGCCCCAGTCGCAATTGTAGGCAATCACCTACAGGACTGTTGCCTGCACCCAACACAGCATCCTCAGAATCTGCTTAGAAATGCGATATAACGTATTTGAGCGTGGCCTGTGCCTTGCGATAGGCACGCCCATGGAAAAACTCATTGGCCTTCAATCGGTAGTAAAACTCGGTTCTTATCAGCTTACGAGATACGTGGCTTTTATCCTCTTCTTGCAGTCTCCTACTGTATATTCTCAAGGCTTTTATTTTTCATGCCCGCAAGGACAACCAGAGGCGTGCATCGCAGAAGTGAACAAATACATGACCGAAAATACTAGGCTCGCTGAAATCTATCGTAAGCACATCGCTGAAGGCGAATCAGTTATTGGCCAAAGTATTACAGCAGTTGAGAAAACGCGCTCCAACTTAACAGAACTCAAGCGGCTCCTCGCCAAAGATGAAGGACACTTAAGCGAAGTCCTCTCTTCGAATGAGTCGATCAAGCGTCTGTTAACTCTACAAAACAACTTGTATCAACTCACAAGTCAGTCAAAAAAGGAGGTCCAAAGCTATCTTAGAGAAATTATCGTAGCGCTCGATCAGGATGTCACAACAAATACATTACAGGCAGTTAAAAACCTACAAGTGGATTACATGAATATTTTGCCCACCCTGGTCGATTCACAAAAAAGAGACCTACTTAATTTAGTTATTTCCAGCTTAGACGAAATCATCTCCATGGGTCGAGGAGCTTCTGCTTCGCGAACTACGCTTTATAACCAGCTAAACGCGGCCATCAATAGTACTGGAACAGATACCCAGAAAAGATTTAATCTACTCACCCGCGCGGCAATTGAGGGGGCACTTTCAGACAGTGACATCGCCTCACTCAACCTCAGCGAAAAACTATCTCTTATCTTAATTCAGTCTAAAGCCTTCATCCTTGAGCTAGAACAACAAAAAATGACCATCACTACCAAACTCGAGTTTTATCAAAAAAGCGTGAGTAATTATAAAAGAAAGATAAATTCTACTGAAGCAAGTTTAATAGTCTTAGAAAAAAATCAAAAATATAACGAAAAATACTACCGTGAAACTGCTCCTCAAGAGTTAGCAAGAAATGAAGCAGATTATAATACATTCCAAAGATACCTTTCTGGGGATGGATGCAGATACTCTCACTGTAAACAAATTCAGAAAGACTATAATGAAGGCGGCGGCTCTCATCGGCACTAGAGCGCAAAGTAAGCCAATATCAGGAGATCAATTATGCGCACTCAATTCTTAGTTATCCTTTGTATACTTGTGCATTCATTTGCCCACGGCGGCGACGTCTATGAAGCCGAAATTGCAATGATTCAAGAAAGTCATCAAGCTCTTATTACAAAAGGCAACGAGGTACTTAAACAGGCAGAACAATTTCGAAGAATCTGGGATCAGGTTGCCAATCACTTCGAAATTTTAAATCTCACAATTAACTCGGCCAGTGTAACACCGGTTAAGTCATCTCCGGATCGAAAGACTGCGTACTACCGGGCGATGGTTCGCGAACAGATTTTCATCAATGAACTCAACTCACGTCTTCCGGAGATCGTGCGAGTCATCAAGGAAAAAACTAAACAATCCCTCTCCCTCACCGCCCAGGCTCCATTTCTACAACCATGGCATCAGAAAGTTAGCGCTCGAACCATGGCCAAAATGGAAGAACTGCAACGCCAACTCGCCTCACGTAAACAAAAGTCCGATGATCGTTTTAAAGNNGAATGATCGAAAATTATCGGAGTGGATCGACGCAGAAAACCTAGATCGCCAGCAATTTATCACCGATGTTAAAACAGATCTTTTTATTTCCAGACTACCCAATACTTTCTACAAGCTCCATCAGCGGGTCCGTATGGCTCTCATGCAAGGAAATCTCACGCTTGCTAAAAACAACCTATCTGCAGCGTCTTGGTTTAGAAGCACCATCCCAGTTTACCTATCAGGCAAAACTTTATCAGACGGGTCCCTAGCGAGATTGACCGAGGCTCTGAAAAATTCTGAAATCGCCGAACAAAAACTAAGAGTAGAAGTAAACAAATTGGTACCACGACCGAAGAAGCACGGCTCAGTCTTTAGGCTGGCCAATCGCTCACCCGCTCAATCCACGGGATCAGATGCCGGAGAAAACGAGAACGATAGTGATGGCGATGACTTTCTAGAAGACCCAGGACCCGGAGTCGATATTCCGGGAGGTGTTGACTTCGACCGCGATCCGGACAGACCTTTCACCGCACGTGAGAAAGTCGTCAACGAAATGAGAGCCGCGGCAATGGACCAAGGCCTTGAAAAAAATGAAAAAGGACAGATCACGGATACAGTCCAAGTTGATACCCCGACAGAGGTACAACAAAACATCGACAAACACTTGCAAGGCAATTTTAATCCAAATACAGCTGGACAAGCTAATTCTTCTTCGAAAGAAGGGCCGCTATCTCATTCTCAAAAAGATGTTTCAGATTTTATCGATCGAGTTAAGTCTGATATCCCAGGTCCACTTCATAATTCATTTGGTCGGCTTGAAGGCGCAGTGAAAGCTTGGAAAGAGAATGTGAAGCGTTTTGAGGAGAAGGTGGAAAAATCTGAAGCTCGAGTCGCAGATGCTTCCAATACGATCGACAAAGAAATAGGCCACCTCATCCTGCCGGATTTCGGAGCGACTTCTTTTCCGGCCCTTACCGAAGTTTTTCCGGCTCATTCATCGAATTTTACAGCGTTCTCTTGGCAGGCCCTGCGTGATCTGGCTGTCCTTCCTGACCAAGCACCGCTAGGTGGATATAGCCAATTTTTGGATTCAGGATTTAGCCTAGGCGGTCCGGGCAAATACTTAGAACGCGGCATTATTCAAGATGTGATCGAGGACATGAACGGCGTCCCTCCAGATCAGCGACGTATGGGAAAAGTAAGCGTCGATCGACTGGGCGCACTTGAGGCGTTTCTCAAGGAACGAGCTAGGCTCGGATATCAGCCCATTTCTTTTTTAGACAGTGTCGGGATCGCACACGAATTAGCTGCAGCATTTCAAGAAGCAGCTGGGATTACTCCACTGGGGTTCTCCGATCGTGTTCGTAACGATATTGAAACAGCTATGGAACTGGGATTGAAATACTCTTCCCTAGGGGAACTAGTCAGCCTTTATGAATTCGTTTCAGGACGTTCATTTATCAAGGGAAAAGAGATCCCTCCTGAGCAAAGAGTTCTTGGAGCGCTTCAACTCGCTCTCAAACCTTTCAAGGATTTCGCCGACATCCAGAAAGAGATTAGCGCACTCCGAGAGGGCATGGCAGGNNGCAGGAGAGGAAAAAAATGCACAAAGAGCGCTTCGTAAAGCCGAAGAAATCGCTCACACCCAAGGAGTAAAGTCAGCCAAACGTCATGACGCTTTAATACCAGGCCGCCTTCACAGAATGGATCCAAAGGCGGTCAAAAGTTTTCGTGATGGAACTTATTGGGCAAAGGTTCATGATAAACCTCGAACACTTTATCACTCTGGCTCTAAACCTTATGTCGGCCAAACTCTTCCTCATTTTTGGACTGACACAAAACCCACCACTAGATCCCAAAACGGCAGCAACACTCATTGGATCGAGGTTGAGATTCCTGCAGGTATCGAGTTGTTTGAAGGTATCGGTGATCCTACCAAGGGCTACTTTATTGGAGTTCAGATCTATGTAATTCCAGATCCTAAATGGATTAAAAGCACTGGCCTTCTGAAGTAGTGAAATCTTGCATTACTGAGGATCTCCAGTTAATAGCCGCGCATGAAGACTTTACTAGTTTTAATGTGGCTTGGACTGAGCTCAGAAGCGCTGGCAATAGACTCAAACGAGACTCTGCCCGTGTCCGCCTGTGGCAAAATCTGGACTCGGTGTGAACTCGTAGATGTAACAACTACTTTCAGCCACATCATTACTCGGCAGAAAAAACCGCTCCACGTGAAGGTCCGTGCGGGTTATATCGACGCAAAATCCGGAACAAAGTTTCAAGGTAATATCTTGTACTTTCAAGGCCTCGCGGATTCGATGCGCAATCATAACCATCTTTTCACTCGCCTCTCACAAGCCGGCTACCAAGTGATTGCATTTGATTATATGGGGCAAGGCGGCTCCGAAGGCATGATGGACAATACTCGAATTCCTGGGATCGTCGAGATCGGAAATCAGATTTGGGATCTTTATGCTCGAGATACCGCGTATTACTCACAGAAAACTATCCTCGGTTGGTCTACTGGGGGCCTTGCGGCCTATTACGCAGCGAAAGAGGGACAAGCAGATCGTGTGATACTCATTGCGCCCGGAATAGTTCCGCGAACCGTTATCAGTATTACTGAAAAAAGCCTGACCTCGGATCAATACCCAAAGGCAGATGACAATCCTCACCTAGATCCAATCTCCGTGCACTCACCTCTACAGGTAGTCGATTTTGCCTTGCACCTACTCAGCATGGCTAAAAAATCGCGCGAATGGAAAATCCCAGATCAAATCCCTGGATACGTCCTTCTTTCAGGACAAGAAGATAAATATGTAGACGCGGAAGAAACGCAAAAAACTCTCAGTGAGAACGCCCCACACTTTAAACACCACGTCTATGCGGGAGCACTCCATGAGATCGACAACGAAATTTTAGGTATTCGAGAAAAAGTGTACCGAAGGATTATTCGATTTCTCAATAAGACCCAGCGATAACACCTCGAATTTATAGGATATATATTCGCCTTGACCACAGACTACATTTCCATTATTCTAGAAATATGGAAATGTACGAAGCTACTGAAGCATTCTCATCGTTATCGCAAGAAACTCGGCTGAAAGTTTTTAAGCTATTGATCGAGTACGGAAACGACGGAGCACTACCTGGCACACTAGCTGAAGAGCTAGAAATACCGGCCAATACTCTTTCGTTTCACCTTTCGCATATGAGTAAAGCAGGACTAGTGACCTCTAAAAAGAGCGGACGATTCATTACTTACTTTGCGAATACAGACCTCATCGATGGCTTGATCAACTTTCTGCAAGTCAACTGTTGCGCACGAGAAAGCACGAAAAAGACAAAAAAATCTAAAAACTGCAAAGAAGGNNGGAGTGGATCATTTAGGCATCCAAGTCGATGAAGAAAACGAACTTACCCAACTCACTGAAAGACTAAAAAATGCAGACCTTAAAGTGTATGGCGAGGGAGAAACCACTTGCTGCTACGCTGAATCAAAAAAAGCATGGGTTGAAGATCCGTCAGGCGTGGCTTGGGAAACTTACCAAACCATGGCAGATGCAGAAGTTTACAATGAAGCTGATGAGTCGACCGAAGAAGAAGCTGAAGCTTGTTGCGCACCATCGGCAAGTGGAAATGATTGTTGTTAAAAACGGGAAGTCCGAATAAATGCCTTCAAAAAAGCTGTCATTTTTAGATCGGTATTTGACCGTATGGATATTTGCTGCAATGGGCCTTGGTGTTGTACTGAGCCTCATTGCTCCAGAAGTAGTTCCGGCACTTCATTCCATGAGTGTCGGAACTACTTCAATCCCAATTGCGGTAGGTCTCATACTGATGATGTACCCTCCCCTCGCCAAAGTGAGATACGAAGAGATGGGAAAGGTATTTCAAAATAAAAAGATTCTTGTTTTGTCTCTGCTGCAAAACTGGGTAATTGGTCCAGTCTTGATGTTTGCACTAGGATACATCTTCCTACACGATCATCCCGAGTACATGATCGGATTGATTTTGATTGGTCTTGCTCGCTGTATTGCAATGGTCATTGTTTGGAATGAACTCGCCGAAGGCAATCCCGAATATTGCGCAGGCCTTGTGGCTTTTAACTCCATTTTTCAGATCTTGTTCTTTCCTCTTTATGCTTGGATCTTTCTGACGTGGCTCCCAAATCTTCTCGGACTGAGGTCTATCGAGATTCACTTCACCATCATTGAAATCGCACAATCCGTTTTTATCTATCTAGGCATTCCGTTTATGGCCGGTTTTTTTACTCGAGCAATCTTAAGACGAGCGCGTGGGGACACCTGGTATCGAGAAACATTTTTACCTAAGATAAGTCCTATTACTCTTTTTGCACTCCTCGGCACAATTGTGCTGATGTTTTCACTCAAGGGCGAGCAGATGATTGAACTCCCTCTTGATGTGCTAAGAATTGCACTTCCGCTTTGCATCTACTTCGTCCTGATGTTTGCATTCTCTTTTTACATGAGTAAAAAGTCGGGTGCGAATTACGAGCAGGCAGTTACGCTTTCATTTACTGCCGCTTCCAATAATTTTGAACTAGCAATTGCGGTTGCAATAGCAACGTTTGGTATAGGACATGGGGCAGCTTTTGCTGCCGTAATTGGCCCCCTGGTAGAAGTGCCCGTACTATTAGCTTTGGTCCATGTGGCGCTAGCAATTCGTCGTAAATTCTTCTTAAACGCAAAAAGTTGAACTCATGAAAAAGAAAAACATCCTATTTATGTGTGTGGCAAATTCAGCAAGAAGCCAACTGGCCGAAGGCTTAGCTAGATCTGTTTTGAGCGACGTCGCAAACATTGAAAGCGCTGGTTCAAAACCTTCCAACGTCAATCCATTTGCCATAGAGGCACTCAAAGAAATCGGAATTGACATATCTACGCAGACTTCAAAATCAATTGAGCAATTGCCCCAAGATTTTGCTGAAAACCTGGACTACATCATCACTTTATGTGCTGAAGAAGTATGTCCCGTGATATTTGCAAAAAAGGCACAACGACTTCACTGGCCTCTCCCCGATCCAGCGGGTACCGACGAACCTAAAGAAATTACGCTCCAGAAGTTTCGGACAACACGCGATGAAATTCGTCGCAGGCTAGATGGTCTTAAATTTTAGTAAATAGCCCATTCTTATTCAGACAGTACTTACTGCCCAAGACGAGCGGATAGTGTCCACCTCCATGTCCGATGGGTAGGCCGATAGCGACTGGCACTCCTAGTTCTAGCCCTAGACCGCCAAAGATCTCAGAGATAAATTTTTTCTCGGAGAACTTGGCTCTAAGGGGCTTACCACTCAAGGTCATGGGTACCTTATCTTCGCACTGATCAAGTGTGCCAATGACGATCGCTCGCACTCCTTCAAAGGATCCTGACTGGAGCATCTGCTGAATCATTCGGTCGATCCGATACGCTGGCTCGGTGATTTCTTCTAAAAATAAAATCTTTCCGCGAGCATCGAGTTGAAAGTCCGTGCCCACTAGCGAGTTAATCACGGCAAGATTTCCGCCGATGATTGGGGCAACAACCCGAGCTTTTTTAGGACTCAGAAAACTGAGTTTAAACTCTTTGGCCGATTGATGAGACTTCTCCCCGAGTGCCCCCCCGAGAACATTCATTAATTCATTCCAGGGCCCATCCGGTAATGAGCTAAAGTCTCGCTGTGCAACCATTGGAGCGTGAATCGCCGTCCATCCCCACTCCTTTCGAACAAAATCTAATACTGCAGTGGCATCTGAAAATCCGACTAAGATTTTTTTCGTGGGTTTGCGCCCCGACTTTTTTGAGTACGCTTTTAGCAGCGGCAGGATTCGCATTGCTCCGTATCCACCCCGAGCGCACCAAAGCACTTCGATCTTGGGATCAAGAGCATACGTCCAAAACGCCTTTGCGCGCTCTTGGTCGGATCCTGCAAAAAGAAAGTCTCGCTTTCTCACTTGAGGATGGATCTGAACCTGGAAGCCAGTCTTCTTCAGTCTTTCCGACCCAAGTTTAAGTTCAAGGCCCGGTACCACGGCCGAGGGAGCTACTACTCCGATACGAGCGCCAACACGAAACGCTTTTTTCATTTGCTGCTATTCTTCCTTTTCGACAGCGATCGGTGGTGCACTATCCGTCAGTGATTTTATCAGACCCTTAATTCCATCCTGGGTTTTTGCCGATACCCAGTGCGCATGAGTAGGATCATATCCAATCTCTTTGAGTGCCGCGCTCGCTTCTTTACGTCGACTTGCTCGTTCAGACTGATTCTTCAGTGAATCCGTTTTTGTAAAAACAAACGTCATAGGCACGCTTTGCGAACTTAAAAACTTAATCGCTTCGATGTCGAGATCTGTGGGCCCGTGCCGCGAGTCGAGTAAGACCAGGGCTCGTTCCAATGCTTCATCTTCTTTGATGTAAGCATTGATAAACTGCGCCCATCTCTCTCTCTCGGTGTGTGCGGCCTTTGCAAAACCATATCCCGGAAGGTCGGCGACAATTTTTTTGATGTCAGACCAAATATAAAAATGGATGCATCGAGTTTTGCCTGGCTCCGCGCTAGTCCGTGCGAGCCTTGTCCCAAGCAGGGCATTAATCAATGAGCTTTTGCCCACGTTCGATCGTCCCACCATCGCGACACGAGGTTCACGTCTGCCTTTCAAAAAATTGCCGTTAAACAGGCCCTGTAACTGGGTTGCATCACCCACTGTTAGAAAAAACTCACTTGCCATAAATGCTCCAAAGATTGATCCAAGATTACTCTGAAAATGGACCAAAAGGGAGTCTATAACCTTTTTGATTCAACTTTTATCTACTAAATAGCACGCTAAGTACTTGGAACCAAAACATCCTTCCAACTGGAATAGTCATTGCTCATGGAGCTCTCCTTAACGAATCAATGAACAAGTCAGTCAACGGACAGATCAGGAGTATTTATGTGGCAATTTAGAATTCAGGACCCTTCAGGTGAAACGCGGGTCGTCCCTCTCCCTCGCGTAGCTACGGAAATCAGCTTAGGACGAGACGAACTCTCAGACGTAGTACTCCGTGACCCTACGGTTCCTAAAAAAGTCGCGAGACTCACTTTCACTTCGACATCGGTTGATCGATCTCCTTTTTGGTTAACCCTCGAAGACCGCGGGCAAAACGCCCGGTTAGGAGATCTCTCTGTCCGTGAGGCCCATGTGCCGCCTGGTTTACCTCTTGAGTTAGGTGAGACTACTTTGACCCTCGAAAATCAGTCCACCGAGCAAACTTTACCTCATCAACCCTCAGGCGTACGCCCTTGGCAAACTTGTACAGAAGAAGGAAAAAAAATTCTATGGATGGCGAAAAAAGCGGCTGCCACTCCTCTCTCCATCTACATCGCAGGCGAAACGGGAACTGGCAAAGAAGTTCTCGCTCACCTTCTCCACGGCTGGAGTGATCGAGCGTCTGGTCCATTTGTTCCTCTGCATTGTGGCGCTCTACCCTTGTCATTGGCAGAGAGTGAACTTTTTGGTCATGTCAAAGGAGCTTTCACGGGAGCAAGCAATCATCGTACGGGAGCCCTTATGCAGGCTCATAACGGCACTTTATTTTTGGACGAGATCGGAGACCTTCCTCTCGATATTCAGGTTAAGTTGCTCCGTTTTTTGGAAAATGGAGAAATTAGGCCAGTCGGTTCAGATCGAGGTTCAAGGGCCGATGTAAGG